>CAYIBD010000001.1:0-8525 GCA_964361655.1 uncultured Candidatus Saccharibacteria bacterium
AGATTTGGCAGACCGAGTTGCGCTTGGGTGGGTTTGGGCCCCGGCGGCGGAGGCGGCGGTGCCGGCGGCGTGGTGTTGGCTGGCGGTGCGGGTGGCGGCGGGGGTGCGGGTGGTGTGGTTGTTGCCGGCGGTGAGAGCGGCGGGAGGAAGGGTGAGGGTTTGGGTGGAGGGGGAAGCTGCAATTCGGCGTACTTTACCCTTG
Organism: uncultured Candidatus Saccharibacteria bacterium; assembly: GCA_964361655.1. GTDB lineage: Bacteria > Patescibacteriota > Minisyncoccia > Sungbacterales > SURF-37 > CAYIBD01. Next base: position 203 of record CAYIBD010000001.1, read on the forward strand.
ACTTCCTGCCAAAGTACCCTCCGGCCGGAGAGACGTTTTCTGCTACCTGCCAGCGGGCGAGCGCGGCTTTGGTCAGGAATCCGAAAAAGGTACTCTCGTTTCCCGGCGCGCCGACGCCAGTGGTATCCACGAGAAACCCCGAGGCATTGAGGTAGCGCTGGAGGCAGCGCACGTCCTCACCGCTTAGGCCCTGCGCGAGATCACGGGTAAACGTGCACCCGACCGCCCGCGCTGCTGCGCGACGGAGGCCGGTGAGTTCCTGCTGGCGTAGGGCGATCTCGGCTTCAAGCTTCGCGATCATGGCCGCGAGATCTTGGGTGCTCGGCGCTTGGGCCGAGGCCAGAGGCCCGGCCACCGTGAGGCCGAGGATGAGTGCGAACGTAGCCATGGTCCGAGAGCGATTCATGGCTCCATTCTACCGCCAAGTGCTGACGCGGCCAATGGCTGCATGTGCATGTCAGAACTGGTAAATACGGAATGCCGCCTCGCCGCGGCTATTGCGGATGGAAATCGGCTCGCCTCCTCCCACGAGATCAGTAATGGCTGGCGTTGGCGCGCTCGTGGCGCGGAGGATGAGGTAGCGGGAGCGGATGCCGGCCTCGGCGAACGGGTCATTGCCGCTTGAGAGTATTTTTCGGTAGTCATCGAGCGTCATGATGGGCCAGCCATCGTAGAGGAGCCGCCGCGAGAACGACCAGAGCTCCGGCTGGGGGTCGAAGCCGCCGTGGTAGAGGACCAGCGCCGGATAGGGCGTGTCGCCGCGTTTCCGTGCCGAGGTGAGGCGTTTTTCCTGGAGCGAGGTGATGAATCCGTAGGTGGTCTCAAACGTGAAGGCCGGGTAGCGGCCGGCGAATTCCGCTTCGAGCCATGCTTCGAGTTCGCGGTAGCCCCAGGGGTAGGTCTCGTAGCGGAGGGGTGAGGCGAGCCATGGCCGCGGTCCGTAGCTCGAAGCCGAGATTTGGTTATTGACGGTGTAAAAGATTTCAAAGGCGAGGACCGCGGCAACCGCGATCAAGGCCGTTCGCATCTGCCGGAGTCGATCGGCGAGGGCGACGAAGATGCCGGCAGCGGCGATGGCCAGGAATGGGGTGAGCACGGTCAAGAACCGGATAGCCGGTCCGGCGGAGAGGATGAGGAGGATGAGGTAAGCGGTGATGATGGCGAGGAAGCCATGCCGCTGCCAGGTGCTGGCGGGGTGAGCCGGTAATTGCTTCAGGAATCCGAGGATGGCAGCGGCGGCAAGTGCGATGAGCAACCACGACTGGCTATGCACGAGGCGCGGGAGAAAAAGTTTCAGCCGCACGCCGAGCGAGCCGATGTCCTTGCCCGGCGTTTTTTGCCAGGCCTCTGGCTCAACGCCGAGGAGGTGGGAGAGCTGGAGGTCGAAGTGGCCGCGGCTCTGGTAGAGCGCAATATTGTAGATGATCACCGGAGTCAGGACTACGATTGCGGCCACGATGCCAAGCCAGAGATGCTTGCGTTGGAGATATTCGCGTCTGAAGAGGAGAAGGTAGGTAAGCACCACCGGCGCGATGATTACGGCGGTGTACTTCGCCAGCATGGCAAGCCCGGCTGCCGCACCGGTCAGAATGAGGAATCGCGGGTTCTCAAGTGACCGTAAGAAGAAATAGAGAGCGAGGAGCAGGAAGAATATCAAAAAGCTCTCTTGTTGGGCAGTGCGCGAAATATACACGTGGTTCACGGTGAGGCCAAAGAGCGCTGCCGCGAGCAGGGCAACTCGCGGGGAGTACAGCCGTCGGCTGATGAGGAAGAGGAGCCAGACCGAGCCGATGCCAAAGAGTGCCGCAGCCAACCTCGCCGGCCACAGCGCCTCGCCGAAGAGTCGCATGGCAAGGTACTGGATCCAGAAGACGAGCGGCGGATGGTCATGGAAGGATAGGTGCGCCCACCAGGGAATATTCGAATCCAGCCACTCCCAGGTGGTTGTCTGAATGCCCGGATCATTGAACGAGTCCACCAGGCCAATGGCTCGGAAGGCGTAGGTCACCTCGTCCGACATCGGATCACCGCGCTCCAGCCCCCAGAGGCGCAGCAATGCCGCTACCAGCAAGATCGCAACAAGCCATAAGTGCTGTCTTGGGATTCGCATGCGCTCATCATATCACGGCCGCATTCTTCGGCAGTTATGGGCCCGGAGCAACTTTCAAGATATGTCTTCGATCTCGTTAGATATGCCCACACTCGTTAGATATGCCCGCAATCTCATCAACATTTATTGACCGATCGGTCAATCAACGTTAATATAGAGTTATGCCTATTGCGAGAAAATTTGCGCGGATTATACCGCGCTACCAGCGGCCCAATCTTACCTGGCTGATTGTTGGAAAAATTGGAGAACTTGGTCTAGTGCTCCTCGACAGTTTTTTTCCGGCCAAGTACCCCGAGGCGCGGCTGTGGCGAAAAATTCTTGGACTTGATTCTTCCTACGAATTCAAGCGTCCGACCTTTCGAACGATCCTCTCGCGACTTAAGTCGCAGGGATTGGTGGAGGGAATTCCTAAGCGGGGGAAATGGCATTGGCAGCTGACCCCTAGGGGCCGTGCCCGTTTGGCTGAACGGCGGAGGGTTATATCACCGCGGCCGGATGGGAAGAAGCGGCTGGTTTGTTTTGACATTGCCGAGCGTGAAAGCGCTAAGCGCCGCTGGCTTCGCGGAGAGCTTATCGCCTGTGGCTACCAGCGGCTCCAAAAGAGCGTTTGGCTCGGCCAGGCCCCATTGCCGCAGGAGTTTATCAGCGGTCTTGATGCTCTTGATCTTCGCGGTCGGGTGCATATTTTCCGGATCGAAAGCGAGGGAACGTTGCTAGATGATTGAGGCCGCAGTCGAGAGTCCTTCTTTCAAGGCATCGCATCAACGGCGTTTCCTAGTTTCATAGGTGTATCAACATTTATTGTTCGATCGGGCAGTTGAAGTTAATGGCAGGAACACTCGGGTATAGGAACACTCGGGTAGCTGGATTTAATAGCAGGAACACCAGTGAGCCAGCAGGCGGAGAGTAGGCAGTTTGACGGCTGGCGGCTAGCGCCATAACATCGGCCTATGCGTCGTTTAGTGATATCCGTGGTTCTTTTTTGCGGTCTTTTTCTAATGCCGCATTTTGTTTTTGCCTCGGTGGTCATCAACGAGGTGCTCTTTGATCCGGCCGGCACCGATACCGGATTGGAGAAGATCGAGCTCTACAATCCCGATGCTGGTGCGGCGGATCTCTCGAACTGGGAGCTCTACCCGGACGGCACCGGGTATTTTGTTTTCCCGGCCGGCTTCTCGTTAGCGCCGAACTCTTTCTTGCTCATTCACCTCCGAACATCCGGGACGGATGATGCTCTAAACCTCTATCATTCCTCGGCATCTTCAAATATGGGAAACTCTTCCGGGTCGCTCGCGATTTTCAGGCCCGGTGGTCGTTCGAGCTCAACCATCGTAGATTTTGTCCGTTATCATAAACCGGGTGTATCGGAGTCAAAAACCTGGGAATCGGCCGCGGCAGCAGCCGGACTCTGGACTTCCGGGGAGTTCGTGGACATCGGTGCACTGACGGAGGGGAATTCCATCGGCCTCCTCGGCGATGGCGTGCGCAATAATGCGGCGGCATGGAAAATATACGTAGCTCCCTCTCTTGGCGTGGCAAATTCAAGCCCCACGTCACCTCCACCGCCACCCCCTCCGACTCCCGGCACGCCCTCACCAGCGCCTCCGCCTTCCCCAGCATCGGGCTCCGGCGGTGCACCGCGGCCATCGCTCAGCGCGGATGCTGGCTCCGATACCGCGGCGGTGGCCGGCACGATCGTTCTATTTCAGGGTCTTGCCTTTGGGTTGAACGGCGAGCCGCTGCCTGGCGCTCGTTTCCTCTGGAACTTCGGCGACGGCACGGTGCAAGAAGGAAAATCGCTTACCCATATCTACCACTTTCCCGGCACCTACCGAGCCAATCTTACTGTTTCCTCCGGTGAGTACACGGGCTCGGACTGGCGGGTGGTGAGCGTACTGCCGCCACTGATTGAGATAAGCGAGGTAAAGCCCGGCAGTGATGGATTCATAGAGCTTTTCAACAACGGGGAAGATGATGCTGCCATCGGCGGCATGAATCTCCTCGCTGGAGGCAGTTTTACGTTTGGCATCCCGGTGGGCACGGTTGTCGGCGGCAAGCAAGCCATCGTCTTTGCCACTGCCGTTACCGGCCTTGACCCCGCGGTATCGTTGACACTCCGCGACGCAAGGTTGGTTACCCTCGAATCCGTGTCATTCGCCGCTCGGCTCCCTCGCGGCGCGAGCTGGGAAAAATCCGGGGGAACATTTGTCGTCGAGCACACTCCAACGCCGGGTGCGCATGCGCTTCCGAAGCGCGAGAGCGCGGTACTGCCTCTGCCAGCCGTCGAACCGATGAGGCCGCCCCAATCGCCTCTGCCGCAAGAGCCGAGTCAAGCCCTCGAGAATCGTGATGGAGGACTGGCTACGGTTTCGCCCCCGGGGGCTCCGGGCCAACCTCGGCCGGTTCTACTTGCGGCCATTGGCGCCTCGAACGCCTTCTTTGCGGCGAGCGTTGTTTTCGGCGTTGCCGCGGCAATCGGCTTGGTGTTGCTGAAGCGGAAGTTCCCGGCGTGAGGTAGTACCGGATGATGCCAAGAGATGATCGGCCCGCGATTTTCGTCTTCACCACCGCCTATGATCCGTTCGTCGGTGGTGCAGAGGTTGCCATCCAAGAGGTCACCCGGCGTCTGGCTCGCGAGTTCAGATTTTTCATCATCACGTGGCGCCAGTATCGAGACCTACCGGCGCGAGAAGAACGGGAAGAGGGGACGATCATTCGCGTCGGCTTCGGGACAGAGTTTGGGAAGTTTGTCCTGCCCGTTCTCGGCACCATCCGCGTGCTCTCGCTCCTAGCCGAGGCAAAGCCGGTTCTCTTCTGGCCGGTGATGGTGACGTTTGCGAGCGGCATTCCTTACCTCCTGAACGTCGTCCGCTTCTGGGACCCGACGCCGATCGTCCTGACGTTGCAAGAGGGTGATCCCGAGCTACACATTCGCCGGAGGCGCTTTGGCCTCATTGGGCTGGCGTGGAGATTGGCGCTGGCTCGCACCGACCATCTCACGGCGATTAGTGCGTACCTCGAGGCCCTGGCGCGGCGATTTGGGTATCGCGGCGGTGCGGCCGTCATCCCCAACGGCGTTGCCCTCGAACGATTTCATACTGCCAGGAGCCGTGAGGGCTTGCCGCCGACCGTGATTACGGTGTCGCGGCTGGTCAAGAAAAACGGCGTGGATACCTTGATCCGCGCCATGGCTGAACTCCGGCCCAAACGCTCTGGTGTGCGCCTGCTCATTGTCGGCGATGGGCTGGAGCGCTCGAACCTCGAGGCGCTTGCCCGGGACCTCGGCCTTGAGGCCGCGGTGGAGTTTGTGGGGAGCGTCCCCCCAGGAGACGTCCCGCACTACCTCGCCCGCGCTCATGTCTTTGCCCGCCCTTCACGTTCCGAAGGGTTGGGCAGCGCCTTCATCGAAGCGCTGGCTAGCGGCCTGCCGATTGTCGGCACGCCGGTGGGCGGTATTCCCGAAATCATTCGCCATGGTGAGACCGGGCTTTTTTGCCGGGTAGATGATGCATCTGACCTTGCGGAAAAAATCGAGCGGCTGTTTGCAAAACGGGCGCTTTCGGGCCGCCTCGCAGAAGAGGGTCAGGCGATGGTGCATGAGCGATTCTCGTGGGACGTCGTTACCCAGGCCTACCGCACTGCCTTCAGGCGGTTTGGCCTAGGGTCCTCACATATCTTGATTGCCACCCCGCAGTTCCCGCCTGACATTGGCGGGCCAGGGCGCTATGCCGAGAAGCTGGCCGAGGCGCTTGGCGCTCGTGGCGTGGTTGTTTCCATCGTAACCTACGGTTCGTGGCGGCATCCGCCTGCCACGCTACGTGATATCCGGGCCGTCGCCCACCACATCCCCTCCGGCCTCAAGCACCTCCTCTATTTCTGGCGTGCCCTTGGGTTGCTTCGGCGTGCCAAGATCGCGCTCGTGTTCGATCCGGTCATTGTCGGTCTACCGCTTGTCATTGCCGCAGCCCTCTTGCGGAAACCCATCATCTTCCGCGTTGAGGGTGACTTTCTCTGGGAGTGGTACATTGAGCGCACCCACCACGATCTCACCTTGAGCCAATTCTATGAACGATTCCCGGAGGTGAGAGAACACCTCGGCCTGAAGGAGCGGCTTATGTATCGACTGGCTCGGTTTACCTGCCGTCGGGCTCACGCCGTCGCCTTCTCGTCCGTGTGGCGGAGAGACATTTTCCTGCTCGGCTATGCGCCGCCATCGCGCTCGGCCATTATCGCCCCGCCGTGGCCGACAGTAGGCCGGGGTCGGGTCGAGCGAGAGCCGGTGCTACTCTTTGCTGGCCGCTTCATCCGCGTAAAGAATCTCGAGAGATTGATCCGAGCCTTCGCGGCTTCTATGCGGCGCGAATATCGGCTCGAACTCATCGGCGACGGGCCGGAAAAACAGAATCTGGAATCTAGCCCGCCCTCGGCCGAGCCCCCGGCCTCGTCCGAGGCGAACCGAGGGCGGGCGAGGCGAGGCCGGGGAATTCATAATCTTGGACCACAGGGACGAGTGGTGATCCGGCCGCCGCTTGGACCACAAGCACTCCGCGATAAGATCGCATCGGCTCACGCCTTCCTCCTGCCATCACTCTCGGAGGTGAGTCCCAACATCATTCTTGAGTGCCTCGCGGTCGGCACGCCATTCCTTCTTACGCGCGAGACCGGGTTCTATGAGACGCTCAAAGATATTGGTCTATTCGTGAATCCGCTCGACGAAGATGATATCTCGGACAAAATTCGGATTCTGGCCGATCCTGCGGGATATGAGGCCTATCAAAAGCGACTAAAAGGGTTTTCGCTCCATCGCTCCTGGGAGGCGGTGGCTGAAGAATGGCTGAACCTGATTCGGTCAATACTGCCGTGAGGGTCCTCGTGATCGGAACCGATACCTCGATATTCCAAGCGGGTGCCGAAGCCCGCAGCCGGGTGGCGGCCTACGGCCGACTCTTTGATGCGTACCAGGTGATAGTCATGAGCGCGCCCGGTTTCAGGGAGGAAACGCTTGAGGGCGGAGCCCGCCTTTACCCAACAAACTCGCGCTGGTTTTTTCTCCGGCCGTTTGATGCCGTTCGAATTGGCCGGCAGATCGCCCGGCCGCACGGCATTGATGCCATCTCTGCACAAGATCCGGCCGAATCCGGTCTTGCCGGTTGGCTCTTGAAGCGCGCCACTGGCCTCCCGCTTCACATTCAACTCCACGCCGACTTCTTCAGTCCGCATTTTCGCCGCAACTCCTGGAAGGAACGACTGCGGTATTGGCTCGCGCGTTTCATGGTGCCGCGAGGGGATGCCTTCCGCGTCGTATCACAACGTATTAAGCGTTCCCTTGATTCAGGATTCAAGATTCCTCATTCACCGATCATGGTGTTGCCGATTTTCGTAGACCGCGAGCGCTTTGCCAACGCCAAACCGTCATTTGACCTCCACCAGCGGTACCCGGAGCTTGATTTCATCATTCTCATGGTCTCGCGCCTCGTGCGGGAGAAGAACTTTGGGCTTGCGCTAGAGGCGTTCGCCGATCTTCTCAAGGAATTCCCTAAAGCCGGCCTCATCATTGTTGGTGACGGGCCAGAGCGGAAGAATCTAGAATCTAGAATTCAGTATCTAGAATTGACGGGGCGTGTGAAGCTTGAGGGCTGGCAGAGCGATTTAACCTCGTACTACAAGACAGCGGATCTCTATCTTCTCACCTCGAACTTCGAGGGCTACGGCCGGAGCGTGGTTGAGGCCGCTGCAAGCGGCTTGCCAATCCTCATGACCGACGTCGGCGTGGCTGGCGAGCTTATTCGCGACGGTGAAACCGGCCGCATTGTTCTGGCGAGAGATCGCCCGGCACTTATGCGAGCACTCCTTGAAGCCCGCCGTAACTATCCGGAGATGCGCCGGATGGCCGAGAAAGCACAAGCGGAAGTTCTCGCACTCGAGCCGCGGACTTGGGAGGAATACCTTACGGCCTATCGTCGCGCGTTCAGTTTTTAGTTCTTAGTTATTGGTTGCAGTTTGTAGTTTTTAGTTGCAGTTGGCGATGAACTAAAACCAAGAACCAGAAAACTGAAACCAAAAACTACTAACCAAGAACTAGCTCACATGAGAATCTTCTACGTAACTAACGCCCGCCTTCCGACCGAGAAAGCCCATGGCTTGGCTACCGTCAAGCTCTCGGAGGCATTGGCCAAGCTCGGGCATGAGGTTATAATTTTCCATCCCTGGCGG
>CAYIBD010000001.1:8625-44358 GCA_964361655.1 uncultured Candidatus Saccharibacteria bacterium
CCGTGGGCCGAAATTCCAATATGGTTGAAAGCTGCGGATGTTCTCGTACTGCCCAACACCGGCCGGATGAAGGTCTCGCAGTACTACACCTCGCCGATGAAACTTTTTGAGTACATGGCTTCAGGCCGGCCGATCGTGGCCTCGGACATCCCTTCCATCCGCGAAGTTGTTGATGAGTCAATGGTCCTTTTTGCGACCCCTGATAACCCTCGCTCTTTTGCTGATGCCATCCGGCAGGCGCTCGCAAACCTTGGAGAAGCCAAACGCCGTATAGCCCACGCCCGGCAGGAGGTGGCCCAATACACCTGGGAGGCCCGGGCCCAGAGGATTTTGTCTCACCTTGGCTTGCAATTTTAATTAAACTGTTGTAATATACCTCTGCTCTTTAGACCGTGGATACTATTCGGACAACCTAGCCGCGAAGGGAGGAGGAGAATGGGCAATGAAAGGAAGCCGAGCATCGCCGAGGTTCGGCAGTGGCTGGATGTGCGGAATCCCCTCGCGCTCTCGGGCGCGGAGGTCGGGGTGGTGAGCGAGCGGAACCATCTCATCTATCACGTCACGAAGGGGGAGCGGGTATATGCGCTCCGGCTGATTAATCCGGAGAGCTACCGTCGGGGCGAGTGGATCTCAATGACCGAGGAATTCGAGATCCTGAAGGCGATCGAGCCGACGGGACTCGGGCCAAGGGCCTATGCGTTCGAGTGGGGGGCTCCCTACATGACGCAGCCATTGTCGTTCATGATCCAGGAGTTCGTTGAGGCTGCCTGCTTCAATGGCTTGAAGCCACTTACCGAGGAGCACCTGGTGGGTGCGGCGTGGGCTATCGCGCTTCTAAACCAGCAGCCGATCAGTCCCGAGCGGTTTCCGTTCATGCGGAAGTATGTTCACGAGGGATTTCAGCGTGCGAAACTTGCCGGGTACTTCCGGCTCGTGGACTCGTTCCGGCGCTTGCCGCGCCGAGACGTTCTCCAGTGGGCGGTCCGCATCATGCCCATCGTCCGCAAAACGTCGCATCTGCTCACTAAGGCCGAATATCTGTTGCCCTCGGAATTCTCGTTTCATTTCGACGGCGCGCATACCGGCAACACCTACTGGCGCGACGGCCGGACGGTGTTCCTCGACTGGCAAAAAATCAGTTTGAGGAACGATCCCTCCTTCACGCTCGTTCGCTTTGCCACGTCAGTGGGCGAGAAAGGCGTGGTGCCGGAGCGTGTATGGGAGACGCTCGTCAACTCGTACCTCGACGTGCGTCCGGACGCCCCCAATTTCCCCGAGCTTGCCTGGGTGCGGCTCCTCGAGCGCCAGACCGCTGATCTCGTCTGGGTGCTGTGGGACGCGGCGCGCCGTGGCGATCGCCGGCCGGTGGAGGAGGGGACGAGCGTCGTCCACCGGTACGCGGAGGTGCAGCAGATGCTTCTGCGATACCGCTAGGATGGAGATCTTTGCGCGATACACGGCGGGTAGCCAGTATGGGCCCGCCGTTTTTCTTTTGTCTGATGTGTGTTACCTTGAAATAGCTAGTATGCAGCAGCCGCCGAGCATTGCCGCGATTACCGGCTGGCTCCGTGCCAAGCGTCCACTCGGCATCAGCGACCCTATCACGGTGACGGATATTGATCCCAAGCCATGGTCGGGCCATTTTAATTACCTCGTGACCGCACCGGGGCAGCGCTTCGTGCTCCGCTTTAAAGGGCCGGAGTGGGGCGAGCCGGCGAGCGGGATCGTCAACGAGTACGAGAATTTGAAACTGCTTGAGTCCTATGCCGTGGGGCCGCGTGTTTTCGGGCTAGAGCAAGATTTCTTCGGTGAGCCGGCGATGTTCATGGAGTTCCTCGAGGGTAAGCCGCTCTCCGCATATGACTCCACGGAGCAGATGCGCTTCTTCCCGGAGGTGCTCCGCCTCATCGCAGCCGTCAACCGCATCCCCCACGAGACGCTGCCGCTTAAGCTCGACGAACCCTACGTGAGTTACGAGCGCTCTTGGCAGGCCTGGCAGGAGCGTTTGAGCGTCATACGGGGAGCGTCGCAGCTTCAGGAGTGGGCCGGCCGGCTCGAGGCACTCCTGCCTCGTGTCGAGACCATGCTGGATCGCTTTGAGCCACGGCTCGAGCGCGTGCTCAAAGCCGTGGGCCCTTCCTTCATTTTCGCAAGTGCCCACGGTGGTCACTGCTTTCCCACCGGCGATGGGCTTCGCTTCATCAACTGGGAGAAGACGAGCTCTGGCGACCCAAGCTTCACCCTTGCGGTCTTTCTTGCCTCGATCAGCGCACGTCCGGATTTCGAGACCGTGAAAACCCGGATGGTGGAGGAATATACTGCCGAGGTGCCAATACCGGAGTTTTCGGCATTGTTAGAAGAGCGCCTCGCTGAACGAGAAGTTTCAAACCTCTTTTGGGTGCTTTGGGCTTACGTCAACCGCAGGGATACCGCGCCGCCGGATACAGCCACCGGAGCGCCAGCGCGCTACGAGCGCGTTTTAGAAATTTTGGACCGTTACGCGGCATGAAGATGCAGTTTCTCCGCCTCCACTGGCCGGCGCTGGCGCTTGCGCTCCTGGTGGGGTTAGTCATGGTCCTCCCAGCGCTTGGCGCCAAGCTCCGCTCCGGTATCTCGTTTGATCACCCGGCGAACATCCGCATTGACGATGAGTATTGGTACTTTGCCCGGATTCGTGAGGTGCTGGACGGCCACCCCACCATCGGCAACCCCTACCTCTGGGAGCATAAATCCAAGCCACCCTCGCCGGTGTTCCTGGGTGAATGGATTCTCGCCCAGCCGATTCGTCTCGTTGGCGGAGGCGTGGTTGCCTGGGGCGTCATCTATGATTTTTTCCTGCCAGCAATCATCACCCTTCTCACGTACTCGTGTCTCTACGTCATCACCCGTCTCCGGTGGCTCGCGGTGCTCGGTGCGGTCTTCCTCATTCTCGGTTGGTCGCCGAGCGACTTTGGTCGCGCCGTGAGTCCGCAATTCAACTTCGTCTTTTGGCTTTCGCAGTTTTTGCTCCTCGAGCGGCTTGTACGGGCACATGAGGCCGCAAGACCGCTTAGCCGCCTGGCCGTACTCTCGGCGGTCAATTTCGGCCTCCTCTTCTACCTCTATCCCTACTATTGGTCATTTTACTTCGTGCTCTTGGCGTTCCTCGGCGCACTCTTTTGGTATCGGCGTGAACGGCGGATGGTTGGAGCGCTACTCATTACACTTGGCGGAGGTCTCGTCATCGCTGCCCCTTTTTTCCTACACACACTCCGCGCTATGCAGTTGCCGGAATACGCTGAGACGCTCCGGCGGATCAGTATGATCGACTCGCACTTCCCTTCGGGGATAGCTATCGTGGTTCCGGGGCTTGCCCTGCTTGCCGTCGTCGGAGCGCTCACCTGGAAGGGAATCGTACCGCGGACACGACACCTTGCCGTTCTCGTGGTCGGGGTTTTCGCGATCATGCTTTCGGCAAATCAGCATGTGCTGACCGGCCGCAATTTTGAGTTCTCCTCGCACTACGCGCCGCTTGCGCTTTTTTGGTTCACCTTCCTCGGCGGCTTCCTCATCTCGGCGGTATGGTTGCGGCTCGGCGCGATGCGATTCCGTATCGGCTGCGGAATCGCACTCGTGGTCATCGCCATGGCGGCGTGGAATTTCCGAGATACCGGGGCGTGGTTCCGGCCGCTGCCGGCCGAAGCTCTGGCCGCGAGCGCCGAAAACCTTGAGCTCTTCGCGTGGCTCAACGAGCATGCCGAGCCGGATGCGGTGGTCTTCGCGCCGCTCTCGGTTTCTCACCTCATGCCCATCTACACCGCTGCGAACGTTTTTTTTGCCGTGCCCGCCCGATTGTCTTTTCTCCCCGACGCTGAAGTGCTCGACCGCTTTCTCCTCAACCACTACGGTGAGAGGGTTAGCCGTGAAGGGGTGCTCGCGAACGAGCGCGCAATCTTCGGAGTGCAATTCATCAACGCCGCTGCCCACGCCCGCCAGGGGAATAAGCTCCGCGGCCTGCTGGGCCTCCGGCAAAAGCCGGTAGATCCGCTGCCGGATGAGGCCGTGGAGAGGGCTCTCGAGCGTTGGCGCGAGCTCGGCCGCACTGATTTCAGAAGCGCACTCGAGCGCTACCGCGTCGATTACCTCGTGAGCGAGACGGCGCGACCGTCGCCGGCAGCTTTGGCCATTCGGTCATTCGCCGCAGGGGACCGCGTTGGGAGATTTTCCATCTTCAAACTGCGCTAGAACCGCTTAAGACCGCACGGGGGTAAGATAAGGATAGACAGAGTCATTTATGGATATTACGGCCGCAATCATCCTTGCGGGCGGCAAAGGAACTCGGCTGCCGCTGTCAGCGCGCGATATACCAAAGGCGTTGGTTGACGTTGGGGGCAGGCCGATCCTCGCCCATCAAATTGATTGGCTCGTCAGTTCCGGTTTCGAGCGCATACGCCTCGCACTCGGACATCGCGCCGAGGCCGTTATTTCCTTCGCGGATGGGGCTGGGTACCGCTGCGAGTATATGGTCGAACCCGAACCCCTTGGCACCGGTGGGGCGGTGAAGTTCGCGAGCCACGGTCTGACCGAGCCCTTCCTGGTTTTGAATGGCGACATCCTCGCTGATTTTGACTTTGCGGCCATCATCCGCGCCCATCAGCCGGATACTGCCCTCCTCGTCTCGCATTGGCGCGATGATGCCAGCGACTTTGGGCTCTTGGAGATTGATGGCGAGGAATCGGTGCGTGAGTTCCGTGAGAAACCGGAACGGCGCGAACCCGGCCACATCAACGCCGGATGCTACATCCTCCATCCGGAGGATGTTCATGCCGTTCCGCAGCGGGCGTTCATGCTCGAGCAGGAACTTTTCCCGAAGCTCGCCGCCGCGGGACGGCTCAAGACCCATATCCACCGCGGATGGTGGGAGGATCTGGGCACGGAGGAGCGCCTCGAACGGGCACGCTCGGTATTCGCCGGGAAGTATGGGTAGTCGCGCCACGCCGCGGATCGTCTACGTGCTGCCGGAATACGACGAGAATACCGGCAGTCATTTTTTTCATTTGTATGAACTGGTGCGGCGGGCGGCCGGGGTACTGGATCTCTTGGTGGTGATTGAGGGGGCTCGCGGTGACCCGCGAGGCCTCGCGGCGTCATACTACCGCCAGCGTTTCTCCTGGCCGCCCTTGAGGTTCTTGGAGCTCTTGGCCGTGCTCATTCGCGAGCGGCTCCGCGGTTGCCGCAATTTCTATGTTCACTATTCGTTCTACGGCGCCATTACCGCCTGGTCGGTGGCGCGCACGCTGGGCGGCCGAGTTTTTTACTGGAATTCCGGGGAGCCGTGGAAATACGCTCGGCCGCGGTTGGAGGAGACCGTGTTCCGGTTCATTCTGCGGCACACGATTCTCGTTACCAATCCGCCCGGCCTGGCCGAAGAATACCGCCAGCGCTACCGCCTGCGGCCGGATCGTATCCGCATCCTTCCGCACTTTATTGAGGTGGCAAGGTTTCAGGCACCAGGCACTAGGGAACAGGCACGGCCGAAGCTTGGATTGCGCGAGGACGCAAAGATAGTTCTGTTCGTGCACCGACTGTCGCGGCGAAAGGGCGCTCACCTCCTTTCGGAAATAGCTGCGGCTGTTATCAAACTGGAGAGGCGTGCTATGTTTATTGTGGTTGGCGATGGACCGGAGAAAAAGAATCTTGAATCAAGAATCAAGAATCAAGGGCTGGAGCCGTATGTCCGGTTGGTTGGTGAAGTTCCGCAACGGGACATCGTGCCGTACTTCCACGCCGCCGACGTTTTTCTGCTTCCATCGGAGGAAGAGGGCTTCCCGCACGTCCTCCTGGAGGCCGCGGCTGCTGGCGTGCCGTTCGTGGCAGCAGATGTCGGGGGGATCCGGGAGATGCTTCCGCCGGCGCTCAATCACTGGCTTGCCCCCAGCGGCGACGTGGGTATCTTTTCCTCAAAGCTCCTCGAGCTCCTGGTACTTCCCCAATCAGATCTGGAGCGTGTTGCCCCGGCAGTGCAGGTATGGGTGCAGCAGTATGACATTGATGCCGTGCTTTCGGGGTTCGTAGGCCTCTTTCGATCATGAACGCACGGAGAGTTTTTTATCAGGCAATACATCCGTTCCGAAAGCTCTACTGGTTTGTCGTTCGCCCGAGGACCTATGGCGTGAAGTGCCTCATTGAGTGTGATGGCAAGCTTTTGCTGATCCGCAATACCTACGGAAAGATGCATTGGACATTTCCGGGCGGGGGTGTTGGTCGGAACGAATTACCGGAAGCAGCGGTGCGTCGTGAAGTTGTAGAAGAAGTTGGCATTCAGTTGGGAGAGGTGGTGTACCTCGGTCACTACTTCAATATCAAAGAGCATAAACGGGATACCGTTTATTGTTCCTATGTGCACGTTACGAACTCGACGTTTGCGTTGGATGCGGTGGAGATACAGGAAGCGGCATGGTTTCGGGCCGATGCACTCCCCCAGCCGCTTTCGCCTGCGGTCACAAAGGTGTTAGCACTTCATCGCAGCAAATCATCCGCATATCTGTAGATTCGCATTCCATCCGTAGATCTGCATCACATGAGTGTCCGCATCATCATCCCCACCTATAACGAAGCCGAGAATATCGTTCAGTTGATCACCGAGCTTTTGGCAGTGATGCCGAACGATACTCGGATTCTGGTGGCTGATGACGGATCGCCGGATGGCACGGCGGAGCTCGTAAGTAATCTCATGAGGCGGGATCCCCGCGTCGCGCTGATCAGTCGGCCCGGCAAAATGGGCATGGGCTCGGCGTATCAGGCCGCATTCCGTACGGTCCTCGATGAGGGCGAGGACGATCTGATTGTCACCATGGACGCCGACTTCTCGCATAACCCCAGCTATGTCCCTGAACTTGTGCGGCAGTGCGAGACCCATGACCTCGTGGTCGGCTCGCGCTACGTCAAGGGCGGAGGCATTCAAAACTGGGAACTCTGGCGGCGTTTACTTTCCTGGGGCGGCAACCTCTATGTCCGCCTCATCACCGGCACGCCCATCCGCGATGCCACAGCCGGATTTTCCTGTATGCGGACCGAATTCCTCCGTCGGGTGCCCTTCGAGAAGGTGCGGGCTACCGGATACGCTTGGTGGTTCACGCTCCGTATGATGTTTTATCGTCGGGGAGCGCGCATTACTGAAATTCCGATTATCTTCACCGAGCGGCGGTTGGGTAAATCAAAAATTTCCACCCATATCATCTACGAGGGGCTGATCGAACCATGGCGCATCCGGTTTTGGCGGCGGGTGCCGCGGAAACCGGATGAAGGGCGAACCCCAAAAACCCCAACCCGAGCCAACCCCGAATGACCGAAATCCAAAGTAAGAAACACTACGATCTTGATGAACGAACATTCCACTTTGCTAAGCGCGCATTTCAGTATTTCAGTAGCCTACCTAAAACTCCAGCCAATATCGAAACTGCGAAACAGGGGATACGGGCAGCTGGATCCATTGGCGCAAACTATATTGAAGCTGATGAGGCATTGAGTAAGAAAGATTTTGTGATGCGTATTAAGATTTCACGAAAGGAATCAAAAGAGGAAGTCTATTGGCTTAGACTTTCAGAACCAAGGCCTGATCAAGAGAATGAACGCGCAGCGCTTATTCAGGAGGCTACCGAACTGATGAAAATCTTCGGTTCTATTATTTCGAAGTTGAGGTAAGATTTTGATCATTTGGGCTTTGGGTTTGTTTAGGGTTTAGGGTTTAGGACTTAGGGCTTAGAACTCATGAACATCTTGGGGAAACCTATATTCCTGATTTTGCTGGCTGCTTTGGTATTGCGCCTGTGGGGGATTGGCTATGGTTTTCCGTTTTTCCTGGTCAACGACGAGCCAGCGCTCGTGCTGGGTGCTTTGAAGATGCTGGAGTTAAGAACACTCGTTCCGGCTTGGCATGAGGGGGAGTTCCGGAAGGTCCTGAATTACCCCCCGCTCACGTCCTACTTCTATCTCGTTACGCTCGCGCCAGTGCTGGCCGTGCACTACGCGCTCTCCGGCTTTCCGCCGCTCATGGAGTACATGGACGCCTTTACGCTTGACCCGAGCTTCCTTTGGATTGCCGCACGGGTCATAAATGCCATCCTCGGCGTGGCGGTTGTCTACATCACGTATCGCCTGGCTCGCACCGTGACCGGTTCCGAGCGGGGGGCTCTTTTGGCAGCGATGTTCCTCGCCGTTTCCTTCTACGAGGTTCAGCTATCACAGGTGGTAAGACACTGGATGCCGGCCTCCCTCCTCCTCGTGTTGGCTTGGCTTGCCGCCGAAGGCGTTCGGGCCAAGGGCGAACGCCGGTTCTACCTCATCGCCGGCCTCATGACCGGCCTCGGCATGGGCGTAAATACCTCCTCCGCCATCGGACTGTTGCCAGCGCTGTGGTATCACTTCGGGGCACGGGGTCGGTCTATGGCGGCGAAGATGCGTTCTTTGCGGCTGTGGCAAATGATCGCCCTCGCGGTGGTCCTTGGGGCAACCTTCATTCTCCTTTACCCATACGGTTTTACCCGGGGTGAGGGCGCCTCAAGCGTCGGCAGCGATATTGGGAGGCGCTTTTCGTCTCTCGCGAGCCGCTTCATGGCGATCCCCGAGTGGGCGAACTTCCTCTTCGGATATGCCAAGCTCCTCCTCTGGTACGAGGCCACGCTTGTTGCCGGAGCGCTCATCGGCGCCTGGGCTCTCCTCCGCCGCAACGCCTCCTTTGTTCTCCTCGCGATCGTCTTTTGTCTTGTCTACCTCTCGTTGCTCTACTTTTTCTTTAACGCCATCCCCCGGGCGCTCATTTTCATCCTGCCGCCGCTCGCCGTACTCGCCGGATACGGCGTAGACGAGCTTGTCGCCACGTTTGAGAACCGGCTGCGACCAACGCGGCTGGCTGCGCTCGCCATTTTCGGTTTGCCATTTTTGATTTTCTTCGCCTACCCGCTCGTTATTGACCTGCGATATGACTATCTCCTCTCGCAATCCGATACGCGCCTCGTTGCCAAGCGCTGGATTGAATCAAACATTCCACCCGGGACCAAGGTGCTCGCCGACCTCCCCTACCTTCGGCTGATCAATACTAAGGAGGGCATCCGGGAGCTTGCGGCGATTGACCCCACCGCCCTCCGGGCTCAAGACCGCGTGCTCCTGCGTCGTGACGAAGCCAGTTACCCCAAGCCGGCCTACCATCTCCTGAATCTTCACTTTGTGGCGCCGGAGGCACCGGAACGCCGCCTTAGCCTTGGCGACGTCCAACAGAGGGGCTTCCGGTACCTCATGGTGGAGTATGAGTATATGAATGGCGCTGACCTTGATCCCCATCTCTCCCCCCTCATCGAAGCGGCGCGCCTCGTGAATCGATTCATGCCGTTCCGGGTGGGCGGGGGATTGGAGCGGGCCCTGGATATCTCGGGCGAAATTGCAACCATCCACCCCATGGAGCTCTTTTCGCTTGAGCGCTTTGGTCAGATCGTTGAGATTTACGCAATTCCGGAGCGGTAGTAGGGGGTAGGGTATGGTGGAAGAGCGGCGTTACTCATTCCTCGAGCTTTCGGTTCAGAGCTTGGCCCGGGGCCAGTTCTGGGGCCTGCTTTCGCGCGGCCTCGCCTTTGCGGCCGCATTCATCATCCTCGCCAAGCTTTCGGTCTACCAGTTCGGGCTCTACCAGTTGGCGCTCGCGGCCGTGGCCATCATCGGCTCTTTCACTACTGGGTTCTTTGACGAGATCGTCTCGGTTGACCTCGCGCGCTCCTTTGCCCAAAAGCGCATTGGCGAGGGCCGCCGGCTCTTCCACGAGTTTGCCGGCCTGAAGCTCCTCATGGCTGTTCTCGCTTTTTCCGTCCTCATGGCCGGCGCCGAGGTGATTGCGCGCTTCTACGATCGTGACATCGCCGGTTTGGTGCGCATCGCAAGCTTCCTCATACCCATCGCGAGCCTACGCAACATCCAAACGACGTTTTTCGGCACCACACTCTCCTTTGTCACGTTCGGCGTCATCGCCATTCAGGATGGGATTCGCATTCTCCTCTTACTGGGATTGCTGTGGGTTGATCGGTTGGGGCTGGCCGAGGTGCTCTTGGCTAACGTCGCCGCCGCGGGTATCGTGCTCGTATACACGAGCTACTTTTTCCTCCGCGAGTACCGTCGCTTCTTCCGTAGCGCCGCTGCCGCGGCGGGCTGGCCCCTCATCAAGATTTTTCGGGAGTTCGGATTCTGGGTGTCGCTGCGCTATGCGTTCATGCGGGCGTATAAGAACGTTGGCGTTTGGTTCGTTGGGTTTTTCCTGGGCGCAGAAGCCGTGGCCTTCTACGCCATCCTCATGAATCTGGCCACGGCGGCTCAGACCTTTATCCCGACCAACATCATCGGCGGCCTCCTGCCGTGGGAAGTTGGCCGGCCGCGGCGCCTCGGCTTCATCTACCGCCGCATCTTGAAATACGGGGTGTGGGCCGGCCTGGCAATCGCCGTTGGCGTTGCGGTTCTGGCTCGGCCGCTCGTAGCGCTCCTCCTCCCCAAATACCTGCCGGCCATGGGGTACCTCGAGGTTATGGCGTTCACCCTGCCGCTCTATGCCGTCTATAAGTCCCAGAAGGTGTTTCTGACCGCGCTCCGCGAGCAGAAGATCCTGGCTCTCCGTATTTTTGCCGAAGCCGTCATCACGGCCGTCCTCCTCGTTATCTTCCTGCCACTCGTCGGTCTCTGGGCCATCATCATTGAGTACGTTGCCGCGTACCTCTACCGCGTGACGTTTTACACCGTCTATCTTCGGAAGGCCTACCCGGCCCTCCGGCTAAAGCTCCGGGAGTTCTTTGCCTTTGACCGCGATGACCGCGCCTTTCTTGCCCGGGCGATGGGCGAGCTCCGCGAGCCGAAGCGCTGGTTGAGACCAGCACGGGTAGACATCAGTACACTGCCGTGAAGGTCTGCTTCCTCAACCATAACCTCCGTGAGTCGAGCGGTGCGGGCCGATTCGCGTTGGCACTCGTCACCAACTTGAAAAAGTTTAACCCGGCCCTCCAAGCCGTGGTGCTTACCACGAGTGGCTGCCATCATCCCTGGGAGCAGCCCATCCTGCCATCACATCCCCTCCGGTTCCTCCCGGCCCTGGCCCGAGTCCGGAAGATGTTCCGGCGCTCGGACCTCATCCACGCACTTGACGGCTGGCCCTACGGCGTCATCGCCGCGCTTGCGAATCTCGCCCTCGGCAAGCCCCTTCTCATCACCGCCATCGGCACGGGGGCGATCCAGCCGCTGTACCGGCGGTATGGCTGGCTTCTGGCCTGGGCGTACCGACGGGCCAATCGCGTCGTGGCCATCTCCGATTACACCCGGCGCGAAGTCGTTAAAAAAGTTGCCGGGCTTGAGATTGACGTCATCAACCATGCCGTCTCGAGCGAGGAATTCGAGCGGCCGCTCTGGGATGGCGTGGCTGCCGGAGATCGGGCTCGGATCGAGGGCTGGAGGCCCTTCATCCTGTCCGTGGGCTCGCCCAAGGCGCGAAAGGGGTTCACCGTTTCCATCCGCGCCTTTGCCGAGATCGTGCCGCAGCGGCCAGAACTCCGCTACGTGATGGTCGGCAGCGGCGGGCCGGCGATCCGGGGGCTGGTCCGCGAGCTCGGCCTTGAAGACCGCGTGGTCATGGTGAAGCATGTGCCGCGGCCGTTCCTGGTAGGGCTCTACCGCAATGCGGAACTCTTCATGCTCTTGCCGTATGATGTGGACAAAGACGTCGAGGGGTTTGGGTTTGTGTTTCTGGAGGCCGCGGCTGCCGGTCTCCCGGTGATCGGCACCCGCGAGTCGGGTGCTGAAGACGCCCTCTCCCACGGAGAGAACGGCTTTCTCGTACCGCCGCAGGATCCTCCCGCCGCCGCCGAGGCCGCAATCCGCATTCTTTCCTCGCCGGAGCTCAAAGAGCGCTTCAGCCGCGCCTCACTCGCCTTTGCGCGGGAAATGAACTGGGAGCGGGTTGCTGCCGCTTACCACCACATTTACCGGTCATTATTGCGCGAGCACCTATGAATATCTTTCCGACACTCCGGCACTGGCTGCGGAATACCGCCCCGGTGTGGCAGGCCCGCAATGCCGGCGGGCGGCTACGCTACTGGCAGGAACGGCCCGCGCTTGCGGCGCCCGAAGCGCGGGCCGTGGCGTCACTCCGACAGGATGGCATTACGCTTGCCGCGGTTGATGAAATCTCGCCGCCGGGCACGTTCGTGGAACTTCAATCCTGGGCCCGTCGCCGCCGCGAACTCCCGGAGATTGAGGCCGCTATCCGCGGACGCGCCGAAGGTAAAGGGCCGGGGCCAGCCGGGAAAAAAGCGCGGTTCCTCGTTGACCTCTGGGGCGGGCCGCATGAACTGGATCTTGGCAATGCGTTCATCCGGTGGAGCTTGAGCCGGCCGCTCCTGGCTATCGTCAGTTCCTACCTTGGGCTCGTGCCCCGCTTAAGAGAGTTTTTCCTGGAGGTCACGGTCCCGCGCCGCGGCCTTGGCGATCCGATCGCTTCGCAGCGCTGGCACCAAGATCCGGATGATAAGAAACTCGTCAAGGTTTTCCTCTATTTAAACGACGTCGATGAAGGCGCCGGCCCCTTCACCTACGTGAAGGGCTCGCATGCGTCCGGCAGATGGAGGAGCGCATTCCCCTTTGATCCGGATCGCGGCCGGCATCCGGACGCCGCTATGGTCGAACGCCTCGTCCCGCCCGAAGATCGCATCGTTGCCACCGGTCGGGCTGGCACGGTGATTTTTTGCGATACGTCCGGTGTTCATCGCGGCGGCTATGCCACGATGAACGAGCGCATCATGTACACGAGCGTCTACACCACGCCGGCCTCGCGCCTGCCGCAGCGCTATACCGTCCCCCTCGCATTCGAGGGTCAAAACCTAGGTCGGTTGGCTCGGTACGCCATTAGACCCTGATTGGCATGCGGCGATTTGCCAGAGTGATACTCTTAATTCTCGGCACGCTCTACTACCGCATCCGGGGCGTGCGGCCGGTGTGGCGGTTCCTCAACCGGCAGGGTCGCACGCTTTACGCCCGGCACGCTCTTTCGCTCTCGCCCCTCGAGGCCACGCTCGTGGCATCGCTGCGAGAACGAGGGATTGCCGTGGCACACGCCTCCGAGCTTTTCGGCTCTCTTGCCCTCTTGGAGGAACTCCGCCGCTATGCCCTGTCGCGCTGGGAGAACCCCCATATCAGGGCGGCGGTCCGGGAACGAGAGCAAATTCTGGCAACCGGCAGCAAGCCGAGAATCCGAAAGCCCTTTCTCATTAACCTGTGGGATGGTCCGGCGGTCATTGATCTTGCCCATCCGTTTATTCGGTTCAGCTTGAGCGATCCGATCCTCCGGGTTGTCAATGCCTACCTCGGGATGTTTTCGAAATTCCGGTTCTGGCACCTCGAAGCCACTCTGCCCCTTCCGCCGCGCTTGCGGGCTACGGCTTCCCAGCGCTGGCACCGCGATCCTGAAGATCGGAAGCTGGTCAAGGTATTCGTGTACCTCAATGACGTGACTGAAGCCGCCGGCCCGTTTACGTACCTCCAGTACTCGCACGACGGCGGCAAATGGCGGGCGCTCTACCCGCAGTCACCCCCGCGCGGTACGCTCGCCATGCCACCCCACGCCGAATATTCTCTACCCGAAGAGGACGTAATGAGCTCTACGGGTCGGGCCGGCACCATTATCTTCTGCGACACGAGCGGTCTCCATAGAGGCGGGCTGGCCCTCGAGCGGCCCCGGATCATGTATACGAGCGTCTACACTTCTCCGGCCTCGGTCTGGCCAATCCGCTACACCTACCCGTCGGGATTCCATGCCGGCGGGCTTTCCCTGCAGGCGCGTTTTGCGGTTGCCAACGACCCCCGCCAGCGTGCACCGAGATACTACTAGCGCCGGGGCCATACCTCGCGTCGCTCATTTAATGCAGAGGAAGAGGTTGCGTGCGAACTGTACCCGAAACGGCAGGTCGGCTATGGAGACGTCATCGGCCAGCGGCTCGACGAGGAGCGATCGGCAGCCGCTGCGGCCAGCGAGGCGATCTTGGATTCGCCAGTACCAGTGATAGGGCTTGAGGCCAAAGACCGTGGCAGTATCTTTGGACCAGAAATAACGGTAGGTGCGGCCAGCATCAAGCGGTTGATCCAGACAAAGCTCGCGCCGGAATTTTATTGTGAGATCGGAGCCGTAATCGCGCGCCGGCGTTCTCGAATCCACCAACATTGTCGTCCGCTTGGCAATGAGGATGACTTCTGCTTGGTTCGAGAAGCTCGAGTCCACTACCTCGTAGCCGGAGCGGTTGATGAGTTGGGCGAGGCTCGAGGCGCTGAACGAATGGAGGTGCGGCAGGAAGAGGAGGATATTCATGGCCGGCTCGCCCCACACGTTGGGAACGCCAAGAACCAGGAGGTCGCCGGACTTTTGGAGGCGCGCGCACGCGGCCAAGACCTCACCGGGATGGTAGGTGTGCTCGAGCACGTGGAAAGCCAAGAGGAGCCGAATCGGCGCGCGGCGAGCAAGTTCGGACTGGATTGCGGGCGCTTCGAAGTCGCCGCTGAGGATGGGGAAACCCGTGGCGCGCGTTGCGGCTTCGGCTCGGCGGCGCGAACTCTCGATGCCGATGAGGTTGAGAAAGCCGTTGGCCCGGATAAACTTCAGCATCGTGCCGTACCCGCTCCCGATCTCGACGATGGCGGCACGCGGATCGGGCAGCATAGCAAGTGCGCGTTCGATCGCGCTCCGAGCCGGGTTGGACTTTTGTTTCTTGGCGGCAAGTGCCTCCGTGTCCTTCTCGGCGCCATGGCTCCATACGCGATCGTAGTAGCGGCTGATCCACTCACGGGTGGGCCGGTCAAGGTAGCCGAGGTAGGCGCAGTGGTAGCAGGCGCCAACGCGGATGGCGCGATGGCCGTCGGCGGCAGCCAGGCGAACGAATTCAGTCAGGAGCTGGCCGCACGACGGACAGGCTGGCTGGACTTCAGGCGGCATGGACTCCTCAACGGTAATCCTCTGCCAGTTGAGGAGCTCCAACGGTTCTGTTACCATGAACCCCATTGCTTGCCCGGTAGCGGGTTTTGACACCGTCGCGGCGCCTTGGTGCATTCCCCTATGGTAGGAGAGCATTTGCATAGGCACAAGGGAAACAGCGTTTATCCGCAATGGGTTATAGGAATAGGACGACGCCATGGTTGAACGAAAAAAGGCCTTCATCACCGGTATCACCGGTCAAGACGGTTCGTATATGGCCGAACTCCTTTTAGCCAAGGGCTACGAAGTCCATGGGTTTGTGCGCTGGTCGGCGAACAACAACACCAGCCGAATTCAACACCTGATTGATCAAAAAGCCATCATCGTCCACCGCGGCGATGTGAATGATGCGGCGCGAATCGAAGCCGTGGTCGGGCAGGTTCGGCCGCACGAAATCTACCACCTCGCAGCGCAGTCGCACGTTGGCGTCAGTTTCAGCCAGCCGGAATACACCTTCCAGGTTACCGGGCTTTCCACCGTGCGCTTTCTTGAGGCCATTCGAAGAATCGATCCAAGGATTAAGTTCTACCAAGCTTCCTCAAGCGAGCTTTTCGGCAACGTGCCGCCGCCGCAGAACGAAGCGACTCCTTTTCAGCCCGAGAGCCCCTACGGCATTGCCAAGCTCGCTGCCTACCACGCGACGCGCCTGTACCGAGAGGCCTACGGAATTTTTGCCGTGAACGGCATCCTATTCAATCACGAGAGCCCCCGCCGAGGGGAGGAGTTTGTAACGAGAAAGATCACCATGGCACTCCCTCGCATTAAGGCCGGCAGACAGAACGAAGTTGTCCTCGGCAATCTCGATGCGCGGCGCGACTGGGGCTATGCCCCAGAGTACATGGAGGCCGTTTGGGGCATGATGCAGTATCCGCGCCCCGAGGATTTTGTCATTGCCACTGGCGAATCGCACTCAATACATGAGTTCATTGAACAGGCCTTTGGCTATGCCGGGCTTGATTGGCGGGGTCATATCCGCTCTGATCCGGCCGAGCTCCGGCCCCGAGACGTGAACACCTTGATCGGGGATGCCTCCAAGGCTAAGCGCCTCCTTGGCTGGGAGCCGAAGACTAAGTTCTCGGAGCTGGTGCGCCTCATGGTGGACGCGGATCTTGGTGGAGCGGTCTAGACGCCCAGCTATGGCTCGATTGCGACGCCGCAAAAACCAAATCGGCTTTGGCGGTACGCTTATCACCCCCCTTCACCGCCGCTACGTGAATCAGGTCCTTAGCTCCGGCCGGCTCAGCTACGGCCCGTTCTTGAAGCGGTTTGAGCGCGAGTTTGCGGCGTTGCATAACCGTCGTTTTGCCGTCTCCGCAAACTCCGGCACCTCGGCCCTCCAGGTGGCTATCCACGCCCTGAAAGACCTCGATGGTTGGAAGGACGGCGATGAGATCCTCGTCCCGGCTATCACGTTCATTGCCAGCTCAAACGCCATCTTGCATAACCGCCTGCGGCCGGTGTTCGTGGACGTTGATCCGCGGACCTACCACATCAATCCCACGGAGATCGAAAAACATATCACCAGGCGAACGCGCGCCATTATGCCGGTGCACCTCTTTGGGGTCTCGGCCGACATGCGGCCGATCGTCCGGATCGCCCGCCGCCGCAAGCTCCGGCTGATCGAGGATTCCAGCCAGGCGATGCTGGTTCGTTATCGCGGCAAGCCGGTTGGGTCAGCCGGCGATATTGCCTGCTACTCCACCTACGTTCCCCACCTGGCTTCGACCGGTGTTGGCGGCATGGCCTTGAGCGACGATCCCAAGATCGCGATTGCGCTCCGCAGCTTGACCTGCCACGGCCGGGATAACATTTACCTTGCCGCGGATGATGATCGGGGGTTAACCGGCCGGGCACTCGAAGAGGTTGTCCGGCGTCGCTTCAACTTCGTTACTGTCGGTTATAGTTACCGGCTGACCGAACTCGAAGGGGCGCTCGGCGTGGCCGAGCTGGCCCGTATCAAACGAAACATTGCCATTCGCCAGCGGAACGCCGGTAAGCTCCTGGTAGGGCTCCGGCCGTACCAGGCCTTTCTCCAGCTCCCGTGGTGGCCGCCGCACTCGGAGCATGCCTTCATGCTCTTTCCGATCGTGGTCAAGGCAAAGAAATTCAGCCGCGATGACATCACGAACTGGCTTGAACAATGGAATGTGGAGACCCGGCCGCTCTTCCCGCTGCTGAACCAGCCCGTGTATAGGAAGCTCTTCGGCAATCTTGAGCCCCGCTACCCAGTGGCAACCTGGGTCCGTAAGAACGGCTTCATCATCGGCTGCCACACCGAGTTGAAGCCGGCTGACATTGACTATATGCTAGCGGTCTTCCGAGAGTTCTTTCGCAAGCGAGGGCTGGCAGCAGAGCAACCCAAATGAATCGCTTCGGTAACCGCACCGCCCGTTTCGACTTGCGAAGCGAGGCGAGCAGAGGCGCGGTATCTTAGCCCGCTATCATCAAAGAGGCGTTCATCCTCCCACGGCTGGAAAGTCGTGGAGGCATGGGAGCATCGTCGCGAAAGCGAATTACGATGAGGCCACGCCCGGAAGGGTGTGGAGGGTTCAAATCACATGAGAAAGCGTCGCGTCTTGGTTCTGGGGGCTTCGGGCATGCTGGGGCAGGAGTTCACCCATGCCCTTGCCCACCACGAGCGTTTTACGGCCATTGCCTGCGATCGGAGGCGGGCTGATGTTACGAACCTTGCCATGCTCCGGCGCGTCATGCGAGCGACGCGACCTGACGTGGTCATCAACTGCGCGGCCGAGATTGATGTTGATTGGTGCGAGGCGCATCCGCTCGAGGCCTGGCGGACGAATGCCCTTGGCCCCGGCAATGCCCTCCGCGCGCTTGCCGATACCGGCCATACCCGATCGGTCTTCGTCCAGATCAGCACCGCCTATGTTTTTGGCAATGACAAAAATGCCTTTGCCGAGGATGACCTCCCCCATCCGGTGAACGTCTACGGCTCCTCAAAGCTCGGTGGCGAGGCCATTGCCGCTGCTGAAGCCAACGCGGCCGGCATTCCGTATCTCATCGTCCGCACCGCTTGGCTCTATTCGCATTTTCGGAAAACATTCATTGATCACCTGGCAGGAGAACTCCTCGCGGGCAAGACGTGCGTCGCGTTTAGCGATCAATTCGGGCTCCCGGTGTGGACGCGGGATTTTGTGCGAGGCACGATCCGCCTCCTCCATCGCCGGCGCGTCGAGAGCGGAATCTACCACGCCGTCTCCGGTTCCCGCCGCCGGGTCAGCCGTTACGATATTGCACGCGTCGTTGCCGGGGCCCTTTCCTGTGACCGGCGATTGGTTCGACCGGGGCGGAAGCGCACTATTCTCCGCGTGCCGCGTCCGAAGAGTGCCTTCCTCATTAATACCAGAGGACTCCCCATGCCAGGATGGCAGGCATCGCTCCGGCAGTATATGCGGGAGCGGTACTATCCCAAGAGATCGTCATGAAGATCGCCATGATTGTACGGCGCTTGGACGTAAAAGGCGGCACCCAGCGCCAGGCCCTATCGCTGGCCCAAGAGCTCCTCCGGAGGGGGCAGGAGATCAGCCTCTACACCTTTGCTTATGATCGAGAGCGCTGCTACCCCGATCTCCTCGAAGGGCTCCGGGTGGTTGCGCTCGATCGCGAGAGCCACCGGGATCGCGATAGCTATATTTTCTTGGGGCGGGCATCGGGCCGCAGCCGGGAGAACCGCATGGCCCGCGAGCTTGCGCGCCGCATTGATCCTGGCATAGACCTTCTCCATCCCCATGACACCGTTGCCCATCGCGTGGCCTATTTCTTCAAGCGTGACGTCCGGGAGGTTCCGTCGGTGTGGCAGATGAATGACCTTGCGTCCTCGCGGTTTGTCTGGCGACGGGCCGAAGCGTTCGGCGCCCCTCGGCCGCCGCCCTCGAGGCGCTTTCGCGCCTGGGTTAGCGATTGGTACGAGCGGGTGCGCTTCATCCGTGCCCAGGATGCGATCACCGTGCTGGATCATTTCAACCGAAACCTCTTGAAGGAGTATTTCGGCCGGGATGGCATCGTGGTCAGGAGCGGCCTTGACGTTGAAAAATTCCCGTATCGCGAGCGCCACGGGATCGCAGGCAAACGCATCCGCATCCTTACCACCGGCATCCTCTTTCCGCATCGGCGCTTCGATGACGCCATTTTGGCTCTCAAGATCCTCCGCGATGAATGGGGCTATGATCCGTTGCTCACCATCATCGGCGATACGTCAGCCAGCCCCGCCTACTTCGAGAAACTGAAGCAGCTCGTATCGGAGCTCGACCTTGACGGCCGCGTGACGTTTGCGGGCGAAGTTTCGGACGAAGCACTTCTCGAGGCTTATCATTCCCACGACGTCTTTATCTTCCCCAATGAGCTTCAGACCTGGGGGCTGGCGGTGTTTGAAGCCATGGCCACCGGCCTTCCGGTCATCGTCTCGCGCGGGGCGGGCGCCCACGAGGTGCTGACGGATTGCAAGAACGCCATTCTGGTCAAGCCCCGCGATCCCATGAATATCGGCCGGGCCATCCGGGCGTTTGCCGCCGACCCCAACCTCTATCAAGCGATCTCGAGGGGAGGCGCTCTTTACGTGCGGGGGAACATCTCGTGGCAGCGCTACGCCGATGGGATGGTTGAGGTGTTTGGCCGCGCGCTCAAAAGAGGATGAAAACGATTTTCATTACCAGCTTTCATGGTTTGATTTCGCGGAATATTCTCGCTACCCCAGTCCTGGGGCGGCTGCTCGCCCGAAGTGACGTAGGCGTTATTTTGCTGGTGCCCGAGCCGAAGAAGCTCTTCTTTGCGAGCGAATTTCTGCACCCGCGGATTTATATTTCGGGCGTGGCAGAGTCGGTTACGCGGAGCGACCGATTCTCCCGTTATCTTGCATTTTCGCTCGTGAAGACCCGATCCCTGGCGATCAAGCGGAAGACCGAGCTTCGCGGCAGCGGCGCGTGGCTAGCGGCACTGCTCGGGGGGCGAGCCGGGGCCATGGCCGCTGCCAGGTGGCTGGATCGCCGCTTCACGCCCCGCGATCGCTTCGGCCCGGTTCTCGATCGCTACCGCCCCAATCTCGTCTTTGCTGCCGATGTCCAGAACGAGAATGACGTCCGCCTCATGCACGAGGCCCGAGACCGCGGCATCCCCGTTGTCGGCATGGTGAGATCATGGGACAACCTTGCGGCCAAAGGCATGATCCGCATTACGCCGGATGCCCTCATCGTCAATAACGAGATCATCCGCGATGAGGCCGTGCGCTATAGCGCCATTCCAGCCGAGAAGATCCGCGTCGTCGGCATTCCCCACTACGATCGCTACCTGACCGAGCCGCGCTCCAGCCGCGAAGAATTCTTCCGGCGGATTAGCGGCGATCCTTCCAAGCGCCTCATTCTCTATGCGCCCACCGGCGATCGCTACCTGGGCGAGAACACGGTGGATCGCGAGGTGATTGAGCTCATTGTCGCGGCCATGCCTTCGGATTGTCAGCTCCTCGTTCGATTGCCGCCCATGGACGCGGTGAGCGGCGTCCCCAAAGAGGGCAAGGGACGCCTGATCTTTGATCGGCCCCGCGCTTCGTTCCTTGACGTCCGGAACACCGAGCTCACCGCCGAGGCCGACCGGCATCTGGCCGACACCCTCTCCTACGCCGACCTCGTCATTGCCGGGCCATCGACCATGGCGGTAGACGCGGCTTTCTTCAATAAGCCGGTCATCCTCGTAGGTTTTGATGGCAAGCGTGAGCGGCCGTACTATGAGAGTGTGGCGCGCTACTTTGATTACGAACACTGGCAGCCGGTCTTATCTTCTGGCGGCGTGCGTCTCGTTCGGAACGCAGGAGAATTCCAGGACTGGATTCAGCGCTACCTTGCCGACAGCGAAATCGACGCGAGCGGTCGGCGGGCCATTGCGCTCGCCCAATGCTGGCGTTTAGACGCCGCCTCGAGCCAGCGGCTGGCCGACATCCTTCTTTCGTTCCTGCCCACATGATGCAAGCGAAGAAACCGAAGACCGACTTCTGGCATCGGCAAGCCGAGCGGCTGTGGCATGGCTACCACCGCCTGATGCGCACCTGGCCGATTTGGTACTACGTCCTCAATCGTTCTTCCCGTGAAGTTTGGAGACGCCATCAGCCGGCGATCGGTGCGGTTGCGCATGCGCTTATCGCTCGGTTAGAGCGGGACGGCATTGCCGTAGTTCCGCTCGGCGAGCTCTTCGAAGATCCGCTGCTACTCTCTCGACTGCAAGCGATCACACGTGAACGGCAGGGAAGTGCGGCACTCCCCGATGCCGTATCCCCTCGGCCCGAGGGCGAAACCGAGAAGGACGTCGAGAAGCGTTTCATGCGCTACCTCTGGGGGGGAGGCGGGACATATCCCGTGATTGATCTTGAGGACCCTTTCATTCAGTTTGCCCTCGACGAGCGCACCCTCGGTATCATTGCCGCCTACCTCGGCTCCGCCCCCAAGCTCCAGGGCTTCTCACTTCAGGAGACGCGCATTGTCCCGGCGGGAAGTCCCTCCTACCTCTCCCAGCGCTGGCACCGCGATCCGGATGATAAGAAGCTTGTTAAGGCGTTCCTGTACCTCTCCGATGTCCTGGACGAGGGGGCCGGACCTTTCATGTATGTGAAGTACTCACATTTTGGCGGGCGGTGGCGGAACCTCTACCCCCAGCGGCCGCCGGTTGGCCGCTATCCGCCGTCTGGTGCGGTGGAAGCCGCAGTGTCGGGAGATGACATCCGGGTCTGCCTGGGGCGTGCCGGCACCTTGATTTTCTGCGATACCTCCGGCCTCCATCGCGGCGGCTACAGCACCTCGAGCCGGCGCCTCATGTTCGTGGCCGGCTTTGTCAGCGCGGCCTCACGCTTTCAGGCCAACTACCGCCGACCGCCGGGGCTAGCCCTGGCCGGACTCTCGCCCCTGGCCCGCCACGCGCTCGGATGACGCGGAAACGCGCCCGGGCGGCGCTGGGTAGCAAACAGTGGGCATTCACCCCGTTACAACTCCCGGGCTGTAACGAGGTAAGGGCCGGGTTGTAACGGGGTTCACGCCTGATCATATGAGAGAGCGGGATTGCATTTTTTTTGTCCTCGCCCACCACAAGCACTACTCCGATGTCCTGCGTTCAACCGGCCTCATTCCGCGTCTGGCGGAACGCTACCGCATTGTGGTTTTGACGCCGCACTACGATGCGACGCGTGCGCGCGAGCGAGCCCTGTTCCAGCACCCCGCGGTCACGTACCAAAAACTTCTGCCCCGCGCTCCCCGCTGGTGGCGGATTTCGGAGCGCTACCTAAGGACGTTTTTCGTCCGGGAGCTTGACTACCTCGCCGGGGTCAGAATTTATGACTACGGCCGCTACGTCAATCACCTCGGCCATCGATTGCTCGCGACTGTCGGAGGCCTTCTGCCGTCTCGCCTCCTCACCGCTGAACGGATGACTCGGATTGAATCGTGGTTGATTCCGCCCGCCCGCGAGCTCCGAGCGCTCATCAGCCGTCACCGCCCGCGCCTGATCGTAACCGCCACCTGCGGCCTGGAGCCCCTTGAGGCCGAGGCCATTATCACCGGCCGCCGTCTCGGGATACCAACGCTGGCAGTGGATCTCAACCTCGATTACCCCCACTATCAGTCCAAGCGTTCTCGCCGCACGGACTACGTTTCGGTCTGGAACCCTACGATGCAGCGCGAGGTAGAGGAGTACATGCACTTTCCCCCGGAACGGGTCCGGGTCACGGGCTGTCTGCGGTTCGACCACTACTTCACCGACGAGGCGCGGGGGCGTCTCCGCTCCCGGGAGGCGTTCCTCGAATCCAAGGGCCTTGACCCGAAGCAAAAGACCATTCTCTGGGCCGCCACCTCTTCGTTCTTCAAGCACCAGCGCCAGCTCATGCAAGAGCTCCTCCGTGCCCGCAAGTCAGGAGAGCTCCCGGAGGAATCCAATCTCCTGGTGCGATTACATCCGGGCGGGTACTGGGAGCCCTACCGCGAGTTTGAAGGCACGCCTCGGGTGGCCATTGATTTCCCCGGGCGCGAGCCGTTCTACGATCCGGATCGGGGCGATTATACCGTCGAGATGGATGAACGCGACTACGCCAACCTCACCGAAACGCTCCGCTATGCCGATGTGGTGATGGGTGTTTCCACCACGCTCATGCTCGAGGCCGCGCTCTTCGATAAACCCAGTGTTGCCGTCGGTTTCCCGGAGAGCATGATGGATGCCTACCGCTCCGAGCCGACGTGCTACTTCCTTAGCCGCGGGGTGATGCGGCTGGCCAAGAGCCCGGAAGAGCTTATCCGGAATCTTGCCCGCTACCTTCATCGGCCGGAGCTGGATCAGGAAGCGCGTCTGGCGCTAGCCAGGGATTACATACCTTTCACCGACGGACGAACCGATGAGCGGACGGTCCAGTGGATCAGCGAAATCGCCGCTCACCCTCCTACCCACCGACATGGGTCCTGATCAGACGGTGTGCGTTTTCATCCAAGCCCGGATGTCATCCGCGCGGTTCCCGGGTAAGGTGTTGGCCCCGCTTGGCGGTAAGCCCGTTATTGCCCATGTGATTGAACGGGTAGGCGAGGCGGTGAGGCCGCAGCAGATCGTGGTGGCTACGAGCGACAATGCGAGCGACGATCCATTGGCGCTCTATGTCCGCTCCCTCGGTATCCAGGTCTTCCGCGGGCCGCTCGAGAACGTCTTTTTGCGTTTTCAGCTTTGTCTCCGCGAACATCCCTGCCGCTGGTTCTTCCGGGTTTCGGCCGATAGCCCGTTGCTTGACGCAGCACTCTTCGGGCGGATGCTCGAGCACCGCGAGCGCGAGGACATTGATCTCGTGACCAACATCTTTCCGCGAACATTTCCAAAAGGACGGAGTTTGGAGATGATTCGTGCCAAGACATTCGCCGCCATCGATCCCTCCCCGCTCTCCTTGAAAGAACAGGAGCACGTCACACCGGTCTACTACCGCCATCCCGAGCGGTTCAACATCATCAATATCGCTTCGAGCGACCCGGGAGAGGAGGGGACGAGCCTTGCGGTTGATACGCGTGAGGATTTGGCGCGTCTCGAAGCGTTGCTCCAGAGCAAGAGCGGCATGGCATCGAAGAGACGATCATGAAGGCAATAACATCGCCCATCGGGGTGGCCGTGGTTGGCCTTGGAGTGGCGGGGATTGAGCATGCGCGGGCGTACCGTACGCTTCCCGACTGCGAGCTCAAGTGGCTTTGCGATCTCGACGCCGAGAAGGCTGCCGGATTGGCCAAAGAGCTCGGGGCTGGGATTGGTGCGGCGACGTTTGAAAAAATCCTCGCTGATCCGGCGGTGGAGGTGATCTCCATTGCCTCGTATGACGATGCGCACTTCTCCCAGGCGATCTCGTCGCTCCGCGCCGGCAAGCACGTTTTTGTGGAAAAGCCGCTCTGCTATTCCCTTGAAGAGCTGAAGACGCTGAAGCGGGTGTGGCAGGAGACCGGCAGGCGGCATCTTGCCTCAAACCTGGCGGTCGCTCGCGCCTCTACGCTCTACCGCTGGCTTCGGGAGGCCATTGCCAAGGGCGAGCTCGGAGAACTTTACGCTATTGACGGCGAGTACCTCTACGGCCGGTTCTCTAAAATCACCGAGGGCTGGCGCAAGAATGTTGAGGATTACTCGGTCATGCTCGGGGGAGGCGTGCACCTCGTGGACGTCATGCTCTCGCTCGCCCGCGAGCGTCCGGTATCGGTTGTCGCTGCCGGGAACCGCATCGTGACCAGCGGGACTGCCTTTCGCTACCATGATTTCGCGGCCGCCACCTATACCTTCCCTTCCGGGCTTATCGGCCGTATCTGCGCAAACTTCGGATGCGTCCACCGCCACCAGCACATCCTCCGGGTTTTCGGCACCAAGGGCACGTTTCTCTACGACGACCAGGGCGCTCGGCTGTGGACGAGTCGCGAGGATGCAGCCGCCCCGGTCATGATTGACCGATCGCCGGCCCGCGTTCCGAAGGGCGCCTTGATTCCTGAATTTATCCGGAGAATTCGTGAAGGTCAGGCAAGCCAGCCCGACGCCCAGCGGGAGTTCGATCTCATTGCGGTGTGCCTCGCCGCCGATCGGGCCGTTGCCAGCTCTCATCCGGTAGCGATCGAATACCTATGATGCCATCCGCCATTCGTTCTATCCCTTTTGCCAAGCCCTGGATCACCGACGCCGAGCGCCAGGCCGTGGCCAAGGTGCTGGAAGGGCCGATCCTGGCTCACGGCCCGCAATCAAAGGCCTTTGAGGAAGAATTCGCCGCTTTCCTCGGGCCGGGGGCGCACTGCGTTTCGGTGAGCTCCGGGATGGCAGCACTCCACCTTGCCTACCTCGACTTAGGTATCGGGCCCGGGGATGAAGTCATTGTGCCGGCCCAAACCCATACCGCCACCGCGCATGCCGTTGAGCTCGTCGGGGCAAAGCCAGTCTTCGTGGACTGCGATCCAGCCACGGGCAATCTCACGGCCGATCGGATCGCACCAGCCATTACCCCCCGCACGAGGGCCATCTCCGTGGTGCACTTCCTCGGCATCCCCTGCGCCATGGCGGAGATCGCCGCGCTGGCCGCTCGGCATGGCCTCAAGGTCATTGAAGATTGCGCCCTTGCGCTCGGGGCGCGCTACCAGGGAACGCACGTCGGGCTCTTCGGCGACGCCGCTTGCTTCTCCTTCTATCCAGTGAAGCACATCACTACCGGCGAGGGCGGGATGTTTGTGACGCGCCACCCGGAGCTCGCCGCCTCCGTGCGCCTCATCCGGGGGTTTGGTGTTGACCGGAGCTATCAGGAGCGGAGCATCCCCGGGATGTACGACGTGCCCGGGATTGGATTAAACTACCGTATGAGTGAGGTCGCCGCCGCACTCGGTCGACCGCAGCTCAAACGCCTTGAAGAGAACCTTGCCCGGCGCCGGGAGAATTTTCTCCAGCTCCGAGAGGGACTGGCTTTGCTCCCCGACCTCCGCATCATCGGTGGGAAAACCGATGGGACCGAAGTTGGCTATTACTGTATGAGCGTCCTCTTTGGGGGAGTGCTCGGTGCCAGGCGCGACGAGATAGTTGTGGCATTGAACGCGGCCGGGGTCGGGACGAGCATCTACTACCCGCATCCCGTGCCGCGCATGAGCTACTACCGCACCAAGTACGGCTACCCCTCGGCTGGCTTCCCCAACGCCGAGGCGATCAGCGATTCCTCGATCGCCCTCCCGATCGGCCCGCACATTGGCTCATCGGACGTTCGATACATGATTGATGTTCTCACCCCTATCATCCGAAAGATCTCGGCATGACTCCTAACTTCCGAGGTAAAACTATCGCCCTCATCGGCGGCGCCGGATTCATTGGGCATCACCTGGCCCTCGCCCTTTCGCGCGCCGACGCGAAGGTGGCGGTGGTTGACAGCTTACAGGTGAATAATCTGCTGGCGATGTCTTCAGCCCTAGAGGAAGTTCCGAACCGCGAACTCTATCTCCGAATGCTCGGTGAGCGGCTCGAGCTCCTGCGCCGATCCGCCATCCAGCTCTATCCGCAGGATGCCCGCGATTACCACGCGCTCTCTCGGATTCTCGACACGGTTCGACCCGATGTGGTGGTGCACCTGGCCGCGGTGGCCCATGCCGGGCGCTCGAATAAAACCCCCTTTTCGACCTTTGACCACAGCTTGCGTACGCTCGAGAACGCCCTTGACTGGGCTCGGGATTCGGGGCTGGAGCGCTTCGTCTTTTTCTCCTCGAGCATGGTCTACGGAAATTTCCAGACCGAGACCGTAGGCGAGGATCATCCCCTCGAGCCGATCGGCATCTATGGAGCGTTGAAGCTCGGCGGGGAAAAGCTCGTCATCGCCTATAACCAGGTTTTCGGACTGCCCTATACCATCGTACGGCCTTCGGCTCTCTACGGGCCGCGTTGCGTCTCGCGGCGGGTGGGGCAGGTCTTTATTGAGTCGGCCCTCGAAGGCCGGCCGCTCCGCATCGAGGGCGATGGCAGCGAGCGGCTGGATTTTACGCACATTGATGATCTCGTGGCCGGCATTGCCCTGGTCATCGCGCGCCCGGAGGCCAAAAACCAGATCTTCAACCTGACTTACGGGCAGGCGCGTTCGGTCCAGGAGCTTGCCGAAATCGTCCAGGACCATTTCCCCGCGATTGCGATCGAGCGCGGCAAGCGCCCCGACCTTATGCCCACCCGCGGCACGCTGGCCATTGCCAAAGCAGCCCAGCTCCTCGGCTACCAGCCGGCTCATCCCCTCGAGGTGGGCATCCCGCGCTACATTGCCTGGTACCGCACGCTCGTCTCCGGCGCCCCGCAGGAGGAGGCCGTATGAGGGTGCTCTTTGCCGGCAAGAAGGAGCGGGGTATCTCCGGCCTCCGGGCGCTGGCCGCCGCGGGGCACGAGATCGTCGGAGTGATCGCCCATCCCGACGGCACGGCCGCGGTCGGAGACACGTTCGCCGCGGAGGCGCGCCTGATGGGTTTTCCGGTGCGGCAGCCCGAGAAGGTAAACGATCCTGCGTTCATTGACGTTCTGCGGCCGCTTGCGCCGGAGGTCATTGTGCTCGCCGGCTACGGTCAGATCGTCAGGCGGCCGTTTATTGATCTCGCGCCCCTTGGCTGCATAAACCTCCACGCCGGCAAGCTGCCGCAGTACCGCGGCTCCTCGCCGCTCAACTGGGCGCTCATCAACGGCGAGCGCGAGATCGGCCTTTCGATCGTCCGCGTGGACGAGGGCGTGGACACCGGCGACGTGTTTGCCGAGCGCGCCTTTCCGGTGGGGATTGACGATACCATCGCAGACCTCCACGCCCTTGCGAACCGGAATTTCCCGGAGATGCTCCTTGAGACGCTGGATGGCCTTTCGGCCGGAACGCTCGTGCCGCGAAAGCAAGACGGCGCCAAAGCCGGCTACTGGCCGTTGCGTTTCCCGGATGATGGCCTGATACTTTGGGATACGCTTTCCGCCGTCGAGATTCATAACCGTATCCGCGCCCTTACCGACCCATATCCGGGCGCTTTCGGTTTTTTAGGCGAACGCCGCGTCAGGATTTTGAAGTCGCATCTGGCCGAGCCGCCGTACCACGGCGAGCCGGGCCGGATATACCGCAAGACCGGCCGCGGCATACTGGTTGGCGCACGCGACCGCTGCCTTTGGATCGCGCGGGCCGTCTTCGCCGATACCGGCGAGGATGCCGTTGCCGCCGCGGTCCGCTACGAGAAATTCGGCACGCTCCGCGACGCGGCGATCAATTTTTGGGAGCGCCGGGGTAGAGGAGGCGCGGCGTAACACGCGGGAGTCCTTCGCGGTAGTATAGAGGAGATGTTGAAAGATCTGCTGGACACATTCGGTTATCCCGGCACTCTGGCGAAGGAGTACCAACATTGGCATGTGCTCGTTGGGCCGAAGCAGATCACGCTCGGTACTTTGATTTTGGTTTGCAAAGATGGCGCTACGGCACTGGGGGAGATTTCGGATGCGGCCTTTGCCGAGTTGCCGCAGGTAATCCGCGAAGTTGAAGCCGCGTTGAGGCGGGTTTTTTCCAACAACCGCGTGAACTACCTCTGGCTGATGATGGCCAATCCTGAGGTTCATGCTGCCATCCTTCCGCGATACTCCGCCGAGCGCACGTTTGAGGGTGTGGTTTTCCGCGATTCGGGCTGGCCGCGCAAGCCCGATTTGGATTTCGTAAACGAAGTGCCGCCCGAGGTGTTCGCCAAACTTGTCGCGACCCTCCGTGCGGCCTTCGTATAACCTCGCCGTATGCGTATCAGGCATTTCAACACCGATGAGCGCGTGCTGGTCGTTGCCGAGGTCGGCAACAACCACGAGGGCAACTTCGAAGTGGCCAAGGAGCTCGTGCGCCAGGCGAGAGTGAGCGGCGCGGATGCAGTAAAATTCCAGACCTTTCAGACCGAGTACTTTGTCGGCACGGCCGATCCGGCACGCTTCAAGCGCTTGAAATCATTTGAGCTCGCCTACGATCAATTCGCTGAACTGGCGCGGCTGGCAAAATCCCTCGGCCTTATCTTCTTCGCCTCGCCCTTTGACCTCGAGAGCGCCCGGTTTTTAAACGGCATTGTGGATTGCTTCAAAATCGCTTCGGGTGACAATACCTTCTGGCCGCTGATCGAGTACGTATGCACAACCGAGAAGCCGTTGATCATCTCCTCCGGCCTCACGGATCTCGAACAGGTGAAGCGGATACAGGAGTTCGTGGGGCGGCAATGGCCGGCGCGGAGCGTGGGGCGAGATCTTGCCATCCTCCACTGCGTCTCCAGTTACCCAGCGCCCGATGAGCAGGTGAACCTTGCCGTGCTGCCGGTGCTGGCGCGGGAGCTTGGCTGCACCATCGGCTACTCTGACCACACCATCGGGATTGAAGCCTGCCTCGCGGCGGTTGCCGCTGGGGCGCGGATCATTGAGAAGCACTTCACCCTGCATAAGGACTACTCTTCGTTTCGCGACCACCAGCTCTCGGCCGATCCCAATGATATGCGGGCGCTCGTCCACGGGATTCGGCGCATCGAAACGTTCCTCGGCAAGCCGGAGAAAAAGGTGCAGCCGAGCGAAGAGAAAGGTGTTGAGCTTTTCCGGCGCTCTATTGCCGCACGCGCTGATCTCCCCCGCGGGCATCACCTTGCACTTGGAGATTTGATGTGGATCCGTCCGGCCACCGGCCTTCCGCCTGGAGCCGAAGATCACGTTATTGGCAAGGCACTGGCTCGAGATGTCTCATTTGGCGAACAGATCCGGCCCGAAGATGTTATCGAGGATAAAAACCAACTGCTTTTGTAAGCAGTCGGGTTAAGAAAAACCCGCTCTGGGGAGGAGCGGGTCAACCGCAGCACTGGCGGCTACTGTACAAAGGTGCCGAGGGTACTTGCGAATTCGACCACCCGGGCGAGATCCGCGCGGCGCGCGCGCCACTGGTCGGTCCAGCCGATATCGAGGAGCTCGTGCTCGTGGGTGAAGATCGCAGCGACGTTCGTGGCCGCGACTGCCTTTTCGATAGCCCGGCATGCCTCGTCGGCCGTGGTCCGCTCGAGCCGCACCTCGCTTCGGACGCAGGTGAGCCCCGATATAGGGTCTTGGGCCGTGATACCCCCCTTGGCCATCGTTGCGGCGAGGCTTGGCGGCAGGGAGCCGGTGATGAGGCGGTTGTCGTCCGGCGTGAGGTAGACTCCCACGCCACGAGCCCGCATCATCCGGCTCGCATCAGCGCCAGAGACAAAGAAGTGCGATCGCCACGAATGGGGGAGTTTGGCCTGGCCGGAGAACTCAAGGATCTTCTCACTCATCAGTGAGACCATCGCATGGATCTCCGCCGCGGTCTGACAGATCATCGGCGTATCCTGGTTCTTCCCATGGATGCCCCAGCATAGCCAGGGGTTCTCGTAGAACTCGTCGCGCCAGCGAGCACCGAGCTCGCCGAGGTGGAATGGCGGCAGGCCATTGATCACCCCGCTATTCTCATCCATGAGAAAGTGAGTTACGACGACCCCGAAACGATCGTGGAGATCGCGCCAGAAGGCGAAGTAGTTACTCTCGAAGATCGAGTCTGGCTTGCGCCTCACGAGCTCGGCCAGGCTATGGATGGCATCATCCACGGAGACGTGGATTGCCGATTGTCCACCTCGTACCACTTCCAGAAGCAGTCGCGGTTGAGCAATAACGCCCACTTGGCACCTCCTTGGTGCTGGTGAGAATTTCCATGGAACTCGAACGAAAGGGTATCATAGGGGCGTTGGAAATTCAAGGCATCCTTCGGCAACCTCGGAGGGACGGTGGGAGGTAATCAGGAGCATGTGTGGCATTGCCGGCTACTTCGGAAGTCAGGAGATTTCGGAGGAGCGCATTGGGCGCTGTCTCCGGTTGATGCACCGCCGCGGACCGGATGCCGCGGCGTGGAAGCGTTTCCGAACGCCGGGCGCGAGGAATTGCTATTTCCTCTCGACGCGTCTTGCCATCATTGATCTTGATCCGCGCGCCAACCAGCCGCTCGAATTCGGCGCGAAACGCCTGATTTTCAACGGGGAGCTCTATAACTACCGCGAACTGAAAGCAGGGCTTGCATCAGGCGGCCGTCAATTCCGGACCACCTCGGACACCGAAGTCATGCTTCAGCTCCTTGATGCCGAAGGTTCGGCCGGGCTCGACCGCTGTGAAGGGATGTGGGCCTTTGCGGTCTACAATGAATCCGACGGTTCGCTCCTCCTCTCGCGCGACCGCTTCGGCGAAAAGCCGCTCTACCTCTACCGTGATGCCAGCGGCCTGTACTTCGGATCGGAGGCAAAGTGCATTGCCGCCCTCCTTGGTCGGCGCCTGGAGGTCAATACCGCCCAGCTTTACCGCTACCTGGTGAATGGTTATAAGTCGCTCTACAAGAGCCGCCAGACCTTCTTTGCCGGGCTCTCCGAGCTCCCCGCGGGGACGGTCCTGCGAGTCACCCATGACGGCAGGGAGGGAGTCGAG
Source organism: uncultured Candidatus Saccharibacteria bacterium (assembly GCA_964361655.1). Classification (GTDB taxonomy): domain Bacteria; phylum Patescibacteriota; class Minisyncoccia; order Sungbacterales; family SURF-37; genus CAYIBD01. Next base: position 40,109 of record CAYIBD010000001.1, read on the forward strand.
CGCTACTGGCAGCCGGCCTTTGTCCCTGAGGAGAGGATGAGCTACGACGAGGCGGTGGCCGGAGCGCGGGAGCGCCTCATCACGGCCGTTCGACTCCGGCTTCGGGCCGACGTTCCGCTTGCCTTTTGCATGTCGGGCGGCGTGGATTCGAACTCCTTAGTCGCGATCGCCAAACGCGTGCTTGGCTACGACGTCCACGGTTTTACCATCACCAACCTCGACCCGCGCTACGACGAGGAAGCGCTCGTCGGCCATGCCGTTAGAGAGCTTGGTATTCGCCACACCGCCGTACCGGCCGATACCAGCGGTTTTTTGGAAAAGCTCAAAGTACTCGTTCGCCAGCATGACGCTCCGGTCTACACCATCACCTACTACGCTCACTGGCTCCTCATGGAAGCCATGGCCAAAGCCGGTTACCGCGTTGCGGTGAGCGGCACGGCGGCGGATGAGTTCTTTTCCGGGTACTACGATCACCACCTTCTCTACCTCGCCGCGGTGCGGCATGATCCCGAGCGGTGGGCTTCGGCGCTGGGCGCGTGGCAGGAGTACATCAAGCCGCTGGCACGCAATCCCTTCCTCGGCGATGCGGAACGTTTCGTCAATGATCCGGGCTTCCGCTCCCACATCTACCTCGATGCCGATACCTTCGCCGCCTACCTGAATTCACCCTGGCAGGAGCCATTTTTCGAGGAGCGCTATACCTCGGATCTCCTGCGCAACCGCATGCTCAATGAACTCTTGCACGAAACGATCCCGGTTATCCTCCACGAAGATGATCTCAATGCCATGTACTTCTCCATTGAGAACCGCTCGCCCTACCTTGACCGTACCTTATTCGAATTTGCCTTTTCCATCCCGACGCGGCACCTCATCCGGGACGGATTCGCCAAGGCCGTGCTCCGCGATGCCGTGGCCGGGATCGTCCCGGATCGGATCCGGATGAATCGCCGCAAGGTCGGCTTCAATGCCTCAATTCATTCCTTTCTCGATCTTGCCGATCCAGCTGTGCAGGGCGAGCTCCTCGCCGAGAGCCCCATCTACGATCACGTCCGGCGCGAGAAGATAGCGGCCCTGATTGCAAAACCGGCCCTCTCTGAACCGGAATCAAAGTTTCTGTTCTCCTTTCTCTCGGCCAAGATGTTTCTCGAAGCGTTCTCGGCATGACCTACTGCACCTACTGCATCCTGCCCGATACCCGGCCCGGGCTCTCCATCGGCCCCGATGGAGTGTGTTCGGCCTGTCGGGCGCATGAGGAGAGAGCACAGATTGACTGGGAAGCGCGGCGTAGCGCCTTCGAGGATCTGGTGGGGTCGGTCAAGCGTCCTCGTCGTGGCTACGATTGCGTTATCCCGGTATCCGGCGGCAAGGACTCCACCTGGCAGGTGGTGACCTGCCTGGAATTCGGGCTCCATCCGATCGCCGTGACCTGGAAGCCGCCGGCCCGGACCGAAATCGGCCGCCGGAATCTCGAGAACCTGATTGGCCTCGGCGTAGATCACATGGATTTCAGTATTAGCCCCGCGGTAGAGAAAAAGTTCCTCCGGCAGGCGTTTGAACGCTACGGCGCGACCGGCATTCCCATGCACATGGCTCTCTTTGCCATACCCCTTACGGTTGCTGTTCGGTTCGATATTCCGCTCGTGGTGTGGGGCGAGAATTCGGCTGACGAGTACGCCGGCCTCGGCGATCCTGATCGCGGGGAGCGTATGACCGGCCGGTGGCTGAAACGCTTTGGCGTCACCCACGGAACAACAGCCAAGGACTGGATTTCAGGGGACCTGACCGAGCAAGAACTGACCGAGCAAGAACTAACACCATACTTTGGCCCGACCGAGGAGGAACTCGATCAAAAGGGCATCCGGCCGGTTTTCCTCGGCTATTATTTTCCGTGGGATCCGGCTCGAACCTTTGCCGTGGCTCAAGCGCATGGCTTCCAGGCCAGTAGCGAAGGCCCCAAGACCGGCTATTACGACTTCGCAGATATTGACGATGAATTCATTTCCATCCACCACTGGCTGAAGTGGTATAAGTTCGGCATCACGCGCCTCTTCGACAACCTGGCGCTGGAAATCAGGAACGGCCGCATGAGTCGGGACGAGGCCATTACGATTTTGAAAGCGCGCGGTCCAGAGACGCCACAGACCGATATCGAAACGTTCTGCCGCTTTGTCGGCATGACCACGCAAGAGTTTTTCGAAATCGCCGAGCGCTTCCGGAATCCGGGGATTTGGACCAAACGCGGCAACATGTGGGTGATGGAAAGCTTCCTGGTGCCGGATTGGGATTGGACGCGTGGATGAGGAGTCGCGATCCGGCTTTGTCTGGTTAGTAAAAATCCCCGATGAGAGTTCGCCTCGTCGGGGATTGGCGCGTTTCATCTGTTTGGCTGGACTTCCCACCCCAGGTGGTATCCGTAGGCGGCGAGGAACCCGCCGAGCGCGGCCAAAGCCATCAATGCTCCCTCTAGCCAGCCGAGGCCTTTCGCCTCTTTGAAGGCAAAGAGGCCGATGAGGACAGGTATGACCATGGCGGCAACGAAAAGAACTGGCTGGAATACTGTGATCGGCGCCACCTGCGCGGTCCAGAAGCTCGTCCAGGCGTTGGCGAAGACGAAGCTACTTGAAGCGGCGGCGAGCACGACATCCCGGCGCAAGAACACTCTTTTTCCATCGCTTGCGGCGGTGCTCTCCGGATCGTCCGAGAGCCACGCCGAGAGCGCAAGCACGGTGACGATGGAGCCGCCGTACCATCCCAGAAGCCACTCGGCTTGGCTGATGCCGGCAAGCGCGAGGGAGCGCTTGAAAAAGGAGGCCAGTCCCGAGACCGTTGTATAGTAGAGAACGAAGCGGTAGAAGCGGAAGCCCACTTTGTTTCCGTTCTTCGCGGTGCGCATTCGTTCGCTCCCAACTAGGCCAGCGGTTGCCACGCTCATACAGACGAGCCCGGCACCGAGCCAGCGGTTGATAAACTGGGCTTCGCCGAGGACAACGTAGCCGAGCGCAATGGCCAAAATATCATCCCAGAATGTAAGGAGCGAGAACTTTGAGAGGTGCGCCTGCACCGCCCGCCACTGGCAGTAGACCGAGAAGCCGTTGGCTGCACCGAGCACAAGGAGGGCCAGCGGAGCGCCGGGCGCGGTACCAGGGTGCACGGCGGCGAAGACAGCGAGCGCGAGCGCGAGGCAGAAGATATACTGGAGGAGAAGCCGCCTCTTGAGACCCCGCTCATTACTTACCCATCGCTTGAGGAACCATGGATAGACTGCACAGGAATTGGCGATCGTGGCGAGAAGCGGCACGTACCATGGCACGTCGCATCACCTCCTTCTGGATCGTTTTCTCGAATTACCCTATGAACTCGTAGCACAGGACGCTCCAATCATCAAGATTGAAAAACAGTCAGCAATTTCGGACAGTAGTACTGATGGCGGCCTCCGACGGGAGGGGAACGGAGGCCTCGCCAAGAGGTATTCCTAATCCATCATGAAATTCATTCCCACTGATCCGCCGCGGCGTTTCACGGTCGGGCGCCTGGCTCCGATCGAGTTAAAAGATTGCGGTCGCGTCGCGCTCGATCCAGACGAACAGGTAACGTTTGTGACCGAGGCCGGCGGCGAGTATGACGTGGCGCGCAAAAGTTGGGGCTTTTACGCCACGCCGTCGCTGAACCGCCGCTTGCCGTCGTTCGGGCTCAAGCCCGCGCTCGTCGGGAGCCCGGATGGCCGGCGCTATGTTTTTTTGATTGAGCGCGGACGCGAGGACGAGTTTTCCCGCTACGCGGCGAGCGAAAACCTCCGGGTCATCCGTTGGCTCGATTCCGATCAGGCCCTGGCGGCCATCGAACCGGAAGGAGGGGGTGGTGCGCTTACGTGCCTCTGCGGCGGGAGTCAGTTTTCGCTTGTCTTCCGCTACGATCGCCCGCCAGCCGGTGAGACGCAGTTTCCCGGCAGCGCCGGACAGCCATACAGCCGAGACGTGTTCCGCTGCGATCAGTGTGGCCACTTTGTCTCAACTTCGCTCCTTGATTCCAAGGCCCTCTATGGCGGCGCGTACGTGGACGCAACCTATGACGGCGCGAGCGGCATCCGCCGGGCCTACGAGCGGATCATGGCTCTTCCGCCCGGCGAGTCCGACAATGCCGGCCGGGTCAAGCGCGTTCTTGAATTTGCGGGCGCGTACTTCGCCCCATCAGGTCTCGGCGGCCGGCCGCCAAAGGTGCTCGACGTTGGCTCCGGGCTTGGCGTGTTCCTG
>CAYIBD010000002.1:0-36229 GCA_964361655.1 uncultured Candidatus Saccharibacteria bacterium
CTGGATCGCCGAGAAGATCGGGCAACTCACGTATAAAACCCTGGACGTCGCGACTGACCTCGTTACCGTTCCCTTTGTAACCATCGCCGGCGGGATTTTCTCTCTAGCGGTAACCCTGGCCCTGCTGCCGATCTGGAACACTACCTTCGTTCAACTCGGTTCAGCCATCACCCTCGGGGTGGCCAACATGTTCTTTGTCTTGATTCTCCTCTGGATTGCGATTGCCACCATCTTTGACTTTGAGCCCTACACGGCCCGGCGGCTCCTCCTCCGGCTCATCATTGCCGCACTCTTGATCAACTTTAGCGTGGCCATCGGCAGCTCCTTCATCCGGCTTTCGAACGCGATGGCCGACATCTTCTATAAGCAGATTGGCGGTAGTGCCATCGGCATTGGAGGAGAGTTCATCAAGCTCTCGAAGTTCGCGCCCGTCAAAGACGCCACGCCGGGCAACCCAAAGACCGGACACCCGCCGGGGGTGCTGGCCGGCCTCCTGGGCTACCTCGTGCCTCCCTCCGGCAAGGACTTCAGCTTCACCGCCGGACTCCAGGCCATCATCGGCAAACTCGCGATCACGCCGGTCTTGATCTTTGTTCTGCTCGCCGGGGCCTTTTTTCTCCTCGTCCGCCAAATCGCGCTCGCCTTTGTCCTGGTGCTTGCGCCGCTTGCCTTCCTGTTCATGATCCTGCCCCACACCCAGCGCTTCACCAACGACTGGTGGGGAGCGCTCACCAAGTGGGCCTTCTTCTTCCCGGCCTTCATGTTCTTCCTCTTCCTCTCGCTCAAAACCGGCGGCGGGCTCTTAAGCGCCTACACCGGCAATCAACAAGACCCGGTCTTGCTCCTGTTCCAATATTTCCTTGTCATCGGCCTCATGCTGGGTTCGCTCATTGTCTCGCACCAGATGGGCGTGTACGGCTCAAGCGCCATCATCAACTGGGGCAAGCGCTCCGCGGCCGCGGCCGGACGGTGGGCCGGGAGCCGCCTCCTCCTCCAGGCCACCGCGCCGATCGCCAAGCGCGTGGAGGAAAGCCAAAGCCGTGCGGCGCGAGCCCTCATGAAGGTACCCTTCGTTCGCCGCGGCCTCCAGAGCTACACCGCGCTCGAGCGCGAGGAGGCCAAGCGCGTGAAGAGTCAGCTCGAGAAGTTCTCGAGCAGTGAACTCCAGCGCCGCTCCCGCGGCTTCGGCGCCACCCAGGCCGACCGCATAGCCATCGCCGACATCCTCATGGAACGTCGCGACCTTGCGCCGGAAAAGACCCCGACCGGCCAGTGGAAGAATAACTGGACGCCCGACATGGTGAAAAACACCATCGCCTACCAGCGCTCGATCGGCCGCGACGTTATCGGGCTTGAGCGCGCTGTCCCACACCTGGCGAAAGACACCCGGGCAACGGTCGCCGGCATGCGGGCGGAACACATTGACCGCATGGATCCGGCCGCACTCGATAATGTCGAAGTCCTCAAGGCCATCGCGGAGAACTGGAAGAGTGGCCAGTATAGCCGCATGATGAGCTTTAGCCCGGTGATGGTGAAGAAGTTCCAGACCGCGGTTGAAGGCCGCCACCCTGACCTCGCACCAGGTGAAGCGCAGGCGCTCGCCGAAGAAATGATCGCCGCAATCAGGCGTGATCCGGGGACCCGCCAGTATTTCCAGGCCAGCGCCGGCCAAGGCTTCGGCTACGCGGTGCCGGGTGTAACCGGCGTAACCACCGAAGTCACCCCTCGCGTCCGGACACCGCCTAGTGCAGGTGGGGAGACGCAGGAGGAATTCGAGGCCCGCCAGCGGATGCGTCAGCAGCTCGGACGACAGCAGCCCTAATCACCGCAAAGCGGACCGCCCATGCCCATTCACCCCCCGCCGGAAAAACTCCGAGAAACATTCGAGCAATTCTCTCCCGAGCTCCGCGGAGCTATTGCGGGCGTTGAAACCGCTAGCGCCATTTTCACCATTGCCGAGGCACACGGGCTCAACCGCGAAGATCTCCCGAAGTTCGCCGCCGAAGTCGGTCATGTCATGGGCGGGGTAGACCCGGCGCGGGACTTCGTCGCCATACTTTCCGAAGTGCTCCGCCTCCCGCTGGATCGAGCGCGAAAAGTCGCCGCCGAAGTAAAAACCAAAATCCTGATGCCGATTGATTCGCTGCTCCGGCCTATCCACGGTGCAAATTGGGCGAATGCAATTCTTGCCGAGCCGCTGCCACTGCCGCCGCGGCCGGTGACACAGCCGCCCCCAGCCGCGCCGGTTATGGCACGGCCGCCCGCACCTCCTCCACCACCTCCTGTCCCGGCCTTCGCTCCTAAGCCGTCCCTGCCGCAGCCGCCCAAATCGGTCCCGCCTCCGCTGCCGAAGCCCGCCCCACCTCCGCCATCAGGTCTTTCAAGGACGCCGCAACCCCTGATCATCCACCCCCTGCCGCGCGAACCCGAAGGCGAGCCCCCAACGGGCTTTCGGCCACTGCCGCCGCAAGAGCCGCCGGTGGCTCCTCAACCACCATTGCCAGAGGCAGCACCAATCATTGGGTCACGCGGTCTCCAGCCGCCACCGCTACCGGCTCCACCGGCCACCGGACTACCCCCGCCGCTAGCGCCCGGTAGTAAGCCGTCTTTGCCCACGCCGCCATCGCCGCACGTCATTACCAAAGAAGCCCTCCGCAGGGAAAAACCGGAGAAGGCCCTGCCGCCCTCCGCACTGATGTCGCAGCCAAGCGCAAGCGGCCCGCCCGCAAACCTGCCCACCACTGAACCGCCCCACCCGCCTTCGGCTCCCAGTGAACCGGCGCAGCATACCGTTGACCCCTACCGCGAGCCGGTGGAATAGCCATGCAGCAATTCCAAGTCCCCCAATTCATCGACATCGAGGACCGCATCGTGGGGCCGCTGACCCTGAAACAGTTTTTGTATCTTTTGGGCGCGGCCGGCGTCACGCTCCTCGGCTGGTTCTGGCTGAACCTCGTGCTCTTCGCCATCATTACCGTTCCCCTGGCTGCCCTGTTCCTCGCCATGGCGTTCTTGAAGGTGAACGGCGTACCGTTCCCAACGGTCTTTGCCAACGCCCTCAACTACTATCTCAAGCCGCGGCTCTACCTCTGGCAACACGTCCGGGAAACGCCGCGGGCGCGCCCCGCCGCGCCTCCGGGAGAGCCAGTGCCTCGAGCCGGCGGCGAGCATCCGTCGGACGCCTCCACCCTCACCCCCTCGATCGCCCCGCCCAAACCCTCCGGAGGCAAGCTCTCCAACCTCGCCTGGGCTCTTGATGTCCGAGAGCAACTAGACCGCCGCGAGGGACGGTAGCGCTCGGGCCGCACTCTCACTCTAATGGCCTCTCCATCCGCTCCACTCGCCTCTCGAAAAGCCAAATCTGCGCTGGCTGCACAGGAGTTCTTAACCATTGAAGAAATCCGCGAGGATGTCCTGGTCTTGAAAGGGGGGCTCGGCCTCCGGGCGGTGCTCATGGCCTCGGCCCTGAACTTTGCCCTCAAGTCCGAGTTGGAACAGGAAGCCCTGACCTTCCAGTATGAGAACTTTCTGAACGCCCTTGATTTCCCGCTCCAGATCGTTGTCCAGTCGCGGCACCTCGACATTCGGCCCTACCTCGAAACCCTCACCGGCCGCCAGAAGGAGGAGACGAACGAGCTCCTGAAAATCCAGATTGGCGAATACATCGAGTTCATCCGGACGTTCGTGGAGCTGACCAAAATCGTTTCCAAGACCTTCTTCGTTGTCGTGCCCTTCCAGCCCTCCATAGCCGAGCGCCACGCCGGCGGGTTCTTAAAAGGGTTCCTCCGCGGCGGCGGGGAAGCCCCGCTCCCGAACGGCGGCCAAGAATTCGCCCAATACAAAACCCAGCTCCTCCAGCGCGTCGATACCGTTACCCTCGGACTGCGGCGCCTGGGGCTCCGCTCGATGCAGCTTAAGAGCGATGAGCTCATCGAGCTCTTCTACGGCCTGTATAACCCGGCCGAATCGCAGGCCGTACGCATCGTTGGCGAGGGCTAACCCATGGCCTTACTCCCGTTTTTCAAAAAGAAAGAGCCGGCCGAGCCGAAAATTTTCTCGGTCTTCCCGAGCGGAACGCCGCAGGCGGGGCGAACGACGCTCCGCGACATTGTGGCGCCGGCCGCCCTGGAGATCAGCCCGAGCTTCGTGCGCCTCGGCGAAAAGTTCGTCCGCACCCTCTTCGTCTTCTCCTACCCGCGCTACCTCCACACCAACTGGTTCTCGCCCATCATTAACCTCGATAAGGTGTTCGATATCTCGTTTTTCATCCACCCGGTGGACACCGCCCTCGTGCTCCGCCAGCTGCGAAAGCAGGTGACCCGGGTGCAATCACAAATTTCCATGCGCCAGGAAAAGGGCCTGGTCCGCGATCCGGTGCTGGATACCGCCTACCGCGACCTCGAAGATCTCCGCGACAAGCTGCAGCAGGCGCGGGAAAAGCTCTTCAACTTCGGGCTCTACCTCACGCTCTACGGCTCGTCGGCCGATGAGCTCGACAAGCTCGAGAACGAGGTCCGCTCGGTGCTCGAGGCGCGGCTGGTCTACGTCAAGCCGGCGTTGTTCCAGCAAGCCGAGGGCTTCAACGCCGCCCTGCCGCTGAACACGGATGAACTCGCCATCCATAGCTACCTCCCCTCCGGCCCGATCTCAAGTGCCTTCCCGTTCGTCTCCTTCGACCTCACCTCCTCGAACGGCATCCTCTACGGTATCAACCGGCACAATAACTCCCTGATCCTGTTTGATCGCTGGTCGCTCGAAAACGCAAACTCGGTAACCTTCGCGGTGTCCGGTGCGGGCAAGAGCTATGCCGCCAAGCTCGAGGTCTTGCGCTCACTCATGGTCGGGGCGGACGTCATCATCATTGACCCCGAGCGCGAGTACGAGTACCTGGCCGAAACCGTCGGCGGGGCCTACTTCAACATCTCCCTCACCTCCCCAAACCACATCAACCCCTTTGACCTCCCCACCCCGCGCGAGGACGAGGCGCCCTCGGACGTGCTCCGCTCCAACATCATCAACCTGATCGGCTTTTTCCGAATCCTCCTGGGCGGGCTCTCGCCGGAGGAGGATTCGATCCTGGATCGCGCCATCACCGAGACCTACGCCAGCCGGGACATCACCCCGGAGGTGGATTTTGGCACGGCCGTGCCGCCGACCATCGCCGACCTCGCCCTCGTCCTCGCCAACACCGAAGGCGGGGGGAGCTTGGCGGCACGCCTCAAAAAGTACACCGAGGGCACCTGGGCCGGATTTCTGAACCAGCAGACCAACCTCGACATCAAGAATCGCCTCGTCGTCTTCTCGGTCCGGGACATGGAGGAGGAGCTGCGGCCGGTGGCCATGTACATCGTCCTCCACTACATCTGGAACATCGTCCGCACCGAGCTGAAGAAGCGCCTCTTGGTCGTGGACGAGGCCTGGTGGCTGATGCGCCACGAGGACGGGGCCTCCTTCCTCTACGGCATTGCCAAGCGCGCCCGGAAGTACTTCCTCGGGCTCTCGACCATCACCCAAGATGTCGCCGACTTCATGACCTCGCCCTACGGCAAGCCGATTGTTACCAACTCCTCCATGCAGCTCCTCCTGAAGCAGTCGCCCGCAACCATCAAGGCCGTGGTGGAAACCTTCAACCTCACCGATGAGGAAAAGTTTCTGCTGCTCGAATGCGAGGTGGGAGAGGGAATTTTTTTCGCCGGCTTGAAGCACGTGGCCATCAAGGTCATCGCCTCCTACACCGAAGACCAAGTGATCACCTCGGATCCGGCCCAGCTCCTGCTGATCAAGAAAGCCAAAGAGGAATTCGCAACCGCCCACCAGGGTGAGCGGAAAGACGCCCTGTCTCCTATGCCATGAACGGAAAGCGACTGACATCCGGAGGTGAGGGGGGCGATGCCTACGAGGAGCTTGCCCTCGAAGGCCTGCCGCCGACGGCCGCCGCACCGGAGGAACACTTCCGCATCCGCCTGAACTGGGTTCGGCGCCTGCCGCACTCGATCGACGAGGCGGTTATGGGCGCGGCCGAGGCGCTCGCCAACAAGCTCAACCGCGAAATTGAAATGGGGCACGATGTCATGGCCTTTACCATCGCCCTCCTCCTGGCGGCCGCCATGGACGGCCTTGATTGGGGTGTTACCCTACTTGCTGGACTCGTGGGTTTAATCCCGCTCATTGGTCAGGCGCTCGCCGCAGCCCTCCTCGCGGGCGGGCCCTATGTCAAGCTCTTCCTGTGGGCCTTTCTCACGTACTTCCTGTGGAGCAAGGGCTGGCTCCTGAAGTGGCGAGTGCGGTTGGGGCTCCGCATCGGGTTATGGCTCCTGTCGTTCATCTTTGAGAACATCCCGGGGATCAATCTTTTGCCCTTGAATGTCATCACGGTCCTCTGGGCGTGGCGCAACGTCCGCCACGCCGCGGCCGAAGCCGAAGAGGACATGCGGAAGCTCGAGCGCGATCTTGAAGACCTGGCCGAAGAAGCGGCAGAGACCGAAGAGTCGGCGCCGATGCCGGAGGTTGCCCCCGCGCCCGCGGCCCAATCATGAACCGAGGATTATCGCGTCTCCGTTCCCGTCTACTCGCTGCCGCCTTTTTTGCCGCGGCAGTAACGGCGCTCCCCGCCGGATCACAGCCATCGCTCTTCACCCTCCGCACCTCCGCGCTTAACCCTGACCCCGGCACGGCCATTGAGCTTGAGGTGGTGAGCTCGGCCTTTGACCGCGCTGCCGCATCGTATCAGTGGTCAGTAAACGGGATCCCGGATTCGGGCCGGAGCGGCACGGGGAGGTACCAGGTCACGATCCCCGCCGGTGGCGATGGCGAGACGAAAAAAATCGCGGTCGCGGTGGCGACGACAACGGGCGGCCGAACCCAGCAAGCGTCCGTTACCGTACAGGCGGTGAGCGCGCCCCTGTACTGGTGGGCGGACACGGCCGTGCCGTATTGGTATAAGGGCAAGGCCCTCCCAACGCTCCATACCACGGTGACCGCCACGGCTCTCCCCAATATTCCGAATGCGGCGGCCTTAAACTACCGTTGGGAGTTCAACGGTGCCCTGATCCCGAGTAACTCGGGCGTCGGGAAAATGAGTGCCTCCTTCACGCTTGACTTCCCGGTGGAGGAACGGATCCGCGTCACCATGGAGCAGCTCCAGGGTTCGTTTAAGAAAGCGGCGGCCACGACCGCCAAGCCGCTGGCGCCGGCGGTCGCCATCTACGAGCTCCGGCCGCTCCGCGGCATCGTGTTCGAGCGCGCGCTCTCGACCTTCAGGGCGCTTGACGGAGAATCGTATGATTTCACCGCGCACTCATTTTACCTTGGGACCAAACCGCAGGCCCTCTCCTACCGCTGGACCCTGAACAACCGGGAAATCGAGGGCGTGAGCGGAAAACCGTGGATCGTGAGCTTTACCCCGAGCATTGCCGCCTCGAGCACAAACCAGCTTGCCGTAGAGGTTACGGATCCGGGAACGCCATTGGGCCGCGCCACCGCCGCCATTCGCATCGACCGCTAGCTACCAGCGCATGACCTCCCGCGCTCTCAATACCCTTCGGAGCACCGCCGGCCTCCTCCCCTGGCTTCTCGGGCCAGCGGTTACTTCGGCCACCAGCCACCAGCCGAACGCCTCCCAGTATCTCTCCGAACTTTACCTCTGGTTCCTGGGGTTCGTTGGCATTGCGGCACTCTTTGGCATTGTAACCGGCGGGGTGCTCTATATGTTCTCCGACAGCTTGACGGACACCAAGCATGCCAAGGACTGGATCTGGAACTCTATCGGCGGGATTGTGCTCGCCGCGTTCTCCTATCTCCTCCTCTATACCATCAGCCCGGACCTGGTGCAGGGGTTTGATATCCAAAAGATTATTACCAACGCCTGCCTAAAGCTCCCCACTCCTATTAGCTGCTAACCGCTATGAACCGGGTTGGGATCCTCATCTTCGGCGCGCTTGGCCTCCTGCTCCTCGGGGCTGGCGTCATTACCTACCTCACCCTCCGCGCCCCACCGCCGCCGCCTCCGCCGCCCGCACCCCCGCCTTCAGAGCTCCCCATCATCGGCGACCAGACCCCCACGGCTCCGCCCGGAGCAGGGACGCCGCCAACGCCCATCGCAGCGCTGCCCGGCGCGGAGCGCCCGTTGATCCAGGCCATTGATAAAGACATTGTCGGCCCAACGCTCGGCCGCGATAAACAATCCCTGTTCTACGCCCTCCGTGAGAACGGCCACCTCATGCAAGCTGACCTTGAGGGCCGGAATGAAACAACGCTCACGAACCTTACCGTGCCCGAGGTCTTTGACGTGGCCTGGTCGCCGTTAAAAACGCGGGCGGTGCTGGTGTACCACGAGGCCGGCGTGGTGAAAAAATTCCTCCAGCAGACCGCAACCACCTCGCCCTCGCGCTTCCTGCCTCAGGCACTGACGTCGCTTGCCTGGTCGCCCGACGGCCGGCAGATGGCCTACCTCCTGCCCCAAGGAGGAAAGTCAGCGCTCGTCATCGCGGACCAAAACGGAAAGAACGTGCGAACGGTGTATCAAACGCCGATCCCGGATTTCACGGTTCAATGGGTTTCGGCCAACACCATCCTCCTCGTCTCGCGGCCCTCCGGTCTTGCGCCAAGCTTAGTCCTCCGCTTTGACCTGAAGGCCAGAAGAACCACCACACTCCTTTCTAACATCGCCGGGGCCGTCCTCCTCGGGGCGCCTGACGGCACCGGCGTTGTCTACTCGGCTTCAGGCCGAGGCGGCCGGCCAGAGCCGCTCCGGCTCCACACCCTCAAAGGTGCCACGACCGCTACCCTGCCGGTTACCACCGTCGCGGAGAAATGCGCGTTTTCCCCTGACTCGAAGCGCCTCTATTGCGGCGTGCCCAGAGCCACGATCCGGGCCGTGACGCCCGATGAGTGGTATCGGGGCGCGCTCTCATTCGTAGACGCCATCGTGAAAATTGATCTGGCCTCGGGCCGCGCCGAAATTATTGGCCGCGGCATTCCGGCGCTCGACGTTATCTCGCCCTTCCTCTCGGCTGATGAGAAGTTCTTCTTCTTCCAGGACAAAAAGACCGGGACAGTGTGGCGCGTTCAACTCTAGGTCTCGCCTCCCGCATCTCACACCGGCGATACTCTGGCAGACGAACAAGTGAATAAAAAGAGCCCCGGAATCCAGAACCTTTTCGTCAGGTTTCTGGACCCGGGGCTACTTCACTTCCAAAGAACGTATGGATGAGATCGAGTTTGCACGCCGAATCCAGTTACCTGGTGCTTGAGAACTCCTCAAGCCAGAGGTTCTGATTCGGCGGCGTCTCGCTCACCCGACCTCGACGCGAAACTCCATCCGCACCCACTCCGCGTAGGCGCGGTCGCGGACGAACCGCTCCACGTCGCCGTTGAAGAGGATCACGAGCTCGAGCGGGACACTCGACTCGTTCCTCAACGCCATGGCGTCGCGCCCGCACTTCCACCCAACCGGCTCATGGTAGTGCCCCGGCTGGACGAGTAAGAGCGCAATGGCGTACGGCCGGATACCGAGGAGGGGCGCCTTCAGGTTTTTCTCGGGCTCGGCACCGCAGACGCCGATCGGCCGGCCCTCCTTGTCGTAGGCGAGCGCTCCCGAGTCGTAGTGGACGCGCGCTGTCGCACCCGGCGGAACCATGATGGTGGTGCGGTGTCCGATGGCCTCTTGGTTCTTTCCGTTCGTGCCATCGATGGACACCCCCCAGGCGCTTGGCCCTATCGGCACTACGCGGGTTGCTCGCATGCGGCGGGCTTCGATCTCACGCTCGCGCTCCGAGGGACGCGGTGGAGCGACATATCGCGGTGGGGGAGGCGCGGCCTCGGCCCGCGGCATAACCGCAGGCGGCGGTGGCAGCGGTCTCTCTTTCCACACCGCCTCGTCGAGCAAAAGCGCTCCAATGATGATGAGCGCCCCCACCCAAGCGAAGGTCAGGAACCTCGTCCGCCTGAAAATCCAGGCGAGCAGCACGGCGACCACAAGCCCGAACGTGGTCAGCCAGAAGAGCTCGCGGTTGCCGAGTTCAAGCGTGCCGCGCAGCCACTTGCCGACGCTACCGAGGATCCCGGCCTCTTCGCCGTTCTCCTGGAACGCGAGGCACTTCTCGCGGAACTCGGCGTCGCGTCGAATTTGCGCCGCGAGCTCCTTATGCCTTTGCTCGAAGACCTCGCGCGAGATGCCACGCGCCTGGAGGAGCCGCTCGAGCTCAGATGCGATGGCATCGGTCTTTCCCGCTTCCGTACGCTCGAAGGTGTCGCAGAGCCGCCGGAGCACGAGGTACTCCGGCAACCCATGGACTCGTCCCCGCTCTGCACCGACGATGTCGGTCCACACCGTCCGTTGATGCGTGGCCTGGCGGATACGAGGGAACCGTTCGAGCACGCCGTTCCACAGGGTCGGTAGGCCGATGAAAAGCACCACCCACCCGATAAAGATGACCGTCGCGAACCGCCGGTACGCCGGCAGGAGCTGGACCAACGCGATGGCGCCGCCGAGGGCCAGGATCGCGAGCCCGACCCAGACGCTGCCGATTAGCCCGGCGAAACGGAGAAAGAAAACAATCGGAATCGCCCACAACCAATTCCAGTTCATGGCCTACCTCCTCCCTCGATGGGTGATCAGGTTTGCAATTGTGGCGCCCAGGATCTCCCGGAGCGTCACCCAGAACTGTCCAAACAACCCATGGACTATCTCGCCCGCGCCTGCCGCAGTTCTTCCCGTTGCGGGCGTAGCGGGCGGTGCGCCGCCAGTTGCCGGACTGCCGCGTCGTTCACGGACCCATCGCACTCCTGCTCGCCAGGCGCGACCGAATTCGTCGAACCGGCTAACGGGAATGTAGATGACGCTCACGACGAACAACACCCCCCATACAGCCCACGACCACCAACGGAGCTGCGCCCAGAGCGACCCCGCCGCTTCCCAAAACCACCACGGCGGATTGAGCTCGCGGTCAGTGGCGAACCGGCCGCGGAACTCGAGGTTGTTGTAGCGCTGGACTTCCTCCGCGATAGGGAAGAAATCCGTGGCCGGCCCAAACCCGAAGAAGGTCAGGTTTAACAGGAGGAGGGCCAGGACGAACACCCAGAGCGCCTTGAGACGGAAGTTGTTGTCGTTCCCGAGACGGTATCCGAAACGCCACAGAAAGTCAGCCATGCTATCTCCTCCGATCTCCCACCCCTTGCATGATGCTAGCAAGGAGCGTCCGGAACAGGCCGTGAACCGCAGGGGGCCTTACAGGAACCGTTGCCGCCGGACGTCTGAACTTCGAGGGGCCCTGGAGATTCTTAATTTCCTGTTCGAACCCGGGAACCTGAATCGTCACGTCAGCCTCGGGCTCGGTGAAAACGAGAGGCAACGACACGAAGCCGCTGGCATCCGTCACCTTATCAGTGACGTCCGCGCCCGGGCGACCAAGCCGCGAGACAAGGAACCGGACCGGAATGCCGCCTGCGGGTCTGCCCGCCCTGCGGGCGAGTGACCCGGAGATGGTGAACTCCCCCTCATCGCCGCCGGCGTGGAAATTTGGCTGCAGAAGTTCCAGAATCGCCCGCTCAAAGGTATGGCGGTAGGTCACAGGGAGCCCACCGAGCTGGACCGAGATCACGTGCGTCCCGAAGCCGAGACCAGCGTACGTGTAGGATACGCGGCCGTGGTCATCAGTCGGGTGCGCATGCATCTCGTCCGCCCCCAGCCAAAAGGTGATCGTCTCGCCGCGGATGGGATCCTGCGGCCGTCCCCGCTCGTCCTGCGTCAGAATCGCGGTGGCTAGGATGCTGCCACCGGTTTCGCTCGGCTGCGGGGTCGGCTCAAACGTGAGCCGCACGCGGCCAAGCCCAGCAATGATGGCGCTCGCTTGTGGCATGGTGGTTTCCTCCTGCGCCTGCCGGCGCGGTGAATGGGTTGGTGGGCGATGGATTTTGCTGTCAATGTCAAACGGCTTGCCGCGTAATTTCCTGGAATAATCCTATAACTTTTCAATAAAAAAGTCAAGGTTTTGGGGCGCTCCGGTGGCCGCAAATCAAAAACGGCCCATTTCCTGGGCGTTCCGCTGCCACGTCACGCTTGCCGCTTTTGACCTTACGGGTAGGGCTTGATGACCACTCTCCGCGACTCGCCCTCACCCACGGACTGGGTGATGATATCCGGGTACTCGGCGAGCGCCATATGGATGATGCGGCGCTCAAAGGGCGACATGGGCTTCAGGGCAAGCTCGGTGCGGTAGAGGCGCACCTTCCGGGCGATGTTCTTGGCCTCGGCCTTCAGTTCCTCAATGCGGTGGAGGCGGTAGCCGTTCACGTCTAAAAAGAAGCCGGTAGCCACCTCCGGACTCGCTTTCTCCAGCAGCCGCCGCAAGAGGTATTCGAGCGCCATGAGGTTCCGGGCGCGCGCGCCGATCAAAAGCCGCGCCTCGTCGGTGATGATGTTGACGTAGGGGATGGAGAGGTCGGGGATGGTTCGCTCTTCGACATCGGCGCTGACACCCATCTTCTCAAGCGTCGCGTTGATGTGCTCGCAGATCACGCTCATGCTTGATGCGTCGCTCAATCCAGCGCTGCTCGACTATAGCAAAAATACTGAAGGCCGTCCAGTAGAGCGCCAAGGCCGATGGCAGCGACCAGGAAATGACCGCGATGAAGAACGGGAAGAAGTACGTCATCTGCAACCGGAGCGCGCGGTTGAATTCAGCTCCCATGCCCGGCTCGGTCGAGCCGGGCGGGGTCGCGAACTTCCCTTGGAAGAACTGCGCTACACCGGCAGCGAGCGCCAGCACCACGCTCCGGCCGGTGAGATCGAAGAGGCCAAAAGCCACGGGGTTGAACGCCGCAATGTGTGGCACGAAGGAGTAGAAGAGCGCCGGATCCTGGAGCGTGATGCCCTTCCAGAAGACACGGTAGAGTCCAATCAAGGCCGGCAGTTGAATTAAGAGGGGCAAGCAGCCCGAAAGCGGGTGCACGCCCTCCTCGCGGTAGAGCGCCATGGTCCGCCGCGCCTGCTCTTCACGATTGCCCTTAAACCGTTCCTGAATCTCGCGGAGTTTTGGCTGGACCCGGCCCATGGCCTGCTGCGAACGGATGGCCTGGACCATTGCCGGGTGGAGGAGGAGACGCACGAGCGCGGTCATCCCCACAATCGCAAGCCCAAGGTCGGCGAGAGGAAGTGCGACGTATATCAACACCAGGCCGTTCAAGAGCGGCCGGTAGATCACTTCGGTAAAGAGCGATGCGAGGAAGCTCACGGTACGGGATCGTAGCCGCCGCGAGCCCAGGGGTGACAGCGGCTGAGGCGCAAAAAGAGGAACATAAAACCGCGGGCGAGTCCATATTGACGGATCGCACTCAGTCCATACGCTGAGCAGGTAGGAACGTAGCGGCACCCGCCGGGGAGAAGGGGGAGACGGTGAATGAGCGGCGACAAGAACAAGCGGTAGGCGTAGAAGAAACAATAGGCCCCGCGCTTCATGGTTGAAATCGGAGGAGGATTCGTTGCATGGCGTCCGCCCGCTCCCGGAGGACAGGGCGGGCGAGACGCGCCGTATCCGGTCTCACGAAGACCACGAGGTGATAGTGCCGCCGGAGGGGGAGCGTATGCTCCCGCGCCCACGCTTCAAGGTGCCGGCGGATGCGGTTACGCTCGCTCGATTTCTTTGAAACAGCGGCCGGCACAGAAAACAGGACCCGCCCGGATTGTCCCGGATGTACCGGTATAACCGCGACCCGGCCCAGGGGAGTGTGGTAGCGGCGGCCGTTGCGGATCACCGCGCTAACATCCTGCCGGCTGGCAAAACGCATATGCGTTGGTAGCGCCATGCCTTACGACGGGACGATCCGCTGGCGGCCCTTGGCTCTGCGTCGCGCCAAGATCCGGCGGCCACCCGGCGTTCTCCTGCGCCTCCGGAAGCCGTGGACGCGTTTTCGCTTTCTCCGTTTTGGTTGGTACGTCCTCTTCATACCCTGATCCTGCTGCGAACCTTCCCAGTATACCGCGTCGCTCGAGCGCACCCAAGCGTTGTCGTGGCGCCAGCAATAACACCGTTCTCAGGGTTAGGAAGAAGTTGTTCTAGTTTTGACACTTCCCATCTTCTCCACAAGTTGTGAACAAATCGGATGGTTAAGCCGTCTTTCTCCCCACCGCAGTTACCGCTATAGTGTTAAAGAATACGTGAGGGCCCCGTTCAACCGCTCATCCGCACTACTTTTGATAACGCGTATGCCGCCGCAGGTTATGGTCAACCACGAGGAGGTCTGGAAAAACGTACTGGCTGAACTTGAGGTCTCCATCTCTCGGGCCAGCTTCATCACGTGGTTCAAAGAAACAACCATCGCCGATGTTTCCAATGGCGTCGTCACCGTCTCGGTTCCCAATGGCTTTGCCAAGAACTGGCTCCAGGATAAATACCATAAGGTGATCCTGCGTTCGCTCCGGAGTGCGCTCGATGATATCCGCGAGGTCGGCTACGTCGTGGGGCCGATGCGGCACCTCCCGTCATCCAGCCGCGTAAAGCCGCGGGCTCCGGTGCGGCCCGTGCTCCTCGAGGTTCCCCAAGAGCGCCTCGATCTCAAAGATTCGGCTGTTGATCCCGAGAGCGGCCTCAACCCCCGCTACCGCTTCGATAACTTTGTTGTCGGATCATTCAACGAACTCGCCCACGCCGCTGCCGTGGCAGTCACCAAGAATCCCGGCACGACGTATAATCCCCTCTTCATCTACGGCGGCGTTGGTCTCGGGAAAACCCACCTCATCCAGGCCATCGGCAATGAGGTCTTGAAAGAGCGCCCGGCCGCCCGGGTCCGCTACCTCCCCTCGGAGAAGTTTATGGGCGAAATTGTCGATGCCATCAATGATAGGAGTATGAACCAGCTCAAAGAGCGCTACCGGGGCGTGGACCTCTTGGCTATGGATGACATCCAGTTCATCGCGCGCACCGAGAAGATGCAGGAAGAGTTCTTCCACGCCTTCAACGCTCTCTATGAACGGAATAAGCAGATTGTCATCTCCTGCGACAAGCCGCCGGCGGCCATCCCAACCCTTGAATCGCGCCTCCGCTCGAGGTTCGAAGGTGGAATGATCGCCGACATCGGCACGCCGGACCTCGAGACGCGTCTTGCTATTCTTAAATTAAAACTCAAAGGTAAGAGCGTTGCCATGGACGAGGCAGTGTTGCGGTACGTGGCGGAAAGCATAACCACGAACATCCGCGATCTGGAAGGGACGCTGAACCGCCTCATTCTTCGGAGCCAAATGAGCGCTCAACCGATTGACGTTGAGGAGGTAAAAAAGATCATGGCCCAGGTGGCGGCCGCACCTCGCCGCTTCATTTCACCAAAAAAAATCATTCGTATCGTCTCTGAGTTTTACGACGTGACCGAACGGGAAATCATGAACCACAGCCGGAAAAAAGAAATTGTTAAGCCGCGGCAGATTGCCATGTACCTCCTCCGCGAGGAACTTAAATGCTCGTTCCCATTCATTGGTGAAAAGTTGGGTAAGAAAGACCACACCACCGCCATCCACGCCTATAAAAAGGTGGTGGGCGCTCTTGCCTCCAATCCGGAGCTGGATAACGAGTTAAAGGCGCTGCGTGAAAAAATTTATTCTCCTGGGTAATACTTGCGGATAGGTACTGGAGAAACAACAACATAGTGTAGTACGCTTAAAAAAAGTTTTCAACCACCCCCATCCCACTAACAGTTTTTAGAATTGTTATCTTTACATCAAATCTTAAAAACAAACCATTTTTATTACCGTAATCGCACTCATCCACACCTTTTTATCCCAACAACAATAACAAGTAGTTATGTATGAAGATTACGTGCGCCACCGAACATTTCAAAACAGCGGTTCTCATCGTTGAACGATTCACTAGTAGGCACGTCACCCTTCCAATTTTGTCGCACATCCTCCTTACCGTAAAAGAAAAAAAAATTTCTCTCATTGCCACAAATTTAGAAGTGGGGATTGAGTATCCAATCCTGGGTAAGGTTCAAAAGCTCGGGGCAGTTACCGTGCCCGCGCGTCTTATTACCCAAGTCCTCCAATCCATTACCGAAGAGGCGCTAACCCTTGAAGCGCACCAGCGGCAACTTATTCTCCATACCCCCACCAGCGATGCCACCATCCTCGGCTTGGATACTAGCGACTTCCCAACCCTACCCACTATTACTACCGAGTACTCCTTTACCGTACCAGCCGAGGCATTCCTTACCGCACTCCACCAGGTCCTCCCCGCGGTAGCCACCACTGATCTCAAGCCCCAGCTTGCCGGCGTGTTTATAGCCGCCAGCGGTGACACCGTAACACTTGTTGCCACCGACTCGTTCCGGCTCGCCGAGAAGACGATACCGTCAAGCGCCGGACCGGAGGCGGCAATGGAATGTGTCGTGCCAAGCCGCACCATGCAAGAACTTAGCCGAACCATCCCGTCGAGCGGCGAGGTCGTGGTACGCATTGGCGAACACCAGGCACTCTTTGAATGGGATGGCGCCCGTATCCTCTCGCGCCTGGTTGACAGCGCCTACCCGCCGTATAAGAACCTCATCCCCAAGGCCTTCGAGACGACGGTGGCCATCGAACGCGATGACTTTTTACGGAAAATCCACCTCGCCGCAGTGTTTTCGAGCCGCCTCAACGATATCACCCTCGCGGTTTCGCCATCGGAGGTAGCCATCAGCGCAACAAACCCCGAGGCCGGGGACACGACTTCGCGTCTGCCCGCCAAGGGGCGGGGCAGTGCGGGGAGTGTGGTGTTCAACCACCGCTACCTCACCGACGGTCTCGAGGCCGCGGGCGGCGGGGAGGTGGTCCTCCGGTTGAATGGTGTGGCCGGTCCGGCGCTGATCCAAAATCAAACCGACCCATCATTCCTCTACCTCCTGATGCCGATCCGCGCGGTCTAGCCCGGCGCTACCTTAGAGGGTGTAGTACCGGTCTTTGGTGGGCGGAGTGGCTGCTACTACGGCACGGCCACGATGCTCCGCCCGATGTTCCCGACCGCATCGTAGGCCCGGACTTCGAATGCGCCACTGGCGAGCTGGATTTCGTCGGCCGAGAGCAGAAAGGTTATCGGCATAATCGGTTGGGGGCGCGAAGCAATGATTTCATCTTGCGATAGGAGCGTTACCTCCTTGAGGGCATAGGGGGCCTCGGCGGTGATCTCGAGTAGCACGCCACCCTGGGATGAGTGGCTTTTTTTCACGGTGAGCCGCGGGAGTTTCTCGGGCGTGTGGACGTCATCATCGGCAATCGGCGCGGCTTCCCGAGGGGCGGGGCGAAAGCCAGAGAGCGTCCTCCACCGCTGGAAGGCCGTTTCCCAATTTTCGAATTGCGGGTCCGCTGACGGATTGGCCGGAGGCGGCCCGGCGGGATCATTGCGATCGATCCAGTAAAGGGAGTCGTGGGGCTCTCCAAAAGCCACGTCTTTCCGGGTCTCCGGTGGCGTGAGGTCTGTGGCACGTTTTTGGGAGATGGTATCAATGGTGATAACCAGGTCGCCCTGCCAAATGCCTTTCAAGACGGGCTTGGCCGCTTCCGGCGGGAGCGGCGGCGCCGGGAGTTCCTCGAGCGGCAGGCGTTGGAAGGCGAACTCCATGAAGGCGTGCCAGGCCGGAGCCGCCGCCATGACACCCGACCCCTTTTGTTGCACGGGCGTGTTGTCGTTGTTTCCCGCCCAGACCCCGACGACAATCGATGGGGTGTAGCCAATGGTCCAGGCGTCACGGTAGTTCTGGGTGGTTCCGGTTTTGGCTGCGACGCGCCGGCCCTCAAAGTAGAGGGACGAGCGGGGCTGGAAAACGGGAACGCGCGCGTCGTTGTCCGAAAGGATGTCGTTGATGAGGCGCGCGATATCACCGTCAAGGACGGGGCGGGGAGCGTCACGCCGCTCCTCGAGAATCCGACCGTCAGCTGCGCTAATGGAGTGGATACCGGTAGGCGGGCTCAAGACACCATCGTTGGCAAAGGCGCCGTAGGCGCTCACCATCTCGAGGAGCCGCACCTCCGCACCCCCCAGGACGAGCGAGAGGCCGTAGCGGCTGCGGTCGGTGAGCGATGTGATGCCGAGCTCCTCTGCGGTACGGATTGAATCCTCTACACCAGCGAGGTAGAGGAGCTTCACCGAGGGGACGTTCAACGATTGTGCCAGGGCCTGGCGGACGGTAACCGGACCCCGGAAGCGTTCATCGTAGTTCTGGGGGTGGTAGCAGTCCGCCTGGCGCGCCCCGCTCGCCGGTCGCGGGGCGCCCTCGGCGGTACAGCGGGGGTTGAATTCCGTTGGCACATCGAAGAGGACCGTTTCGGGCGTGATGCCCTTACGGAAGGCCGTGGCATAGACGAATGGTTTGAACGCTGAACCGGGCTGGCGGAGGGCCGTGGCAACATTGAAGTTGCCGTCGCGCTCCACATCGAAGTAGTCCCGCGAGCCGACCATGGCGAGAATCTCTCCGGTCTTGGGGTTGACGGCCGTGAGCGCCATGTTGGTTGCCTTGATGAGCTTCTCGTTCCGTTCGGCGAACTCGCGGACGATTCGCTCTGCGGCCTCTTGGAGGGTCCAATCGAGGGTGGTGGTAACCACCAGGCCACCCTCTTGAACCTCTTCTTCTCCATAGCGTTCGCGGAGGTAGTCGCGGATGAACATGACGAAGTGCGGGGCGCGGATGTTCTTGGTCGCCGGCAGGAATTTCAAGGCCTCGCCCGTGGCCCGTCGGACGTCGTCCGAGGAGAGGTACCCGAGCTCCCCCATTCGAGCCAGGATATGGTCTTTGCGCCGGAGGAGCTCGTCCTTATGCTGGCCGTAGGGGGAGAAATAGGAAGGTGCGGCGGGAAGGGCCGCCAGGAGCGCTGATTCGGCCGTGGTGAGCTCGCGGGCGCGCTTCCCAAAAAATGTCTCGGCCGCGGCCTCGATGCCGTAGGCGTTTTGCCCGTAGGGGATTTGGTTCAGGTAGAGGTCGAGGATGCGCTCTTTCTCGAGCTTGGCTTCGAGCACGATCGCGAGGAGGGCTTCACGGAGTTTCCGACGGAAGGTCCGCTCGTGGCCGAGGAGCGAATTTTTCACGAGCTGCTGCGTGATCGTGGATCCGCCCTGGCGAAGGTCGCGGGCCGCAATGTCCTTGAGGAGCGCCCGCACTATCCCCCGAAGGTCAATACCGGGGTGCTGGTAGAAGTTCGCATCCTCAATGGCGATCGTTGCATTCTTTACCGCGTCAGGAATTTCCGTAAAGGGGATGACGGTGCGCCGTTCCTCGCCGTGGATTTCATAGAGGAGGACGGCGCCGCTGCGGTCGTAGATTTTCGTTGACTGCACGATGCGCCGCGAAAAGAGCTCCTCGGGCGCGGGGAGGGTGCGGAGAACGAGTAGCGTTGCTGCGCCAGCGGCGGCTACGCCGAGGGCGAGTGCTACAACGAGGAGCCGGATCAACCAGCGCCGCGCCCCTGAAGCTCCGCGTTGACGGTTGCGAAGGCGTCGCATTGCGTACGGCAGTATAGCACGGGTCTCGCGGAGTTGGAACACGACTGGCTTTGTGGTATCGTCTCACCGTATGCCGCCGCGCCGCCATGATTTTTTCACGTTTCTCGCCTCACGGAGTGCTGAGGTCATCGACCCATCGAGTTTGAAGCGGAAGCTTGTAACACGGCGAAAGCTCCGCGTCAAGCTCGGTATTGATCCGACGGCGCCGGATTTACACCTCGGTCATCTGGTTCCCCTCCGCATGCTCCGCGCCTTTCAGGATGCCGGGCATCAGGCGGTGCTCATCATCGGCGATTTTACGGGCCAAATCGGTGATCCGTCGGAGCAAAGCTCCGCACGCCGTCAGCTGAGTGCCGCGGCGGTTAAGGCCAACGAGCGGACGTACTTGGGTCAGGCCGGCCGGATTTTGAATCTCAAGCGGACCGAGGTGCGCCACAACAGCCAGTGGTTCGGGCGGATGCGCCTGTCGGAGTTCCTCGGTCTCCTGGCGCGGTTCTCTCTCAAGAGCGCTTCGGAGCGAGCCGACTTCCAGAAGCGAATCCGTACCGGACGGGACGTACGCCTCCACGAAGCAACCTACCACGTCCTCCAGGCCTACGATTCGGTTGCTGTTCGGGCTGATGTGGAGATCGGATCGCTCGATCAAAAGCTGAATATTCTTGCTGGGCGAGAGCTGCAGGCCAAGCTCGGCCAGGCGCCGCAAAGTGTTGTCCTGGTGCCCTACCTCATTGGGCTTGACGGGAAGGCAAAAATGGCAAAGTCCGTGGGTAATACCATCAACCTCCGCGACTCGGCCAAAGACATGTTCGGCAAGGTGATGTCAATCCCCGACGCACTCATTATCAACTACGCTGAACTCGCGGCGTGGCTCCCATCCGGAGAGGTCCGCGGCATCACCCGCCGCCTTGAGCGCGGCGAGAACCCCCGCGATCTCAAGCTCGAAGTCGCGACCGCAGTCACGGCACTCTACCATGGGCACAAAGCCGCGCGACGGGTAGGAGATGAATTTTTACGGACGTTCGGGCGGAGCGCGTTTCCGGCTCGAGCGCCGCTCCGCCGGGTGGCCTCTGGGCTCCGGCCGGTTGATTTTGTCATGGCGCTCAAGGGAACCTCTTCTCACGGCGAGGCCCGCCGCCTGATCGCCGGGGGTGCGGTCGAGGTTGATGGCCGTAGGCTCACCCTCCGCGAGCCAGGCGTCACCCTCCGGCCGGGCAGTCGGGTTCGCGTCGGTAAAAAGCAGTTCTATCGGATTCGCCAGGAAAGATAACAAAAACCCCGGCGTTTAAACGCCGGGGTTTTTGTTATACTTCATCGGGTTCGCCCATCTCGAGGTCTTCGTCGTCCGTTTCGCTCGAGAGCTCCTCGCTCTCCTCGCTTTCGCTGGTTTCCTCGTCGTCCTGCGCGCGCGGCACGGACATACTTCCGAACTGTATCATGGCCGGATGAAAGAACATTACCAGATAGTCATCGACCTTTGTTCCGAGCATGTGAGCCGGCCCCCGGCTGGCCGTGGACGTAGGCGGCCGTGAGCGCAAGCGCAATAGCGTCAACCGCATCATCACCGTACGGAATTGCCGTATCGCGGAGGATGGTATGGATCATCCGTCGCATCTGCGATTTATCCGCCCGACCGTAGCCGGTGACCGCCAGCTTCACTTCCAGCGGCGCATACTCCCCGATGCTACGGACGAGACGGTGAGCTGTCAAGAGGATGACACCCCGGGCTTCGGCCACCGCCATGGCGGTTTTAACGTTCTTCCCAAAGAAGAGCCGTTCGAGCGCAAGCATATCCGGCCGATCGCGGCGCAGGCGGCCGCGGAGGAGGCGGGAGAGCTCGGTGAGGCGCGCGGCCGTCCCGAGGCCGGAAGACGTGACAATGGTTTCCGCCCGCCGGAGCCGGGGTGTCCGGTGGCTGACCTCGATCAGGGCATAGCCAATCCGGTGGGTGCCGGGATCGATGCCAGCGATTCTCATACCCGTTCTTCGGCGAGGTTTGTCCACACGTCAATGACGTCTGGGTGTTCTCCGAGCGCTGCGGTGAGCGAGTCAGCATCTTGGCGCTCAGCGAGGCCGAGGGCAATGGGGTTTTTAGGGATGAGGACGAGCGATGAGGCGAGGGGTGTCAAGCCGCGGCCGTTCGCTGATTGCAGGAAGGCATCTTGGCGCTCCGGTATGACGAGCGCTCGGATGCGATCCTCGAGGAGCCCGGTGTCTTCAGCGCCGGCGTCGATGAGCGCGAGTTCAGCGTCTTCAGGATCAGCGGCGGGGCGGACGAAGTCAACGGCGATGCGCCGTTCAAACATCCATCCCACACTCCCGGCCTCGGCCATACGGCCGCCACCGTCGGCGAGGATGCGTTTCAGTTCGCCCGTCGTTCGGTTGGGATTGTCGGAGAGGGCTGACATCAGGATGGCAATGCCGCCGGGGCCATAGGCCTCGTACTCGAGCGGGCGGAGGTTTTCGCCCTCAGCGCCGCCTCCGCCGCGCGCAATCGCCCGTTCGATGTTTTCTTTGGGCAGGCCGGCATCGCGGGCCTGCTCAATTGCGCTCCTGAGCTTGGGGTTCGCCCGCGGGTCCGCCCCGCCCTCGCGGCTCGCCACCGCAATTACCCGTGCGAGTTTTGAGAAAAGAGCCCCGCGCTTCGCGTCTGATCCGGCTTTCTTGTGGCGGATTTGTGCCCAGCGGGAGTGGCCGGCCATAGTGACTGGCTAGAGGTTCTTGCCGCCGGCGCGGCGGGAGTATTGGAGGATGAGCTCCTTGGCCTCATAGCAGTCGGGAACCTCAACGATGGTGAAGTCGCTCTCGCCGGCGGTTTGAATTTTCAAGTTTCCGAAATGCAGCACCGTGGCGATGAACCCCGGGATTTCAATGGAGATATTCTGGATGCGTTCGAGGGGGATCTCGGAGATGTCGCGGCGGAAGAGACCGTGCTGGTCAATGTCGATCAGGCGTTGGTCGGTGATAATCCAGGTGTCGAGGTAGTAGATGGACCAGGTGAGAAGCATGGCCGTGAGCACCGCCATGAGGTAGAGGGCCAGGAGGAAGAAGGCGACGGCGTGCACCTCCTCCGTGATGGCGAAGGGGAGGTAGTACGGCGTTACGAGGAGGGCCAGCGGCGGCCCGACGAAGAGGAGCGCGAAGATCACGAGCGCCCCGAGGAATGAAAACCAGTGGCGGCGGATGACGAGGAGGACGCGTTCGTTCGTACCGAGCTGGATCATGTACTGATGCGAAACGTTTCAGGAACGCGGAGGAGCCAGTAGATCGCCATACCGAGGAGGATTACCGAGAGCGTGAGGTAGGTGGCCACGACGGTCCTGGCCACGGTCCATCCCGGCAGGGTGTATTTGCGGAGGTGGTAGATGATGGCAGCGACAATGAACGCCTCGACCGCGAGGCCGATGACGAGGAGGGAGATAAGAGCGGTGAAAGGCGTCATGACGCTGGGATATTACGTGAGGAGCCGCGGCTGCTCGGGGAACTCCAGGCCGAGGTGTTGCCAGGCCAGGCGCGTTGCCACCCGTCCCCGAGCGGTGCGTTCGATCAGGCCGAGCTGCATGAGGAAGGGTTCGTAGACCTCCTCAATGGTATCTTCCTCTTCGGCGGTGGCCGCGGCAATGGCGGTAAGGCCGACCGGCCCGCCTTGGAACTTTTGAATGATGGTCTCGAGGATGCGTCGGTCAGTCGGCTCGAGGCCGAGGTGGTCAACCTCGAGCCGCGCCAGGGCGGCGTGGGCCGCGGCGGCCGTGACGCGGCCGCTGCCGTGGACGTCGGCGTAGTCGCGCACACGCTTTAAGAGGCGGTTTGCAATCCGGGGGGTGGAGCGCGACGAGGCGGCGATCGCGGTGATGGCTTCGGGGTCGGCGTGAACGTTGAGGATCCGGCAGGAGCGCTCCAGGATGCGTTCAATATCCCGCGGAGCGTAGAAGTCGAGCCGAAAGGTGACGCCGAAGCGCGAGCGGAGGGGCCCGGAGAGCATGCCAATCCGCGTCGTCGCCGCAATGATGGTGAAGGGCGGGAGTTCGAGCTGGATGGTTCGTGCCGAGGGGCCTTTCCCGATGATGATGTCAAGCGTCCTCGATTCCATCGCCGGGTAGAGAACCTCTTCGATGAGCTTATTCATGCGGTGGGCCTCGTCAATGAAGAGGATATCGCCCGGCATGAGGTTGGTCAGGATGGAGGCCAGATCGCCGACCCGTTCGATAGCCGGTCCGGAGGTCACGCGGATCGAAGTGCTCACCTCGCGGGCGATCAGGTGCGCGAGGGAAGTTTTCCCGAGTCCCGGCGGACCGTAGATGAGAACGTGCTCGATCGCTTCGTTTCGTTTCTTGGCCGCCGTGATGAGGATTTTCAAGTTATCTTTCACGGATTCTTGCCCAATGAAATCGTCCCACCGCTGGGGTCGGAGGGTTTGATCCAGGACAACGTCGTCAGGTTTTTGTTTTGGCTCGGCCGGCATCAGTGAGCGGCGCCACACCCGCCCATTGACAGGTGGGCATGGTTTTGATATAATTCTTGGCAGGAGCGTGAGGAGGGCGGGTAGCCCTTTTTCGTATTCTCGCCGTCGCCTCCTCGGGCTGTGGGCAATTCAGGTTGGCGGGCTCGCCTTCCTGAATGGGGGTTTTTATATGTTCGGCGTCCCGGTTCCCGCCTTGTCGCGGATCGGACTCGGACGCTCGGCTTCAAAACCCTGACCTCCGCGTTCCCAAACCGGAGTATTGCCCACAGCCCGAGGTGGTGATCGCTCGACCCCCGGCATTTTTCTCCACGCCTCTATTCTTGAGAAAATCGCTTCGCGATCGTGCACGGGCGGCTCTTTTTCATCACAGGCCCGTGTTTTAAATTTCGATCATTGGGGTCTATTTAGGGTTTAGAAATTAGGATTTAGGGCTTCACCACGCCGGAAGTTCATCCAGCCCCAACCACGCGTTCTACTTCGGCTAAATCAGTTATCCCGGCCAAAACTTTCAGGATCCCATCCTGCCGCATGGTGATCTGGCCCTGCTCCTTGGCCGCCTGTTTCAAATCTACCTCGGAGGGCTTCCGGAACACCAGCGGTTCGACCACGTCGTCGACGAGGATGATCTCAAAGACGCCGATGCGACCTTTGTAGCCAGTGGCGTGGCACTCCACGCAGCTGGCCGCCTTGGCGAGGTGAGGGGGATTTTTTACTTGTGGCCGCGGCACGTCTTTGGGCAAGGAGTCGAGCTCTCTTTGGATGGCGTCAATTTCTGCCGCGGCGGGTTGATACGGTTGCTTACACTTCTCACAAAGCCGCCTGACGAGGCGCTGCGCCATGGAAATGTTGATGGCCGGCGCCATGATAGCCGGCTCAACGCCGAGGTCGAGGAGCCGCGGAATGGTGCCCGCGGCGTTATTGGTATGGAGGGTGGAGAAAACGAGGTGCCCGGTGAGGGCGGCGTGCATGGCGGTTTGGGCCGTCTCGAGATCCCGGATCTCGCCGACAAGGATGACATCCGGGTCCTGGCGCATGATCGAGCGGAGCCCGTTCGCAAAATCGTAGCCCGACTCCGGCTCGACCTGGGTCTGCTCAATGCCGGTGATGTGGTACTCGATGGGGTCCTCGAGCGTAATGATCTTTACGCCGGGCTGGTGGACCTCGCGGATGAAGGCGTAGAGGGTCGTGGTTTTGCCTGAACCGGTGGGGCCGGTGGTGAGGATCATGCCGTTCGGTTTTGCAAGCTCCCGCGCCATCGCCGCTTGGGTCCAGGGCTGCATGCCGAGGTCGGTAAACCCAACCGAGATGGCCTTGGGGTTCAATACGCGTAGCACAATGTTCTCGCCGTAGGGGCCGGGCAGGGTTGAGGCCCGGACCTCAATGTCTAGACCTTCCTCCCGGATGGTGAACCGTCCGTCCTGGCCGCGGGTGTGGATGTTCAGTTTCATCTCGGAGATGAGCTTGATCCGCGAGAGGAGGAACTTGTAGCGATCCACCGGGATGGTGGCGGCATCTTGCAGCACCCCGTCGAGGCGGAAGCGGAGCCGGATGCGGTCCGGCTGTGGCTCGAGGTGAATGTCGGAGGCATCGGTTTCGAGGGCGCCGGCAATGATGATCTCGAGGATGTCGGTGGTACGTTTGGCCTCGACGCCTTCGAGGAGTTTGGCAATGTCAGTGACGGCTTTCGTCTGGGAGCGGAAGCTCTGGAGGCGCTCGAGCGAGATTTCCACTTCACCGGTGATGGCCCGGCGGCGGCGGGCGATGTGAGCGTAGGATTCCCAGGCCCGTTCCAAGCTCGATACCGAGGCGAGGAAGAGGTCCCAGGTGTAGCGGAGCCCGCGGAGCCGTTCGAGAACTTCTTTCGTGCGCGGGTTCTCCGGGTTATGTACGGCTATTTCAAGTTTCTTGCCAATTTTCTGGATCACCGCCAGTTCAGACGCCCGCGCATCGGCTTCGGGTACGAGCGCCAAGGCCTCGACGTTTACCGGCGCGGTGGATAAGTCGGCGTACGGAACGTTATACTTCCCCGACAGGATCTTTACCGTGTCTTCCTCCTCCTTCCGCAGCAGGCGCGATAGCTTACGCTGTTGTCGGCTTTCCTCAAAAGTGACCACGGCTTCATTCTACCGCATCAGGGGAGCGGAGCAATTGGCTGATGGCGGCCTCGGCCGCTTCAAAGGAAGGATAGGAGCGTTCGCTCGCGAGCTCGTTTTCCCGACGAACGAAGGCGCCCGACGCCACCAGCCCTTCGTTCTCGGCATCTTCGCCGCCGGCGGTCCACGCTTCAACCGCAAGGTCATCCGGGCGCTGCCAGAGCAGGATGGCGCGACGCGCGTAGGGGAGTGTTACCATCACGTCTTCCAGGACGGCCGAGAGCGACGATGCATCGGTACCGGTTGTTGCGAAATCTTCCTTGGTGAGGAGCGACCAGAGCGTTTGCGCCCCGGCATCAAAGCGCGAGCGGACAATGGCGCGGCTGGCGAGCTTGGCGACGGGGAGCGGCGGTTGGAGAACCGGGGCGAGCAGGTATGGTCCACGGTCAGCACCCCGTTCGAGGAGGTCGCCCGCGATACGAAAGGTGGCTGCGGTGGCGCGGCGGGAGCGGAAGTTCCTCGTGGCATGCGCCAGGGCGGCAAAGAGTGCGGTGGCTTCTTCGGTTCCCCGGGGGAGGGCCGAGAGCGCTTCGAGGAGTTCGTAGGTAAGCTCGGGCAGCGTTGCGGCGTTGTCTCCCGCCGGCGGCACGACGTCGAGCTCGCCATAGCGGGCGTTGGCTGGATTGGCATCGAGGTTCAGGATCGGTTTTTCATAGAGGAGTTCAGGCGCGCGGGCCATGCTCGCTGCGGCAGCTTCGATCGCCGGTACACCCACGGTGATTACGAGCTCGTAGCGGAGCGGGCCGGAGCGAAACTCCACATCCTCGCGGCGGATCCGTGCTCCCGTAGGCGAGAGGATGATGTTCAACCGGTTTGAGTCGCGCTCGTACTTCAGCTCCTTGATCGGCGAGCGCGCCAGATCAAAGGAGATAATGAATTCGCGGAGCGGCTCGCTGTCTTCGTCGATCGTCTGCCACGACATGGCGCGCGACGCCGGCAAGCGCGGCGGACCAAACACGCTCACCGATTTTCCCAAGTGGCGGAGCCCGCCGGCGAGCGCTACGGCAGAGCCGAGGACGTCAAGCGCCAGTGCCTCGGGCAGGACAATGGCGATTGCCGTGCATTCCCGAATCCGTGCTACCGCTCCGGCGAGCGCGGTCTTCAGTTCCGTTGTCGTTTCCGATTGAGTGGCGGCCATAGCGGTTACCCCATTGGTATCGTGCTTTTACCCGAAGTCAACGAGCGCTGTGTATAACCTAGCTGGTAGGTACCCCGCGCCTGGCCCTTGACGTTCGTATGCACATCTGATACAGCTTAGACTACGCTTAGCCCAGAAAGGTACGACTTCGTGCTGGAAGGAGGAGGGGGGATGAAGAGTACGTTCGTTGCCATTCTAGCAGTTTTGGTGCCGCTCCTCGTGAGCTGTGCGTCGCTTCCGCCGACGAGTACGGGCATCAGCCCGACCGGCACTGCGGCTGGCGCCGGTACAGGAATAGCTGTTTCCGAAGCGACGAAAAGCCCGGCCCTCGGCGCAGCCGCTGGCGTGGCTGCATACGCCCTGGGCAGCATCTGGGATGCTTTTACCGGAGAACGACAGCGACAGTTCGAAGTCCAGCAGCGTGCCGCCGAGGAGGCGGCCCGGCGGCAAGCTCTGGCCGCCGGTACAACAAAGTGCAAGAACCGGTTCGTTTGGATTGACGGCAAGCTCGAATCTGACCGACGCGAGTGTGGTTCGGAGTTCGAGCGGCCGGGGTTTCTTGGTGAGCCACCTCCGATCTCTGACGTTCCATTCGTCGGATACAAACCGGGGGCGGTAACCAAGCACCCCTACGGTCAACCGCTTCAACCCCGACCAGAGCAGCGGGCGCCGTCAAGCGGCGTGCCAGCTGGACCACCGGCGGCGATGCCGCAGTCCGGTTCCAAGCCGACACGATCGCAGGCTCAACCCGTGGCCCAAGGGTTTGCCGAGCTCGTGGTGTCTAACCCCACCGGAGCCACGGTGGGGCTCGAGCTTGATGGCAAGCCCGCGGCGATCCTGCCGCCCCGGAGCGAAATACGGATCGCCCGGGCGGTCGGACACGTGTACCTCAAGGCCACGGCCGGGAACCGGCTGTGGGATCGGGGGTTGACGCTGGGCCCCGAGGGCCTGCGCGTCATTCTCGACCTCGACGCCTTCCGGGCCAGTATGTAGTATGACCCGAGGCCGGGAGCGATCTCCATAGCTGGAGCTCGTTCCCGCCTCGGGTTTTTCTCATGATATAAATCTGATAGGGTGGAGCCATGATTATCTGGATGAGCCGCAGCCCGGGAGCCACGAAGCGCATGGCGGGGAGAATTCTCAAACGCGTTTTGAAGACGAAAGCCGGTCCCGCGGTTCTGGCCCTCTCGGGCAAGCTCGGATCAGGTAAGACCACCTTTATCCAGGGCCTCGCGGCCTCACTCGGCATCCGCGAGAAAGTCCAGAGCCCCACCTTTGTCCTTATGAAGTGGTATAAGCTCCCGCGGCGCGCCGGGCTACCCCGTCACCTCGTCCACATCGACGCCTACCGCCTCGAGTCGCTGGCCGAAGCCAAGCATCTCGGGCTCCGCGAGGCATTCCGCGACCGCGATGCCATCGTGGTTGTGGAATGGGCTGATCGGATCAGGAAGCTCATTCCCCACGACGCAGTGTGGATCCAGTTCAAGCATGGGAAGCGTACGCGAGAGCGCATTATAACCCTGAAGCATGTCTCATGAAGCGTGAATCAAGAGTAATTATCGAAGATAACGGCTGCCGTACTCCTTGCTTCTTGCTTCATGCTTCCTGATTCATCATCATGAAACGCCTGGTTCTCCTCGACTCTCACGCCATCATCCACCGCGCCTGGCATGCCCTGCCGCCCTTGATGAGCCCGGATGGCCGGCCGGTGAACGCGGTCTACGGCTTTGCCTCAATCCTGTTGAAAATTCTGCGGGAGCTGAAGCCGGACTACCTCGCCGCGGCCTTTGACCACGAAGGGCCGACCTTCCGGCACCTCGCCTTTGAACGCTACAAGGCCACGCGGGTGAAAGCCCCGGAGGCGCTCTACGCTCAAATCCCGCTTACCAAGGACCTCGTCCGCGGCTTCGGCATCCCCGCGCTCGAGCTCAAGGGCTACGAGGCCGATGACGTTATCGGAACGATTGTCCGCGAAGTTGAGAAGAAGCACCCGGATATCGAAATCGTGATCGTTACCGGCGACCTTGATACGCTCCAGCTCGTGGACAGCAGGACCAAGGTCTTCACGATGCGAAAGGGCGTCACCGATACCGTGCTCTACGATGAGGCCGCGGTCCGCGGGCGCTACGGCCTCGCACCGAAGCAACTCATTGACTTCAAGGGGCTCCGGGGTGATCCGTCGGATAACATTCCCGGAGTAAAGGGGATTGGCGAGAAGACCGCAGCCGAACTCCTGAAGGCCGAGGGTTCGATAGAGGGTGTATACCGGGCGCTCAAGAAGGGGAAGCTCGCGGCAAAGCCGGCCGTTGCCGAGGCGCTGAAGAAGCACGAGGCCGACGCGCTCTTTTCAAAGACCCTGGTGACCATTGACTGCAATATACCCGTGCGGTTTTTGCTCGCCTCCTCACGGGTGCGCAAGGCCGCCTGGAAGGCCACAGCGCTAAGCGAACTGAAGAAGCTCGGCTTTGAGAGCTTAGTCCGTCGACTCGGTGGTGAGGGCATGCCGGCCGCACCCCACCTAGATGCCAGTGCTGCGGTAGGGACAGCGGTTACCCTTCTTGCCGTGAAACACTGGAAGGATATCCGGCGAGGAGGCCCAATGCTCCTTTGGAAACATCCCGATGAGCCAACGTTCCTCGTGGCGGTCGCATCCGACACGGTCGCAGCACTTCCCGGAGAAACGATTATTGAACATGACGCCGGGAAGCTGATTCAAGCCGGGCCCACGTATACCTTTGACCTTAAGGCGCTGATTGGCCTTGGGCTCCCCGAGGCGGTGATACCGAAGTTCCGCGACCTCATGATCATGTGGTGGCTCGCTGAGCCCGACCGGCGGAGCTACGAGCCGGAGATACTTATCCAAAAGGAGCTCCGCCGCGATCCGCGCAATCCCACCGAGACCGCTTCGTGGCTCTTCGAGCTTGCTCCGGCTATCGAGTCGCGCCTCCGTGAGCGGGGGCTCGAGGCCGTGTACGAAACCATCGAGGCGCCGGTCACGCCGATCCTCGAGCGCATGGAGCGAACCGGGATCGGCCTTGATTCCAAGCCACTGGTTGCACTCTCGCGGAAGATGTCGCGGGAGTTAGGCAAGCTTGAACGCACAATTCATACCGCCGCGGGCGGCCCGTTTAACATCAACTCCCCCCGGCAATTAACCGAAGTGCTTTTCGAAAAGCTCAAGCTTGCACCCATAGGCATCCGCAAGACCGAGAAATCTGGGGCGCTTTCAACCCGCGAGTCCGAACTGGTAAAGCTCCGGAAGCTCCACCCCATCGTGGGCGACATTCTCCGTTACCGCGAGCTCGCAAAGCTAAAGTCAACCTACGCCGATGCACTCCCGAAACTCATCGGCCCCGATGGCCGCGTCCATACCACCTGGAATCAGACCGGCACCGCCACCGGTCGTCTCTCTTCCCAAAGTCCCAATCTCCAAAACATCCCCATCCGCTCGGAGTATGGGCGTGAAATTCGCAAGGCCTTTCGCGCCGCCCGGGGCTATACCCTTGTTGCGTTTGATTATTCCCAGCTTGAGCTCCGTATTGCCGCGGATCTGGCTCATGACGAAAAGATGATTGCGGCCTTTAGCCGAGGACTTGACATCCACAAGCTCACCGCCTCCGAGGTCAACAATCTGCCGATTGAGAAAGTGACTCCGGAGCTCCGCGCCAGGGCCAAGACCTTGAATTTCGGAGTGCTCTACGGCATGGGCGCCCGGGCGTTTGCCGAAACCGCCCTCGTCTCTCGCGATGAGGCCGAGCATTTTATTGAAGAGTACTTCCGGGATTTTTCCGGTATTGCCCGATTCATTGAAGAGCAAAAGGCGCTCGCCCGCACCCAGGGCTTCACTACGACCGCCTTTGGCCGCAAGCGCTTTTTCCCTGACATTGGTGTAACCAACTTTCGTCTGGCGCGCGAGGCCGAGCGCCAGGCCGTAAACTTTCCCATCCAGGGCACGGAAGCCGACATCATGAAAAAAGCCATGATTGCGGTGGATGGCTGGATTGCAACAGGCGGCTTGCGAAATGATATCCGGATGCTCCTACAGATTCACGACGAATTGATATTTGAGATTACGGCCGGCCGGGTGAAGATCGCCATCCCCGAGATTACGCGTTTCATGGAGGGAGCGTGGTCCGGCAGCGTAGCCATGAAGGTCGAGGTGAAGCAGGGCCGGACCTGGGGCGAGCTATGATTTATTTTCTCCACGGCCCGGATACTTTTCGCAGCCGGCAAAAGCTCCGCGAGATTATTTCTGAATTCGAGAAGAAGACCGGAGCCGCAACTGGTATGACGCGGATCGACGTTTCCACCAAACCCGAAACGGTTTTTGAGGTTGGTCGGACGGGTTCCCTGTTTTCGCAAAAAGAGCTCGTGGTTATCGAGAATGCTTCGGCGGGGAGCCGCGAGGGCGGGGATTATCTCCGCGGCCGGCTGAAAGATTGGGCCGGGGATCGCGACCGCACGATTGTATTTTGGGAAGGCGAAGTGAAAACAGATGAAGGATTTATGGCCGCGATCGCGAAAGCCGCTGTCAAGACCCAAGAATTCAGGCCGCTTTCCTCTTCCGCGGTGAGCCGATGGCTTTATGCTGCAGCCGCGGAGCGGAAAGTCCAGGTGTCAGGGCGCGAGAAAGAGATGTTGATCGCCAAGCACGGGAGCGATCTTTGGGCCATTTCAAACGAGCTCGATAAGATTGCTGCCGGCTGGACAACTAGTCACGATATTCGGGAAGAGGAGAAAATCTGGAGTTTCACCGATGCGTTCTTCCAGCACCCCCGGCGGAGTTTCCGGCCGCTGTCAGAGTTCCTTCAAGCTGGCTACGAACCCATCTACCTGGTGGGAGCACTGGCAAGCTCGCTCCGGACGCTCGCGTTGGTCTGGTGGGGGATGACGGCCGGGAAGTTAAAAGCCATAACTCGCGGCCTGCATCCGTTTGTGGTCCGCAAGAATAGCGACCTGGCTAAGCGTACTAATGCGCGCCAACTCTCTAAGCTCTTTGATCGCCTCATCACCGCTGATATCGAGCAGAAAACCGGCCGGTTGCCACCGCCATTGCCCTTAATCAAGCTCGTACTTGGGAAAGCGAAATCAAAGACCCCCGACTAAGCGGGGGCTCTTGATTTGTGAATCCACTTCATCAGCCGCGATTTTCTCCTTGCGGCCGCGTTCTTCTTGAGCACCCCGGTCTTGGCGGCTTTATCCAGGGCCTTGTAGGCCTGCGGCACGAGCGCCTCGGCTTCTTTGATTTTCTTTGCCGCCAAAAGCTTCCGGATTTGCTTCAGAACTTTCCGGTAGGCCTCCTTCCGCCGGAGGTTCCGGATGGTGCGGTGTCTGGTCTGACGCAGGGCCTTCTTGGCTGAACGGGTAATGGGCATACTAGCGGGCGCCCACCACGGCGCGCTTTGTTGCTGGGCGGAGGAGGGTTGAGGCCCGTTTCAAAAACTTGGCCGCTTCGAGAATTTCAAAGTAAACTGGAACCCCCTGTCGGCTAAAATGCACCACAACGTTCCCGATTTCCGTTGCGTAGTCGATCGGCTGCCTGCCGGTTTCGATCCGTAGCACATCCGCCTCCGGCTCATAGCTCATTTTGACTTCTCTACCCCTTTTCATATTGAGTTTTCCTTCCCGGGTAGAATGTGATGATGAGTTTGATACCGCTTACCTCCCGATACACTACCCGCAATACATGGTGCTTGTCAAGCGGGCGCTGGGCGATTTTCAGCGGCAGGTGCGAGTAATCAACTATATCTGGATGAGCAACCGTGTCGAGCACTGCCATTCGTGATATTTGGAAGCCGTGCCGCTTCAGGATTTCAAGCTTTTCTAACGCGTGTTTAGTAAACCGTACCACCGCCTAATCATATCGGGACGAAAAGAAAAACGCCACGGCCGGTGTCTACCCGGTGCCACTACTTTGTCGTGGCACCGGGCTCCGGTCGTGACGAGATACTCTAGACCTGGGAACTAGCTCGGAAGGCTGTGTTTGGCGCGAAGTTTTTCGAAATGCTTCTGCAACTGTTCGTGCCGCTCTTGAACTTCTTTTCGTCCCGATCCTTCACAGGCAGGGCAGGTGGCGTAGATGCTGTGTGTGAGTGCGCACCCCACCGATATCTGTCCCATACCCTCGCATTCTGTGCACTGTGCCTCCTTCGGGATTGAGGCCTGCTGCGTGCGCATCCCTTTCTCAAGCAGGATCGTCTGCGTGAAGTCCATTTGCATCCCCCCTTCATGGGGAAGGTAGCACACTCTGGATATATAATCAACTGTTGCGATATTTCCGGATTTTATCTCTAATTCTCGCCGCCAGCTCAAAATTCATCTCTTTGGCCGCCCGCTTCATCTCCCGCTCCAGGGCCAAGACCATCTCCCGGGTGGGCCCAGCCGGCAAAAAGAATTCTTCTTCGGACTTGGGCGCTAATTCTTCTAAAAGCGATTTTCGGATTTCTTTTTTGATGGTTTCCGGCGTGATGTCGTGCTTGCGGTTATATTCCTCCTGAATCGTGCGGCGCCGAGCGGTTTCATCTATGGCCTTTTCCATGGATTCGGTCACCCGGTCGGCATAGAGGATCACCGTGCCGTCGGTATGGCGGGCCGCGCGGCCGATGATCTGCAAAAGCGTGGTCTCGTTTCGGAGGTAACCCTCTTTGTCGGCATCGAGGATGGCAATGAACGAGACCTCGGGCAGATCAAGACCTTCCCGCAAGAGATTGATGCCCACCAGCGCCTCGTGCTCGCCCTGGCGGAGCTTTTTTAAGATCTCCGGGCGGTCGAGCGTTTTTACTTCGGAGTGGATGTATTCGGACTTGATGCCGGCTTCGGAAATGTATTCGGCAATGTCTTCGGCCAGGCGCTTGGTCAAGGCCATCACGAGCGAGCGCTCCTTTTTTCCAATCCGCTTCCTGATTTCGGCGATGACGTCCTTGATCTGATTTTTCGTCGGCCGGACTTCAATCTTGGGATCAAGCACGCCGGTGGGCCGGATGAGCTGCTGCACTATGCAGGGCGATTCGAAAGACGCGAATGCTTCACGCCAATGACGCGAATCTTTTCTATTCGCAACATTCGCATGCATTCGCATGGTTCGACCCTGCTCACCACGGGCATTGGAGTCGCGTTCTGGACAACCCGAAGCTGACTTCAAGAGCTCGTATGGGGAGGGCGTGGCTGAAACAAAGAGCACGCGGTTCACTTTTTTGTTGAACTCTTCAAATTTGAGCGGCCGATTATCCACGGCCGAAGGCAGCCGGAAGCCGTATTCAACCAGCGTCTCTTTCCGGCTGCGATCGCCCGCGTACATGCCGCGAAGCTGCGGCAGCGAGGCGTGGGACTCGTCAATAATCGTGAGAAACTCGTCGCCAAAACGATGGCGATAGTAGTCGATCAGGGTAAAGGGCGGGGAGCCCGGCGGCCGGAATGAGAGCTGGCGCGAGTAATTCTCAATGCCGTTGGTATAGCCGGTGTGCTCCAGCATCTCCAGGTCAAAATTCGTCCTTTGCTCCAGGCGCTCGGCTTCGAGGGGCTTGCCCTCCTTTTTAAATTTTTCGACCTGTTCCTTCAGCTCCTGTCGGATATTGGCTATAGCCAGCTTCAACTTCTGGCGCGGCGTTACAAAGTGTTTGGCGGGGAACAACTTGTAGAAGCGGATCTCCCGCGGATTGCTATGCGGATCTAACGCGGATCTTGTGAGCGTCATGCGTGCAATGCGCCCCTTTTCAAGTTCGAGCTTTAGGACTTCCTCGGCCGAGGGGAGAAAAATTTCAACCACGTTCTCGCGCACTCGGAAGTGGCCCTGGCGGGGGTCGAAGTTGTTCCTTGTATACTGTAGCAATACCAGCGAGCGCGTGAGCTCGCGGAGGTTCATGAGAGCTCCGGTCTCTAACTTAATCGCAACTTTCTCGTACTCTTCCGGATCGCCGATGCCGTAGAT
Organism: uncultured Candidatus Saccharibacteria bacterium; assembly: GCA_964361655.1. GTDB lineage: Bacteria > Patescibacteriota > Minisyncoccia > Sungbacterales > SURF-37 > CAYIBD01. Next base: position 35,135 of record CAYIBD010000002.1, read on the forward strand.
GCAGGAGACCGAGGCCACGATCAAAAGGTCATCCCGAGTCAGAAGTGATGCGGTCGAGGCGTGCCGAAGCGAATCAATCAAGTCATTGACCTTGGCATCCTTTTCTATATAGGTATCGGTGCGGGGGATATAGGCCTCGGGCTGATAGTAGTCGTAGTAGGAGACGAAGTAATGGACAGCGCTTTCCGGAAAAAATTCTTTGAACTCTTGGTAGAGCTGGGCCGCCAGAGTTTTATTGTGCGAGATGACGAGGGCCGGTTTTTGCAGCCGCTCGATGACGTTGGCCATGGTGTACGTCTTCCCGCTGCCCGTTACGCCAAGGAGCGTCTGGTACTGAGCGCCGGAGCGGAAATTAACCACGAGCTTCTCGATCGCTTGAGGTTGATCGCCGGTGGGTTGGAATGTTGACCTGATGTGGAAAGCCATATACGGTAAAGGTGAGCAGCTTCAATCTCCGACTGGGGAGGGCATGATGGATCTGGTCAGTTTTGTTCTCTATTTCGTTCTCGGCGGCCGGCTCATTCCCAACGAGGTAACCATCCCGCTGAATGTAGCCGTGTGGGCCTTCTTCGGGGTCGTACTCTGCGGTCTGATCACCGAGCTCGCAGACAAGGCCGGCTTCCGCTATCCACTCGCCTACGGGATCGCGGTGGCCGTTATGCCGCCAGTTGGACTGCCGATTTTTCTCACGCTCCGCAAGCGGGTCGCCTTTGACCACCGCGGGCTCTGCCTCCGCCGCTGGGGCTACCGCGCGGCGATCGTGGCGGTCATTATCTTAGCGCTCCTCGAGTTCATGTTCGTCCCAGGTCCTGGTCCGACAGCAAACCCGCCGCGGCCTACCCCGTTGACGTTCTAGCCCCACGGCGCTCCAGGATCGGCTCGGCCGATCCTTTTTTTATTGCGGCACGCGAAGTAAGATGAACCTATTATGATAAGCGCGCTCGAGGGTGCGGTGGAATTGAAAGGCGAGCGGGCGGTAGTGCTGGCTACGGCCGGTGGAGTTTCGTACCGCGTCTTCCTCAATCCCGCCGCCATCCGCAAAATAACAGAAAGAGGGCAAAAAATCGACCCTTCGACCCCGCTCCGGGTAAAGCT
>CAYIBD010000002.1:36329-40017 GCA_964361655.1 uncultured Candidatus Saccharibacteria bacterium
GCGCTGGATGCGCTCGTAACCTTGGGCTACACCCAATCCGAAGCCCGCGAGGCGCTCGCAAGGGTGCCAGCGGGAGTTCGAGGGGCGAGCGAGCGGGTGAAAGCAGCTCTGAAGCGCCTTGGAGAAGGCCAACGGTGATGGAGTCGGATCATCTAAACAATCCCAAGACGATCGTCAGAGTTTTGTTTGGATGAACCCATGGTATCGTTTCTCCAATCACCGGAGTGGCAGGGAATTCAGGAGCGGATGGGCCGGCAAACGCACCGTATCGGCGGCGTGCTTGTGATCCGTCACGATCTCCCTTTTGGCCTCCACTATCTTTATGCACCGCGGCCCGGAGCCCTAGCACCAGAGTTTCTCCATGAAATCGTTAAACTCGCCCAAGGGACGGGCGCGATCTTTCTCAAAGTTGATCCCACCGAGCCATTAGACATTAGAAATTTGAAATTGGAAATTAGGTTGAGCCATTCCCTCCAACCGCGGGAGACGATCCTCATTGATTGCACGAAACCCGAGGCCGAACTCCTCGAGGCCATGCATGGGAAGACCCGCTACAACATACGTCTGGCCGAGCGGCACGAGGTGAGCGTGCGACTGATTCCGGCAGGAGAGAGCGCTCTAGCGCTCGACCAATTTTTGCCGCTTTTGATAGATACCGCGCGGCGCGAGGGATTCTCACCTCATCCCAAAACGCACTACCAAATTCTCCTTGAGCTGCGGAGTGAGGCGCTTTGGAGCGAACTCTGGGTTGCCGAGTGGCATGGCGCTCTGCTTGCGGCGGCTTTGGTAAATTGGTATCGTCCTTCGAATACCGCCACCTACCTGCATGGCGCCTCATCACGGAATCATCGCGAGAAAATGGCCCCGCACCTCCTCCACTGGCGGATCATCCAGATCGCTCTCAAGCGCAACTTCCAGACCTACGACTTTGGCGGCATTGACGAGGTGCTGTGGCCCGGCCTGACCCGATTTAAGCGCGGATTCGGCGGCAGCACGCTCACTTCCCAGCCGTCCTACGATTTCGTGTTTCGTCCGTGGCTCTACCGAGCCTATCGCCTCCAGCACACCCTCCGTCACTGATTCCTATGACTTTTCCGGATCATAAAACCCTCCATCGGCTCTACTTCTGGCTCGGGCTTTTTACCGATCTCTATCTTATCCTCGTCGCCTTTGAATTCTTCACCAACCTCCATCTCCGCTACCCGGCCTTCGAGCAAATTTTGGACGCACTCTCCGAACCGTACCTGGGCGCGCTTGCGGTCTACGTTGTCCTGAAAGAGATTCATAAACACCGTACCGGTGGCGCCTCGCTCCATCGTGGCGAGTGGTTTGTGGTCGCGTGGTTGATGTTGCTCGGCATTACCACTGTAATGGTAGCCTTCACCGAGCGCTATCGCGTTGATCTTATCTACACTGCAGTCATTGAGTCGAGCTTGGGCAGCCTCATGATCTACATTGGCTCGAAACTCCATAAGCCATGATATGGAAAACTGGCTTGCGTTTGGGCGACGAATTATACCGACTCCGCTCTTCCGGTTTCTCCAGCCGGCCTATCACCTTATTCTAGCGGCTACTGCTACTCTGTGGTATGGTTTTCCGTCGCGCCACCTCACGGTAATCGGCGTCACTGGCACGGACGGCAAAACCACGACCGTGCATCTCTTGCACGAAATGTTAGTCGCGGCCGGACATCGGGTGGGCTCGCTCTCTTCGCTCCGTTTCAAGACCAACGACCACGAAGAGCCGAATTTTCTCAAAATGACCATGCCCGGTCGATTCCGGCTGCAAAAGTTCCTGGCCGAGTGCCGGGCCGCCGGATGCCGCTTTGCGGTGGTCGAGGTTACCTCGCAGGGCATTAAACAATTTCGGCACCGTTTCATCCGTTTTCAGGCCGCGGTGCTCACCAATGTCACTCCGGAGCACATTGAGGATCATGGCGGGTTCGAGCCCTATCGCGCCTCCAAGCTTGAGCTTTTTCACAGTCTGCCTGCCGAGGGCCTTGCTGTGCTCAACCGCGAGGATGCATCGGCCGAGTATTTTGCCGCTCGCACATCAGCTAAACGGATCGTGTGGTATGAGCGCTCGGCCATTGATATTGGTGGCCTTGGCCGGCCAGTGCGTGTGCTTGGGGTCGAACCGCGCCGGATTCAGCTCGAAATTGATGGAATTTTTATAGAGACGCGGCTTGGCGGCGAATTTAATGCTATGAATATCCTGGCCGCCGCAGCCACGGCCATGGCCCTTGATATTTCTCTTTCGGCCATGGCCCAAGCCCTTAAAGGCGTGAATAACATTCCGGGGCGGCTTGAATTTATCCAGGAGCATCCCTTTGCCGTGGTTGTGGATTATGCCAACACCCCCCGCGCCTACGAGGCGGTGTACCAAACACTGAGCGGAAATCAGAAATCAGCCCGCCCTCGACCGAGCTCGGGCGAGGCCGGGGAAATCAGAAATCAGAAACTGATTTGTGTTTTCGGCGCGCCGGGCGGCGGCCGGGACAAATGGAAGCGGCCAAAACTAGGAGAGATTGCCAGCCGCTATTGCCGGCAGATTATTTTGACCAGCGATGACCCCGATGAAGAGGATCCCGCTGCTATTGCGCGAGAGATTCGTGCTGGCATACCGAGTACCAAGGACGCGATCGCGAGAGTAGTACTCGACCGACGGGAGGCGATACGCGAGGCGCTGAAGAGCGCAAAGCCCGGCGATACCGTCGTCATCACTGGCATGGGCGCCCAGCCGTGGCAGATTATAAAAGGGAAGAAAATCCCCTGGGACGATCGGAGGGTGGTTAGGGAGGAGCTTACGAAGTTGTACTAGAGCAATTCACGGAGTTCGTCCGGCGCCACACGAATGTCGCGGAGAATGCCGTGGAGGGTACCGCGCGGAATATCTCCTGGATGTACGGCGATGGAGGCGCGTCGGCCGTCCGGGTGGGCCATGATAAGGTGGCTCGTGCCGCGCTGGCGATGTTTGTGAAAACCGAGCCGCTCGAGGGCTCGGATGATGCGTCGCGCATTCACCGGCGGGAGTTTAGGCATAGCTAGGCGAGCGCCGCCGGGATGCAGCGCCTTTCACCGTCAACGTTTCGATCATCTCGAAACCCTGATCGCGGGGGATGGGGAGGCCATCTGCATGGAGGCTCATCAGATAGGCACGCATGGCATCGCGGAGATGCCGCCGCGTCTCAACGATCGTCCGTCCCCAGGTGTGGCAGCCGGGAAGTGCTGGCACATAGCCATGGAAGGTACCCCGTTCGTCTGGTTCAATAATGACGCGGAAGGTCATTGTATCCATCGAAACCACTGTAGCAGAGTACGGCCCCCTTCGTCAACGCGGATGGGTGTAGCGTTGCGCCTTAGGCTTGCAATTTTTCTAGTTTTCTGTATGATATGGTGTGTTCTTTGTACACGGCCCGCCGGATGCCCGCATGGGGTGTGGTAACGGCGACGCCATTCCCGAGAGGAGGACTTGCCAATGACGATCAAGAAGGCAACCCCCGGCCAGATGAAGAAGATTGGAGACGTGTTCCGTGGCGTTCCGAGGGAACAAGTGCAGGCGCTCCTCCGCTCCGGTTTCCTCCCAATCCTCCGCGACGCGAATGTCTCTGATATCAATCCGGACGACTTCCGGCGCCTCTGCGGACTGAAAGTTTCCGAGCCGGCTTTCCTCCCCGTCCCCGCCGACG
>CAYIBD010000003.1:0-20350 GCA_964361655.1 uncultured Candidatus Saccharibacteria bacterium
ACAATTATCCCTAATTACCGCATCCGAGTGTTGCACTTGAGGGGTTACGGTGGGCTCACTTGATTTTCCAAAACGTAGAACATATATCATCTCCAGTCAAATGCCATACACGATAGATAGAGGCGATGCTACTCAAATCACCATCACCGCCCGCGTGCCCTACGCCGAACTCAAGCCGCTCCTGCCCAAGGCCGCGGCTAAGATTTCCGAAGAAACCGAGATTGAGGGCTTTCGCAAAGGGCATGCACCCTATGAAGTGGTGAGGCAAAAGACCGGCGAGTTTAAGATTTTCGAAGAAGCGGCGCGGAAATACATTGCGGATAACTTCGAGAAGCTCTTGGCCGAGGTGGAGGAACGGGAGTTCAAGGGTAAGAGCTTCGAGCCCATTGGCGAGCCGCAGGTGGCGATTACGAAGTTGGCGCCGGGAGAAGAGCTCGAATACAAAATCACACTCCCGCTCCTGCCATTGATAGAGCTGCCCGACTATAGGGCCATTGCCAAACGCGTGCTCGCCACCAAGAAGGTGGAGGAGGTAACGGAGAAAGAAGTTCAGTCATCGCTTGACTGGCTCCGCGAATCACGGACTAAGTTCGTAACCGTGAACCGCGGTGCACGGCTTGGCGATCGCGTCGAGATTGATTTCTCAACCAGCCACGGCGGTGCTGTCATCGAAGGCGGCGAATCGAAAAACCACCCCTTCACGCTGGGGAAAGGACGGTTCCTGCCCGGTTTTGAAGACGAGCTCGTCGGCATGAAAGCCGGTGAGGAGAAGGCCTTTACGCTCGCCGTACCCCCGGATTATCGCGAAAAGAGTTTCGCCGGTAAAACATTGGACTTCCGAGCAACGATGAAGCTCGTCCAGGAGCGGGACATGCCGGCGTGGAATGACGAATTTGCACGATCCCTCGGAAACTTCCCTTCGGTGGCGGCGGTAGAAAAGAGCGTTCGTGATGGCTTAATCATAGAAAGGGAGGCCAAGGAGCGGGAGCGACTGCGCATGGCCACGGTTGAGGCCATTGCCGCCGAAACCACGGCCGAGATCCCAGCGCTCCTCGTTCGGCAGGAGCTCGAGAAAATGGGTTCCGAACTCAAAGAGTCGGTCGAGCCCATGGGCCTTACGTTCTCTGACTACCTTACGCACATCAAGAAGACCGAGGGCGAGCTCGAGCTCGAGTGGCGCCCGGCAGCCGAACGCCGGGTGAAAATCGCCCTCGTCTTGAGAGCGATCGGTCGGCGCGAAGGAGTTCGCCCGAGCGAGGAAGACATCCAGGCGGCGACGAACCGCGTCATCCGGCACCGCGGTATACGCAAAGAGGAGTTCGAACGCCTTGACCGCCGGGCGCTCTTCGAGTATGCTCGCGGTATCGCGAGGAACGAGAAGGTATTCGAGCTCCTCGAGCAGCTTAGGTAATACCCCCATGGACGACGACCTCCACGCCCAAATACTCATCCCTACGGTCATCGAAAAGACCCAGCTCGGCGAGCGGGCCTATGACATTTATTCGCGCCTGTTAAAGGATCGGATCGTGTTTTTAGGCGGGCCGATCGTAGATCCGGTAGCGAACGTGGTCATTGCCCAGCTCCTGTTTTTGGAGTCGCAGGACCCGAAGTCGGATATCAAGCTCTACATCAACTCGCCGGGCGGAGCGGTGACCTCGGCCTTAGCCATCTACGATGCCATGTGCTATGTGAAGCCGGATGTTTCGACCATCTGCGTTGGCGTGGCCGCTTCGGCCGCGGCGGTGTTACTGGCCGCTGGCGCCAAAGGGAAACGCTACGCCCTCCCGAATGCCGAGGTTCTCATCCACCAGGTCATGGGCGGCACCGAGGGCCAGGCCGTGGAAATCAAGATCGAAGCCGAACACATCTTAAGAGTGAAAAAGCGGATCAACGAAATCCTGGCCAAGCACACCGCCCAGCCCTTTGCCAAGATCGAAACCGACACCGACCGCAATTTTTACATGGATGCCGAGGAGGCGCGGAAGTACGGCATCATTGACGAGATCATCCGCGGCAAAGCCGGCCGCAACCATTCGAGGAAAGAGGCGGCCAAGGTCCCGGCCCTGGCTATGGCATGAGAAAAAAGCTAAACCCGGTTGATACGACATACGAAAACTCCGCCCCCCCGAGGGGCGGAGTTTTATTGCAAGAAAAAGCTCACAAAAGCTCTCTCGATCCGCCTCATTCCTGGAGGTATTGGAGTTCCTGGAGCGCCCACTTGAAATAGGTCACGGCGCGGTTGGCCTCCTCATGGGTCAGCACCTGATCGCTCTCGTGGACAATGCGGTTCCGAATCTTATGGGCTTCCCAGACGTTATTCAAGTTCTGGAGCTTCGAAGGATCAAGCCGCTGCAGGCGCTCGCCCATGGTTTCGCCGGGAAGCCCCATCCCCTTTAACACCTCGTCGAAAATGGCATCCGCCTGGATGACGGCGAGATTCCAATCCGATGGATTCGGCGCTTCGATTTTGCGTACGACCTCCTGCCATGGCTGCGACGCGATGTCTTCGCGGAGCGAAGGGGGCCGTGATGACCACTTGGCAATGGTGCCCGCGTTCAGCTGTCGGAACTTGATCGCAATGACGCCAATGCCGGCAATGGCGGCCGAGGTGACCACGCCGGCCGCGAGTCGCACCCAAAAGACAAATTCGCCAATCCGGCCCCGGTAGAGAAAGGAGAAAAAGTCGTTGATTTGGTCAGGAGTCATAACGCGATGCCAATATACGAATGCATGCGAATGATACTAATCGGTTCATTCGTATAGTTCGTATCCATTCGCATATTAGCATCGAGTTACTGATGCTGGAATGCGAGAGCTTTTTCTAATGCCCCGGCAAAATCCAGTAAGGCATCCTCCTCAAACCACTTCCCAATGACCTGGAGCCCCACCGGAAGCCGCTTCCCCCTGCCCTGAGCCGCATCGAAGGGTTCCCGATCTACCCATCCGGCCGGAATCGAGATGGCGGGTACGCCCGCAAGATTCACGGCCACGGTGTAGATGTCGGCCAGGTACATCTGGAGCGGATCTTCGGTTTTCTCGCCAAACTTGAAGGCCGGCGTTGGCGAAGTCGGCCCAACAATGAAATCGACTGCCTCAAATGCCTTCACAAAGTCATCACGGATCAGCCGCCGCACCTGCTGGGCTTTCTTGTAGTAGGCCTCGTAGTAGCCGTGCGAGAGGGCATAGGTGCCGAGCATGATGCGGCGCTTGGGTTCGGCCCCGAACCCTTCGGCCCGCGATTTCTCATACACGTCAAGGAGATTCTTGGCCTGCGGCGACGAGTAGCCGTAGCGGATGCCGTCGAAGCGGGCTAGGTTGGCCGAGACCTCGGCCGGCATCACGAGGTAGTACGTTGCCAGAGCGTACTCCGCATGCGGCAGGCTGATGTCTTTGACTTCCGCGCCGAGGTCGGCACACTTTCGGATCGCGACGCGGATTACATTCTCAACATCAGAGTCCAACCCTTTCCCGAAGTACTCCCGCGGCACACCCACCCGAATCGAATCTCTAATCTCTAATCTCGAATCTCTAATTTCTGGCTCCACCGTTGTGGAGTCGAGCGGGTCTTTACCGCGGATGGCTCCGAATAAAATTCTGGCGTCAGCCACGCTCCGTGCCAGCGGCCCGATCTGATCAAGCGATGAAGCCATTGCAATGAGGCCGGAGCGTGAAACACTGCCATAGGTCGGTTTCAGGCCAACCACCCCGCAAAATGACGCCGGCTGCCGTATCGAGCCGCCAGTGTCTGAACCGAGCGCGGCTTGGCACATTCCCGCGGCCACGGCCGCGGCCGAGCCGCCGGATGAACCGCCCGGCACCCGCGAGTGGTCATGGGGATTTTTCGCCGCCCCAAACGCGGAATTCTCGGTCGAAGACCCCATGGCAAACTCATCCAGGTTGGTCTTGCCAAGAAACACGGCTCCCGCCTCGCGGAGCTTGGCAACAACCGTGGCATCGTAGGAGGCAATATAGTTTTCGAGAATTTTCGATCCGGCAGTCGCGCGGCGGCCGATGATCAGGATGTTGTCTTTCACCGCAATTGGCACCCCGGCTAATGATGAATCTGACGAACCGTCAGCAATTTTCTTGTCAGCTGCTCGCGCCTGGTCTAGGGCGTCTTGGTAGACATCGAGATAGGAATTCAATACTCCATTCTGCTCCTCAATGACTTGGAGGTAGGAACGAGTCAACTCTTCAGCGGAGAATTCACGCCGCCGTAACCCAACCGAAATTTCAGAAATTGCTCTCGGGAACATATAACAACCTCATGAAGAGAGAATGAATTCACGAACCGATGCAAATGTCACGAATTCGTGAATTAGTGTATGGTTCGTGTATTAGTGTTCTCTCTCCTCAAACACGGCTTCCACCTCCACGTACCCCTCGCGCTTCCTCGGCGCCGCTTCCACCAAATCTTGATTCATGCTTCGTGCTTCTTGCTTCCCCGCCTGGTCCTCACGCATGACGTTCACAAGCTCCGTGCCTCCGGCAAGCGGCTCGACCGTGGCGGTATCCACCTCGCCGAGCTTGGCTACAAAATCCAAAATGGCCGAGAGCTCTTGCTCGAATTTCTCTTCATCTTCCGGCGTTAACGTTATCCTTGCCAGACGGGCAATATGTTGAACGTCTTTTCTCGAAATCATTCTCGCTCCTACGAATTACGGATGTTCCCGAAGTACGAATTACGAATTCGTAGTTCGTAATTCGGAACTATTCGTAATTCGTAGGTGTGAAGCGCGCGATGTGTTCGACCTGCCCCGTAGCGAGCTTGCTCTGCTGCGGGGCGTCTTTTTGGGAAATCATAACTTTACGAATCAGTACGAATATACGAATGTCAGTGCCATTTGCGATAAACGTTATCATGGTGATCGTAGTCAGCAAATAGAATTGTATCACCACGGAACTCGTAGACCAAAACAAAAGAACCGACGGATTCTCGTCGGTGGTTTTTCAAGTCGTAACGGAGCGGCTTACCCAATTCGGGATGCTCTAAAACTTTCTCGATGAGGCGCTCGACCCGCCGGAAGGTGGGTCGGTCTTTCTTCTTCAGTTTCCCGAGAGCACGCGTTACCTCCTTGGAAAATACGGCGCGGTAACGCATGGCTCGCTCCAAGCAAAAGTTAGAGGCCGCGGAAGAACTGCTTTAACTCCTTCCGTGTTCGTACAACCGTAACCCCCTTTCCAGCCCTCATCTCGCGGCTGATACGCCGGAGCTTCCGCAGGTATTCTGGTCGAACTTCCAAATTGTCTCCTCCGCGGCGAGGGGCAATTATTCTGTATACTACCTGCTCTAGGTGCGCCTGGCGCTGCTTCAATACGCTGATTTCCTTCCGCAAGGTGGCAGTGGTCATAAAATGGACATAGTTATGCTAGCATTTCTGAAGCTGTCCGTACTATTCAACGTGCACGCTTCCGGGCATAGAGTCGCAGCGCTTCTTTCAGTGATCCCGCGCGGATCGTTTTACCCTCCCGGGATTCCTGCAGTCCTTCCTCCGCGAGCTTATCCAGCCGTTCGGCTGCTTTGCCAGTAAGATGGTACGTTGGCACGCTCCGAGTGAGCAGCCGGTGGTACTCTTTGAGTGGGAGGATCACCAAGCCCTTTGATCGCTCCACTCTGTCTTTGCGAAGCGTAATGGTAGCCATGGCATGATCCTAACCGTACCTCGACGAGGGAGTCAACCTCTTCTCTTTTGCTTGTGGTGCGGATGGTTATGTTGGTTTCTTCTGCTGCCTATACAGCTTAGCTATCTCTGCCACCGTCGTGGCGTCCTCGGGATTCTTGTCGTCGCGAAAGCGCACCAGCCGCGGGAAGCGGAGCGAATAGCCGCGGCCGTCTTTCTTCCTGCCGGCAGTGTGCCGGGGCGAGAGTGTGATCTCATCGGCTAGGATTTCCACCACGAGCGACGGGCGAATCCAGAAGTCGGGTACCACCTCTTTCTCTACCACATAGTCCTTCGGCATGTCTGGAAGCCGGAGCGCGCCGAGACGCTTCCGGGCTTCGCGAAATTGCTCATCCGATAAACCCGTCCCGAGGCGAGAGATCGAGTAGTAGCGATCGTCGCTCCCGCGAATGCCGAGGAGGAATCCGCCAACGCCAAACGCCGTCCGCTTGCCCCGGCCGCGATAGGCGCCCATGACCAGGCAATCAACGGTATCGAGCACCTGGGTCTCGGTCCGCCTGGCTCCACCGCGGAGGCGAGCGAGCGCCGCGGTCGTGGCTTTGAGCTTGATCCAGTGAAAGCCGCGCTTGCCGGCCTCGTAGGGACCATCAAGATTTTTGACCACCAGCCCTTCCAGTCCGGCGGAAATGCTCTCTTGGAGTTTATGCTGGATAACCCCAATGTCTCCCGTCTCCTCATGGTCGACAAGTCGAATGGCGCTCTTTCCGGGAATGTTCTCAAGCACCCGCTCGAGCCGCTTCCTCCGCTCGCGGAAAGGGACCTCGAGAAGGGACTTCCCGTCGAAGTAGAGGATATCAAAAATAAAAATGGAGAGGGGAATTTTCTTGGCAAAGGCCTCGATGTCGTACTTTCGCTTTCGCTGGACCGTCTCCTGGAAGGGTAAAAATTTTCCCGTCTTAGGGTTATACCCGATGGTCTCGCCATCGAGAATGACGCTCCTCGCCCGGAGCGCGCGGGCCGCGGCCACGATCTCCGGGAACATGGCGGTCGTGTTTTCAAGGTTCCTGGAAAAAAGTGCCACGCGCTTTTGCCGGCCGCCAGTCCAAACATGAATCTGCGTCCGGAAGCCATCCAGCTTTTGCTCCACCCCGACCTCGGGCCCGGCCTTGGCAATCACCTCTTCGACGCTTGCCAGGCGCTCGGCTAACGAAGCGCGTATCGGAACGCCCGGCTGGGGCTTGATCTTGGCAAGCCCGTCAAGACCGCGGGTCTTAACGTATGTTGCAATCGCACCGATGTCCGCCGTGACGTTATAGGCCTGCTCGATCACCGGTCGCGCCGATTTATCGCCCTTCACCATCACCGAGAACGCATCGAGGAGCGTGGCCTCGGAGAAGCCGAGCCGCAGCTTCCCCACCGGAATGCGGGTGACAAACTTCGCCGAGCGACCGTCGAGCGAGGCAATGAGCTCGGCCGTTCGTCGAACCCGCCGCTCCTGGCTGCCCTCACCTGACTCGCCGGCAATTTCAAGCAACCGATCGTACACCGCTCCGACACTGAGCTTCACCCCGCTCCTCCGACGTCCGCTCGCGAGGTGCATGGCGACGTTTCCGAGGTCGCCTTTGGCTCGGTAGAGCCGGAGCACCTCATTCGGTGCCTTCCCGTATGCGGCGGCGAGTACCTGAACCATGATCTTCTCGGCGATATTGAACTCAACCCCGCGGTACGCCGGCAAGAGCTCGCCCAAGAGGAGGTAACAGGTTTTAGCAATCTCATCGTGGCCAGACGCCGCGAGGGTACCGGCAAGGAGCGCGGTCATTTCGTTGCGCGAGGAGATCCGCTCAAGTGTTTCCAGGGACCGCGCGAGGTCAGCAAAGCGCATAGGTAAGACCGTTTCGGGCCTGATGGCCGCGGTGAGTCCGGATGCCGAACTCCATCCCGAGACCAACGATGGCTCACGTGGCGTTACTGCTGGTAGAGCGCCCGCAATGCCCGGCGCACCGAGCGCTCGGCAACACCGCAGGCATATTCACCCGTTGAGAACGCCCCGGTATCGCCGCTCGCATTCCGGAAGAGACGGACGTAGACGCAGGCGCCCGAAGGAAATGCTGGGAGTTGCACGGTATCGGTGGGGTTTGGGCCGGGATAGGTGCATTGCCCGGGCTGGCCGAGGCAACCGGCCGGCTGGCCGAGGTTATCGCAGTTAGCCGGGGGAACGGCCCGATCGCAGTAGAGCATCCGTTCCATCCCCTGATCAGCGGCGAAGATTGCCCGGAAGGAATCGGTCATCTCGCCCGAAATCTTGGCCTCCCCGAACACTACGGCAAAGATGCCCAAGCTTACCGAGAGGAGAGCCGAGAGCACGACGACCACGAGGAGGAGCGCAATGCCGGTCGGCGCTCTCCGGGGCGGTCTTGGGCTGGACCGAGGGTGGGCCATGGCCTAGGAGCTATCTCGATCGCGCTGCGTCACCGTTGTCTGCAGTCGGAACGTCGTTACCAGCCGCGGGTCACGAGAACTTGCGCGGAGGATGGTGGTAATGCGCGGCTGGCCATCGCTCGCACCGATGGTCTCGCCGATAACATAAAAGACCGCCTCCTCAAGACGAATACTCTCGTCGGTCACCGGTACGCCCCCGGCGCATCCGCCGAGGACGAGAAACCGCCGCAGCTCCTGCGCCACCGCATCGAAACAGTAGCCAACGTCGTAGCTCTGGGCATTCCCACCGACAATTCGCGTCGCGGTGAAGAATACTTCCCCACACGCCGGGGGGCAGCCCGGGGTGGCGGGCAGCCGGAAATCTCGGCCGGTGCGCATCTCCCGCGATATCAGCTCCAGGGCAAAGCGGAGGTTATCCTGAACATTCTGGATGTTCGATGCCTTCACCTGCGCTTGGCCAATAGCCAGCACCGCACCAACCGCGATCGTGACGACCGCCGTGAAAATGCCGCCGGCAACAATCATCTCCAGGAGGGTAAACCCCCCATCCCGGCGTGTCATCATGTTCATCACGGCCGAAGGCCGATTGACCGATTTCATGATTTTTGCCGCCGCCTTACTGCCACCGATACAATACCTCCTCCAACCGAACTTGATGCTGGATGCCTGATTCAGACCAGGCCACGATTGAAATCACCTTCAGCTGATCGCCCCCCGGCACTTGCGCATCGAAGACACCGGTCTCAACCCGGATCGTCCTCGTGAAGATTGAATCCTGGCCGCTCCCATGGGCGTAAAGACCGGTCGCCGGGTCTACTTTGAGCCGAGGGCACGAACCACCGCAGGCCTGGTAATGGTAGGCGGGGGCTTGTTTGGCCGCGAGGGCCGTGCAGGGCTCGGGGCAAAAGACATCGGCCTGGGTGTCCTGGTCAACGATGATCTCCGAATTCCATGCCGGCTGATTCGTCAGAAAGTTGTTGTCGCGAAACGTCCGGATAATCTCCGCCCCCTCTTGGGCAAGGTTGAGGGCTACTAACTTATTCTTGGCAAACTTGGCCGTAAAAATCCCGCGGGTCGCAAGGGTGAAGGGCCCAATCAGCGCAAAGGCGATCAGGATAACGGCAACGACGGTCTCAAGGAGGGTAAACCCCGCTTGAAAGCCGGAGCGTTCAGGATCTAACGGGGTAAAGCCGTAAGATGATGAATCGTTCCACCGGATGGAGTGGGTAACCCGCACTGCTCGATCGAATGGTGAAAGCGACCGGCGTCTTCTCTCCGCCGTTAGGGCCGACGGCCGATTGGCTTTTTGTATCATCTTCATCGGCTATTTGACATGAATGAGCCCGGTGGTGAGTACGACAACACTCCGCTTGAACACCCCATTCGCGCCTATGATATAAATCTCCACCGCTTGTGGCTGGGGATTGCCGTCCTGAATCGTCGTATCCCCCTCGGGTACGGAAAAGGCGATGTGGATGGTATTCTCATCGCGTTGATTCGGCGTCCCCGTATCAACGGTAAACTTTTGGAACGATACCGTGGGCTCAAGCTGGATCGTTTCGACGACAATATCCTTTGCCCCGCCCTGCCCAATGCAATCGTACTTGCCGTCAGGGTTCCCGACCGGAAAGACATCGGCGAAGATGAAGTACGAGTTTGATGACCAGCCGGGGCATGAGGAGTTAACGCTGAAGTAGACGCCGAAGGCCGGCGGGGTCTTGAATGCCGGCGGCCCGGGTGGGTTGTCATCCCAAACCTCACGGCCAGCCAAGGCCATGGCTTGCGTTTTACGGAGGGTAAGGCCGAGCCCGCGGCTTGAGCGCTGGATATTGATGCGTTCGGAAAGCGGGGGGAAGCTTACGAGGACGACCCCCGAGATCATGACAATGATGGAAAGGACGATCACCATTTCAAGGGCGGTGAAGCCCGCTCCGTTTCCCGACCTCCGGCTTTCGCGCCGCTGCCGCATCATGACAGGCCCATGGTAGCAAAAAAACCGCCTCGGAGCGAGCGGTCTTCAGGGCGCTTGAGAGCGCACTATTCGTAGCGGAAGAGGATCTTGTCGCCGGGCTGAATCTCCGTGTGTCCGGGTAGATCTTGAATGGGCGCGTCGTTCAGGTATACCCGCCACGCCCGGCCGCCGCCAGCCCGTATCCCGGCAATGTCAATCACCCGTCCTCGCGAATCCGTACTCACGCTAAACCGCCCCGCAGTTTGCGAAGCAAAGAGTGCCGCCAAAATCGTCATGCCATCTTCCACCTCACCCTGGAAGGCCCGCCGCTCGCCGTTCCCAAAGTCGATTGTCAGGCGCGTTGGAAGCGTAGCTCGCCCTGAAATCGACGGTTGTAGACCCGAGAAGTAGCGCTCGAAATCGCGATAGAACTTGTCGTCCTCGGAAAAAATCACAGCAAGAACGGCAGCGAACGCCATGAGGAGCGCTGTCCAGTAGAGCCGCTGGTAACTTTGGCTCGTCAGCGTAGCCATGCCATCTCCTGGAGTAATGGGAGGTGCGGTATGGAAAAGAGAGCGAGGATGATGCCGCTGAAGAGAAACGGGGCAAACGGCATCGGGCTCTTCCACGTCAACCGCCCCACCGCCACCAAGAGTATACCAACTGCGGCACCCAACCACAAGGCAAAGAAGAGGCCGAGGATGACTGCTGGCGGCTGGAAGAAAAGGCCGATGGCGAGCGCCACATCAGCGTCCCCCCGGCCCATGGCTCTTCCGCCGGAGAAAAACCAGAGCGCCCAGAAGAGGAGAAACGCTCCGGCCGCAACCGCCACGGCGGCAAGCGGTCTTGCGAGCTCCATGGCACGGAGGCCTCCGGCAACCTCGGCGGCTATACCAACCGCGATCAACGGCATGACGAGCGCTCTCGGAATGACGCGGTGCTCGAAATCGTAAACGGAAATCGCCACGGCGAGCGCGGCGAAAAAGGCGTAGTAGAGGAAGGCGGCGACGGCTGCACCGGCGCTCGCGGCATACGCATCTGTCAGGAACGGCGGTGCCGGCAGCGTGCCGGCCGCAACGCCCCACCCTACCGCGAGAAAGAGCCCTGCCGTGATAAGTTCAATCGCCGGATACGTTCGCGGAATCCGGCCGCCGCAAGAACGGCACTGCCCGCCCTGGGCGATGAAGCTCAGGACGGGCAGGAGTTCAAACCAGAGGAGTTGCCTCCTGCACTGGACGCAGCGGGAGCGGCCCCAGAAGATCGTCTCTTTTATTCCGATCCGTGCAATGACAACCGTCAGGAAACTGCCAATGACTAACCCAAACAACAGGACCGCCGGAAACAGGGCAACAGCCATCCCGCGATGATCGCTTGCCTAGGGGATGACGTCGTAACAGGTCTCATCGGCCGTGGTCCCACCATCGCTCGCCGCAGGACAGCCAGTACCTTCAGCCGCTTTGCCGAATCCGTAAAATCCAACCGCACTATCCTTGTCATTCGCTAGGGCCGGATTCGAGTGCTCGGCCAGGGTCGTGCCTATGTGGTAGGACGTACAGGGAGCTGCAGTACAAGCAACACCAGCCGAGGTCACCCCTTGATAGTTATAGTTCAAAGCGGAATTCGATGGATCCTTTGGAAGCACGGGGATGAACCCTTGCGTTTGAAGCGGGGTTAAGTCAGTACCTGCCGGATAGGAGGCGCTATTGGCATCAAAGTAGAGCTCAAGCGCAAGCTGGAGCTGCTTTATGTCCGAGATGCGCCTTGCATCGCGGGATTTCTTCCGGGCGGTGTTCAAGGAGGCGAGTACAATGGAGGCCAGGATGCCGATAATGGCAATGACCACCAAGAGTTCGATCAACGTAAACCCGCGCCGGTCGCGCCGAAACATGGGCTGAAAGAAAGTAGGCATTATTGATGAACGTAAAACGCTTATGGTAAGAGGATCGACCATTTGAGATATGAAAGATTCGACCTTTCTACTATATCGTTGGCCGTGCCAAACCTCAAGGAGGGTGTGGATAACTCTCAGTCCTAGATGACGCTCGCGAGGTTGTAGAGCGGCACAAGCACCGCGGCCACGAGCAGCCCCACGCCGAGGCCGAGGACAAGGATGAGCGCGGGCTCGATCAGGGAAACGAAGTTTTCGAGGAGGTTATCCACGTCGCGGCGGTAAAACTCGGCCGCACTCTTCAGGATGAAATCGAGCCGGCCGGTCTCTTCGCCCACGCGGATCATCTGGGTGACGAGCGGCGGGACCTCGGCAAACTTGTCAAAGGAGGCGCTAATGGTGTTGCCGGCTTTCACGGACTTGGCCGCGTCGAAGATAATCTCGCGGTAGACGCGATTGCCGACGATATCGGCAGTCACCTCAAGGGCGCGAATAATGGGGATGCCGGCGGCGATGAGGGTCGAGAGGTTATCAGTCAGCCGTGTCAAGTAAATCTCCTTCAAGAGCCCCCCCATGATCGGGAGCCGGATTTCCACGGAGTCGAAGAAGAGCCGCCCGGCCGGCGTTTGCCCAAACCGCCAGCCAGCCACGACCGCTGCGGCGAGGAGCACGACCACGAAGAAGCCCCACTGCCGGAGGAACGACGAGACGCCGATGATGATGGCCGTGTAGAACGGCACCTGCTGGCCGAGGTCTTCAAATATGACCGTCAGACGCGGGATGACTACCACGAGCATGACAATGACGACGCCGATGAAGGCCGTCAGCACGAAGGCCGGATACATGAGGGCGTTCCGCGCCTTGGAGGTAAGGGCGTAGGAGCGATCCAGGTAGTCAGCGAGGTAGGAGAGCGTCTCGTCAATCGTCCCCGATTCCTCGCCCGCCCGGACCATGTTGATGTAGAAGGGTGAAAAGATTGCCGGGTGTCTTGACATGGCCTGCGAGAGCGACGAGCCACCGGAAACATCGTCCATGATCTCGGAGATGGCCGAACGGAGTGCCACGTTCGACGTCTGGCTCGCCAGCGTCCGGAGGGACTGCGTAATCGGCACTTTGGCCTGGAAGAGCGTTGAGATCTGTCGCGAAAAGATAACCACATCGCGCTGCTTGACGCGCTGGAAAATCTTGAGATCGATTCGCCGAGCGAAGAGCGGTGGCCGTTCGGCCGGCCGAACGTCGGTCACGATGAGGTTCTGGCGTTGCAGGATGTCGACGGCGATATCGGTAGACCTCGCTTCCACGACGCCGGCACGCGGTTCGCCTTCGCGGGTCCGGGCTTTATATGAGAACTGTGCCATGCGCGTGTTTCCGCGGGCGCCGAGCGGGCGCCGGGGCCATCTTACCCCTTGAGGAGAGCATTAAATTCGCCAACGTTCAAAGAGTAGCGTGATGCCTCCTCAAGGGTCACCTCGCCCCGCCGTACGAGATCCACCAGCGAACGATCCAAGCTCATCATGCCTTCATCGAGGCTGGTTTCGATCACGAGATTGATCTCGTGCGCTTTGGACTCGCGGATGAGATTTCGCACGGCGTGATTCGCAATCATGACCTCTACGGCCGGGATGAGGCCGCCCGACACACGCGGAATGAGGCGCTGTGAGACGATGGCGATCAGCGTCTCGGCGAGCTGCGCCCGAATCTGGCCCTGCTGGTGGGCCGGAAAGCTATCGATGATACGGTCAATGGTTTGCGCCGCGTTATTGGTGTGGAGTGAGGAGAAGATGAGGTGACCGGTCTCGGCCGCCGTCACGGCGGTGGCCATGGTCTCGGGATCGCGCATCTCGCCGATCATGGCCACGTCCACGTCTTCGCGGAACATGGACTTCAGCGCCCGGCCGAAGCTCTCGGTATCAGCGCCGACCTCGCGCTGGTCAACAATGGCTCGGTCCGAAGTGAACAGGTACTCGATCGGGTCTTCAATGGTGATGATGTGATCGGCGCGCTTGTGGTTAATGAAGTCCACCACTGCGGCCAGAGTTGTGGTCTTGCCGTGCCCGGTCGGTCCCACGATTAATAAAAACCCCTGCTGGCGGTCGCAGAACTCAGCCAGAATCGGCGGCAGGTTGAGCTCTGGGAAGCCGCGGATGGTCGTGGGGATAAAGCGGAGTGCCGCACCGATGAATCCCTTCTGTAAGAAGACGTTCACGCGGAACCGCGCTTTATCCTCAAAGGCGTAGGAGAGATCAAGCTCGCGCTCGGCAAGAAAGCGCTCCTGCTGCTCTTTAGAGAGAACGGAGAAGGCGAGGTCCTGGACTACCGCCGGCGTTAACAGGGGGTGCTTGGTGAGTTCAATCAAGCTCCCCGCAACGCGGATCGTGGGCCGCCGGCCTACGGCGAGGTGCAGGTCAGATGCATTCTCTCGCAAAACGGTTAGGAGCAAATCGTCAATTTGTTTTGCCATGATTCAATCCCGGGAGCCGTGGCGGATACACTTCCGATGTTATATCCGATCACACCTCCTACGGCCCCACCGTTACTGGTTGACTTGGATCTCGGCCGGTACTCGCCGTCTCGACATAAAAACGGAGGATATAGGTACTGGGGTCAGTTGCAGTGTAATGGTAATGGAGATTTCCACCGCAATCATGTTGCGGGTCTTTTGGTACCCTCCCGATTGCTTCGGCTGCAATCAAGGCCGGCGAAACAGTGTCGCTCCCATCGGTCGCTCCGAGGCACACACCCCCTCCGCCGGTCGCGGGATAGACGCGGGCATTGGTCAGGTAAAGCTCGAGTGCGTTCTGGATTGTCTTGATATCGGTCTCGCGGCGTGCGTCACGCGATTTTGTGCGGGCGCCCGAAAGGATCGCAATGACGGCGGAAAACAGTACGGCCAAGATGGCAATGACGACCAGGAGCTCAATAATGGTAAATCCGCCTCTCCGACGTGGGATGCGCATCACGCTGCACTTGGAGACCGCACTCATGGCTTTGCGCTCTCCACTATACTACCTCCAAAAGTTCATTCATACCAATAACCCCCTGGAGCACCTTCATGATCCCGTCTTGCTTCATGGTGATCATGCCTTGGCGCTTGGCCTCGGTCTGAATTTTTGATTCTGACGGTCCTTCGAGGATAATCCGCTCGAGCTCCGGCGTCATCTCGAAGGACTCGAAGAGGCCAATGCGGCCGCTCGTGCCTTTGGGACAGGACGCGGAGACCACTCCCTCGTAGATCGAATGCTCGCGGAGTGAGGCGGCATCCTGGTGCGCCGGTTCGGGCAGGGCCCGGAGTTCGGCATCAACGATCTCGCGGAGCCGCGCGCTTATTTTGATCGGCCGCCGCGAATCGGGGCAGAGGCGCCGCACCAAGCGCTGCGCCATGGTCAGGATGAGTGTCGAAGGGATGAGGAAGGGGTCAACCCCCATGTCAATCAGGCGCGGGATGATGCCAATGGCGTTATTGGTGTGGAGGGTCGTGAGTACGAGGTGGCCGGTGAGTGCGGCATGGACGGCGAGCTGTGCCGTCTCCTTATCCCGCACCTCCCCCACCATGATGATGTCGGGGTCTTGGCGGAGAATCTGTCGGAGACCGCTTGCGAAATCGTAGCCGATCTCCGGCCGCACCTGGGACTGGTTGACGCCGGGAATGTAGTACTCCACCGGATCTTCGAGGGAAACGACGTTCCGGGATTCCTGGTTAAGCGCGTTCAGAATCGCATAGAGCGTGGTGGACTTCCCCGAACCGGTGGGGCCGCTGATGACGATCATGCCGTAGGGCTTCGTGATGGCCCGCTCCAAGAGCTCGAGGTTCCGACCGACGAGTCCGAGGTCCGGGAGCGTCTTGATGCCGGCTTCGGGATCCAGAATCCGGAGGGCCGCCTTCTCGCCGAAAGCCGTCGGGAACGTAGAGACGCGGACATCAATCTCCTTATTCAGCACCCGGGTGTGGAAACGGCCATCCTGGGGGATACGCGTCTCATCAATCTTCAGATTCGACATGATCTTGATGCGCGTCAGCACGGCGCTGGCCACATCCGGGGGGAGGAGGAGGCTCGTATGGAGGATGCCGTCCACGCGGAAGCGCACCCGGAGCTTCTTCTCTCCTGGCTCAATATGGATATCGGAGGCGCGCCCCTCGACCGCGTGGCGGAGCATCACCGCCACCATCTTGGTGATGGGTGCTTCCTCCACCGCCTTTTCGAGGACATCGCGCTTCTCCGGCGCCCGTACCTTCACGCCTTCGGCCTCGGCCTCTTCCTCATACTCGGCCAGGGCTTCGGTCACCTCGCCGGAGAGGCCCTTATACTCCTCGAGGACACGCTTGAGATCGCCCGGCGTTATCAGGTAAATGCGGAAGGGGATGTTGAGGCGCGAGGCGATGAACTTCAGCGCCTCCTGACCATCGACGTCATCGGGATTGATCATGCCGACCTCAAGCATCCCGTCTTTCTCTTCCAGCGGAACGAACTGATAGAACTTGGCCGACTCTTCAGGAATGTTTTTTAAAATTTCGAAGGGCACCTTCCGGCCCTCGAGAAACTTCACCGGGATGGCCAGCGTCTCGCTCTTGGCCATGACTAAATCGCGCTCGGTAACTCCGAGCTCAGCGATGACCTCATCCAGCGGCCGCTTCTTCGATCGGGCGGCCCGCCGGGCTTCCTCGGCTTGAACAGCCGTCAGGACGCCCTTATGAACGAGCACCTCAATGACGCTTCGGGCCATGCGGTTGTTTCCTCCGACTCCGGCGGGCCCTCCCGCAGCACACCGGAATGAGAGCGAGAATGTTTCAGAAGGGGATAAAGGGGTTCGGCCGTCCCCGCGGGAGGATGGGAGAGGTTGTCGCCGGACGAAATCGTTCGAGGGACCGATACACCGGATCAGAAAAAATGCTAATGTCCGGTTCCAAGCTTTTCAACTGGCGGTACTGCTCCAGGAGCTCGCTCTCCAGGCGCGGCGGTGGAGGCGTCGCACCGGCGGGCGAACGGATATAGCGATACCAAATCCAGCCGCTCACGGCGAGGAGAAGAACGATAGCAGCGGCAATGAAGCTCTGGCGCATAGGAATCAGCGGCGGTAGAACATGACCCCATTGAGCGAGGCAGAAACCACGTTTCCGGTGGTACCGCCAAAGGCAATAGCCGTAACATCCACCACGCGAAGGTTATGCTCAAGGTCGTCAAGGAACCGGAGGAAGGACTCGTAGGTCCCGCGGACCGAGAGTGAGAGCGGAATCGTCCCATACCCTTGGGGTGCGGTCGGAGCGAGCGGTGCGGCGCGGGACTTCGAATCGAGGAAACTGATCGACTGGAGGGTGACGGTATTGCGCTGGGCAATGATCTCAAAGTCAACCACCGATGCCGCCGTATCCGGTTGAAGGGGGACGATCATCGCGAGGCGCTTCCGGTCCTCTTCGGATATGCTGCCGTACACGTCCCGGAGCGCGTCGCGCCGCTCGGCCAGCTGGGCGAGTTCGTCTACCATCCCCTGGAGTCGCCCGATCTCCACTTTCGTCGCGCCGATGCCCTCCCACTGCGGGAGGATGAGAAAATAGACCGTCGCACCGGCGAGGATGAGGAAGAGGGTTGTGACGAGTAGTCGCGCCATGGCAACGCTTCAATCGGCCGACGGCCGCAGGAGCTCCGGCCGAAAACCGATGGTCAGGTGGAAGCTCACGAGCCCCCGCTCGCCCGCGGCAAGCCCTCCGAAGTCAACCCGTTCCACGGCGGCGGCTGACTCGAGGATGCTGATCTGTTCGGCCACGGTTCGGTACGATTGCGCAAACCCCGCCGCGCTGATCTTCTGCTGGTCAGCGGAGAAATCAAAATTGTTAAAGTAGACACGGGGGTGCGTGTGCTCTGCGAGAAAGGCGAGGGCGAGGGAGGGGTAGATGTGCTTGGACAGCACCTGCCTCGCGGCGGCGAGCGACGTCGATGTCGTTACAAGATCAGCCAGCGAATCGTCCGCCAGATCGGCCTCGAGATCCCGAATGCGTTCTTCGAGTCCGGATTGCTTTGCATCCAGCGAGTACTGGTAGGCGAAGATGCCCCCCGAGACGATGAGTGCGAGAAGGAAGAGTGCGAGTCCAATGTTGAAAAACCATCGCCCGCTCTCGATGAGAAGGCGCGATTGGACTGAAGCGCGGGGTCGGGAGACGGCTTGGGAAAAGTCCATAGGAGAGGTGCGCTACGGCGCGCTCGAGACGGCTTCGATCAAGTCGAGGCGCTAGATGGGAACGATGGTGCGGAGCGCAAGACCAACGGCTACCGCAAAGTTCGGGGCGATCTCCTTTAACGTGGGGTGGAGGAAGGGCGGGAAGATCGTGTGGGTAAAGGGATTGCCGATGACGGTTTCAAGACCGAAGCGCTTGGCGACGTGATCGACCAAACCCTTTAAGCGAGCGCCGCCACCGGTGAGGACAATCCGCTCAATCTTGCGTTTGGCACTGCGATTGTAAAGCGTCACGACGCGTTCGATATCAGCCAGGATGCTGTCGACGACCGGAGCGATCACGCTGACGAGCTCCTGTTCTTCCGGCTTTTCCGAAAAACCGATCTCGCGTTTCACCGCCTCGGCCCGCTCCACGCTCACGCCGAGACTCCGGGCGATCGCGGTCGTGATCTCGCGTGAACCGCGGCCGAAGTTGTGGTGCGAACGGATCCGACGCTGATCAACGATCGTAATCGTTGTCACCACCCCGCCCCACTGGATGAGTGCGGTGACGCCGCGATCGTTCGCAAGCAGTGAACGGACCAGGCTGAAGTTTTCAATCTCCGCAGCTTCGAGGTCGAGCTTCAGGAGTCCGGCGATGCGCTGAAACTTGGCGACGACCTCGCGGGGGACCGCTGCGAGCAGTACCGTCACGCGCCCCCCAGCGCTATCCTGCTCTAAGATCTGCCAATCCAGGGCAACCTCGGCGATCGGGACGGGGATGTACTTCTTGGCCTCAAAGGGGATCGCGGCTTCAAGCTCGTTCCGGCGGAGGAGGGGAAGCTGAATCGTAGTGACGAAGCTCGCCGTTGACGGAATCGCAAAGACGGCCCGCCGCGTCGTTACCTTGGCCTCACGGAGCACATCGCGCAGTAGATTTGCAACGCTCTCATCGCGGTAACCGATAAATCCGGCCGCACCGCCCGTCGTCTCCTGCGCGAAGTATCGCGCCGATTTGAGCTCGCCATAGGTTTCGAGCACTCCCCGGTCGCCTTCTTTCTTCAATTGTACCACCTTGACCGATTCAGTACCAATATCAACACCGGCCACGCTCGCGGAACGAAAGCCGAAGCCGAACGAGAATGTTGGAATTTTGATACGATCGAGGAAAGGAATGGCCACTGGAGATATGACCCAAATCGGCGTTGATGCAAAACGCTCCTCGCCGGCAGTATACCATGCCGGATGCGGCAACGGCAGACGTATCTATACACACGGGCGCGGCCTCTATCGTAGGATGCAACCATGCGGCCGGCGAACCGGTTAACCCCGTTCGAACCCACACACCCCACCCTTCAGGCCCCGTTAGAAACGGGGCTTCTAACGGGGCAGGGCGAGGGGGAGAGGAGAATCCGGGAAGCTCATGGGAAGCCCGGGCCGTTTGGCCGGGTTGTAAAGAGGTTAACGTCCTGGTGCCTGGATTTCCTCTTCCCCAGGGTCTGCCTCGGCTGCAGGACTGAAGGCAGCTTCTTCTGTCAGGCCTGCCAGAGCCGGCTCGTATATTCCGCGCCGCGCTGCCCCGTATGCTCGAAGCGGAACTTCACGGGAATCCTCTGTGGCCCATGCCGGGAGCGCATTGGCCTGCGGCGCTTCTTCGCTCCCTTCTCCTACCGTACGCCGGTCATCCGAGACCTCATCCGTGCCTACAAGTTTGAGGGGGTGCGGGAACTGGCCGCTTCGTTCGCCGACATGATCGCGGCCTACCTCGCGTTCTACGAGATTCGCCTGCCGGCATCGACGATCTTCGTCCCCATCCCGCTCCACCGCCGCCGCGAACGCGAGCGCGGGTTCAACCAATCTTCGCTTCTCGCCAAGGAGCTCGCGCTCCGGTTCCACTGTACCATAGCGCCGGTGCTCCGCCGGCCGCGCTGGAATACCCCCCAGACCGAAATGGAATCCTACGAGGCGCGTCGGAAAAACGTTGCCGGCGCCTTCACCGTTGTCGATGCGACTGCGATCCGCGGCCGGACCGCGATCATCGTAGACGACGTTGCTGCCTCCGGCGCAACGCTCGGCGAGGCGGCACGCCTTCTCCGTACGCATGGCGCCCACACCGTCTGGGCAATCACCATTGCCAAGAGCTGAAAATTTTGCTACGCTCCGCCTGGTTTTGGTGAGGTGGCTGAGCTTGGTTGAAAGGGCCACGGTGCTAACGTGGTAAGGGATTAAACTTCCTTCGCGGGTCGAACCTTCCACACGGCACCGTCCACCGGCGCCAATTTTATTTGGTACAAAGTGGAGGCC
>CAYIBD010000003.1:20360-37955 GCA_964361655.1 uncultured Candidatus Saccharibacteria bacterium
GTTGCTACGGTGTTTTGGTATAAACCTGCGTGCGGGGGTCTACCGGGCCTGTCGGCTGGTTCGACGGGCGCACATTGTATTGGGTCCATGGTGGAGGCGCGGCTGAGTGGTTCAAATGCAAAAGTCTTTGCGTTTGAAGGGCGCACATTTACTTTTCCCCAAAGCGGTGAGGTGGCTGAGTGGTTGAAAGCGGCACCGTGCTAAGGTGTTGGGGATGAAAGTCCCTCGTGGGTTCGAATCCCACCCTCACCGCTTTGGGGATTCAAAAGCGCCCGGGGTTTCGGTGAAAATTCACCGAAACACAGCGGCACGGTGCTAACGTGTTAAGGGCCAAAAGCCCTTCGGAGGTTCGAATCCTCCCGCCTCCGCCGTGGGGCTCTCGAAGCGCCGCGGGTTTTCGCCAAGCGGCGGCGAAAACCAAATCCCACCCTCACCGAAGGAGCGAAGCGAGTGAGGTGAGGAGCGAGCACGGAAACAAAGCACAATCCCGTTTACAGCGGAAGCGTGGCCGAGAGGTTTATGGCGCTGGTCTTGTCCCGAACAAAGCGGCGAGGTGCTGGAGTGGTTGATGGGGCCTGCTTGCCCCGTTACAAAACGGAGGGTTGGCAGAAAGGCTATTGCGCTGGTCTTGAAAACCAGTGGGAGAAATCCCTTGCAGGTTCGAGTCCTGCACCCTCCGTTTTGTAACGGGGTCGAGAAAAACAGGTATACCCGAAAGGGTATCGTGAGTTCGAATCTCACCCTCGCCGCCTTGGACGGGATCCTCGATTTTGTAATCACGCTCCGCGTGAACAAAATCGGGAAAAACCAGTTGGGGAGCGATCCCCTCGGAGGTTCGAATCCTCCCGCTTCCGTAAACATCTTCCCGGAACAAGCCAGCTCCATACCGCGGCAGTCCGTTTGATTCTCTGCTACAATACCCCCATGCCAGAGATTATTGACCTTCGCAGAGAACCCGCACCCACACCTCCCAGAAGGACCGCAGCAGCCCGGCCGTCCGAAGAAGAGACGCTGCTGCCGGTGACCGAGGCGACGCCGGCGAAACCGCCTCCGCGCCGTTCGAGAGCCCACCCGACCCAAAGCGCCTTCGAGCCCCTCACCGACAGTTCCGTCACCTTTCTTACCTGGGAAACGCCGAGCGCTGAACCGAAACTCCCCCTTGCGAATCCTCTCGTCACCCTCGGTGCGCTCCTCGTTGCCGGCGGCTTGGTTGCGTTCGCGCTTGCAAACTTTCTCTTTGCTTTCTTCTTGCTCTTAGCCGGAGGAGTCGTCGCATCCTACCAGTTCCGCCCGCCGCGGTCGGTCGAAATTGCCATCACGAGCCGCGGCATTCGGGTTGGCAGACGCATCTATGAATTCGAGAGCTTGGAATCATTCTGGATCTTCTACGACCCGCCGCTGATGAAAGAGCTCTCGGTGCTTTCCAAAAAGACGTTCATGCCGCCGCTGCGGCTGCCGCTCGGCGATCTCGACCCTGTACTCGTCCGCGAAACCCTGCTACGCTTCCTCCGGGAACGGCAGCAGGATCGTTCGATGATTGACATCGTTTCGCGGGGCCTGGGATTCTGACGTGCATCCCCCGGCGGTCCGCAAGAGAAACCGTCTGCGCCCGTAGCTCAGCGGATAGAGCGCGACCCTGCGGAGGTCGAGGCCACAGGTTCAAATCCTGTCGGGCGCGTAGAGGCATGGGGCTTATGGTGTAACGGCAGCACGGCGCTCTGTGGCAGCGTCGGAGGGGGTTCGAGTCCCCCTAAGCCCCCTGGACGGACAACTGAATATGGATTACCAATGAATTGCTACCCTAGGGTGGCAATTTGTTGTTTGACACTTCGATTCTGCTCGATGCGAGAGGCGATCGTAGTTATCGTAGTTGATAAAGCAACGGTTCGGAAACTCCGAACCATCGATTGGCAACTCACCGACTGGATGCGAAAGGAGAAAGCATATGAGCGAGGCCTACCGAAAAGCGGGGGTGGACTATCGGCAGCTGAAGATCGGGAAGGGCAGGATGAGCATCCTCATCCCGGAGACCCGGACATTCGCGCTGGTGCGCGGCATCGAGGTTCGATCTAGCGGCGCCTGGGGGCCATCATCTGCCCGTCCATGCTTGTTCTGGGGTCCCATCATCGAGAGTTTGGGCACTAAGGACTACATCGCTCAGTGGATGTACGCGGCGACCCGCAATGCCAGCCACTGGCGAGGCATCCCAGCAGATGTCGTCGAAATGGCAAGCATGGATCTCCTCCGCCACGGCGCGTTGCCGTTCACGGGCGCGGATCTCATCGCCGTGTGGGACGGCGCATGGTTCAAGGACGATCAACGTATGGAGGCGATCGCCGATGGATTCTTGAGCGCGTGCCGGCAGAACGGAATGGCGCTCGTCGGCGGTGAAACGCCGGGGCTCCGGCAGCTCCTCGATCTCCCGTTCCAGCCGGATGACGCACCGGTCTTTGCCTTCGCGGCGAACGGCATTATCGATCAGGAGTTCGATGCGAGCTGTGAGGAGGCCGGTCTTCAGATCGTGGGCGTGGCATCATCCGGTCCGCATGCGAACGGCTATTCGCTCCTGAAGCAGACCGGCCTCGCCTTGCGGCACCAGTTCTTAACACCGGTGCCCGGCGGGGCCTCATTCGGCGAGGAGGTGCTCGCCCCGACTCGCTCCTACGCTCGACTCGTGGAAGCTGTCCTACGTGCCAGAATTCCTGTCGCGACGTTCGCACCGATCACCGGCGGGGGCCTTGGCAAGCTCGCCGTTGCCGTACCCTTCACGTGTGTGCTCGAGCGATGGCCCGAGCGCATTCCCCCGGTGTTCCCGTTCCTCCTCCAGTGTGGCATTTCGCTCAAAGACTGTCTCTCCACGCTCAACTGGGGGATCGGCGCCTGTTTCATGGTGGGAGAAAAAGACATTGACCGGCTCCTGGTTGTTGGCAGGAACGCCGGCTACGAGCTCTACCACCTTGGGCACGTCCAGGACGGCGAGCCCCGCGTCATCGCCCAGTGGGCCGGCGGCATGATAATCGAGCCGCCCGGAGATTAGCGCCAACATGTTCGCGCCGGTCAGTTAGCTGTGACCGGCGCTTTTTTCTTGCTCACGATGCAGCCGTTCGTATAGCGAGGCGTTTCTGACGGTTTTAAGATCAATCAGACGATCGTTGGATTGAAATTAATTTCCTGTCTCCGCATCTTTTTAGTTCACTGTCTCCATGTCTCCTTACATACGCTTGTGGTTTTGCGGCACCGGATGTGGCATGCTATGGTGTTCCGTATGCCCCGCGGCGTAAAACACTGGATCTCCGTTGAGGAGCTCGACGATCTCAAGAGCGACCTCGCACTTTTGGTTTCGGCCGAGGCGCGGCGGCTGGCTGGAGTGCGGCATCTTGATCTTCGTTTTGAGATTGACGAGGGATTTACCATTGCCGCCGAAGACGTGACCTTGAAGTCCTATCAAAAAGATTTTTCCGTGAACTACGGCATCCGCGTGATCGCAGGCCCTCGCAATGCTTCGGCCAACGGCTTCATTGGCGGGAGCATCAGTGCCGCGGATTTCAGAAATGCGCCAAAGATCCTCCGACAAGCCATTGAGGTTGCATATGATCGCGCCTATGCCGCGGCCAGGCGTAAGTTAAAGACCAAACACGCCTTTTTGCATCTTGGCAAAAGCATCCAGCCCGAAGTTACACTCGCCAGGATCCCTGTGATTAGAGATATGATCAAGGCCGACTACGAAACCGACCCCCGTACCGTAGCCAAGACCGAGGCCGAGGAGTACTTGCTCGATGTTGCCGGAGATGTCCGCAAGCGCTTTCGTGAAATCAAAAACTCCTTCCTTGACGCCTTCTCTTTTCTCGAACGCCAGCTCTTTGCCTCCTCCGAAGGCAGCGTGATTGATCAGACCTCGGCTTTCACCGGTTCCACGGTCTTTTTCACTGCGCAGTCCGGCTCCAAACTGCCGGCTGATCTATATCACCACGTCGGCAACCAACTCGGCTGGGAGGCATTGACTGAAGGCAAAAATGTCTATGAGAAAACACTCGGCGGGTTTGCGGCCATGATTGCTGATGAGGCGGTCAAGCTTTCCAAAGCCAGGCCAGCGCCAACCACGGAAAAGCCGGTGGTCGTAGTCACTGATCCAGATTTCAACGGCTTGCTGGCGCATGAAATTATCGGCCACCCCTCCGAGCTTGACCGGGCCATGAAATGGGAGACCGGATATGCCGGCCGGTCCTGGTTTTTGAGGAATTTCACGGAAAACCAAGTGGGAAAACAGGTCGGCTCGGCGCTCTTATCGGCCTTCTCTGACCCAACGTTGAAGGGCGCCTACGGCCGCTACCTATACGACGACGAGGGTACGCCGGCGCACCGGGTCTATCATATCCGGCACGGCATGTATAAGGAGTTCATGAACTCGCGCGAGACCGCGGCCATCTGGGGATCAGTCCCCAATGGGCACTATAAGGCCAACTCGGCTTCGGCCATCCCTCTAATTCGGATGTCCGTTTCCGCCATTGAAGCAGGAGATTCAGATCCCGCCCGCATGCTGAAAGACGTTGAGCGCGGCTACTACGTGGTCGGCCACCGCATTCCTTCGATCTCGGAGTCGCGGGAGCACTTCCGGCTTTCCTGCCGGCTCTTGTACGAGATCCGCGACGGCAAGTTAGGCGAACTTTTTCGGGACGGCTCGATCTCCGGGCACTCCAAGGACTTTTTCATGAGCGTGGATGCCGTGGGCAGCGATTTCAAAGTGTTCCCCATTCCGAACTGCGGCAAGGGCCAGCCCATGCAATCCAAAATGGTCGGCAACGGCGGCCCAACCATGCGGGGGCGAGCGAGGATTGTCGGGCATCGGCTAAAGTGATGCAAGTTCTTAGTTGTACGTTATTGGTTACAGTTTCTGGTTGTCAGTTATAGGCAACTAAAACCGATAACTGCAAACTAAGACTAAGAACAAAAAACTAAGAACTGGTCCATGATCGGCCTGGCAAAACTCAAACAAACAGTTCGGGACGGCCTCGCGATCTTGAAGCGCGAAAAGTCCCTTATCGAGGGCACGGTCTATGCCTCGGCCAACCGCCGCGTCGTGGGACGGCTCGTCTATACGCACCATTTCCCGTGCCAAGGATTACAGGAGCCGAAGTCGGATGATGACTTCGGGGTCTCGGTGCAGGGGTATTTTCGAGGGGGTCCTTCACCCCGCTTTCAGCGGGGTTCAGGACGACACGCTTCGCGTGTCGGCTTTGGTCATATTGCAAACGACGTTTCGCTTGATGCCGTGAAGCGCGCGCTTGAGCGCGCCCGAGCCAATGCCATTCATGATCCCGACTTCCACGGCTTTCCCGAGCCGGTCAAAGAAACGCTGGCGCCGCGGGCATATATTGATCCACGGCTGCTCGACATCACTGGCGATCCTAAGGCCGAGGCCAAGCTCCTCGCGGACGTAAGTTTCAAGACGCTCGAAGGCGCGCTCAAAGTTTTCGAGCGCCATCACCGAAGATCATTGCTCGGAGAATTGAATATCGGCGACTACATTGTCTCCGGCGATAACTTCCTCGTAACCGAGCGATGTGCGCTCGCGAGCACCAAAGGCATCAATTTCTGGGATGAAAGCACGATTGTCATGAGCTTAGTGAGTGCCATGGTGGAACGCGCCCACTCCAAGGGCCGCGGCTGGGGGGCTTCAAGCGGGCTTGGCAGGTTCGATGCCGGGCGCGCAGGCACCGAGGCCGCGGAACAGGCCATAAAAGGAGTTGGCGGTACGCACGTGCCGACGGGGAACTATACCGTCGTCCTCGGCCCGCAGGCGGCAGTCGAGATTTTTGCAAACCTCCTTCTCTCTTCTTTTTCTCTAGCAACGCTCGATTTCCGGCTCTCCATCTTCAACGGCCGCTTTGGCGAGCAGGTTGCCTCTCCACTCCTAACCCTGTACGACGATGCCACCTCCCCCCGCGGTGCCGGATCCAAAACCTTCACTGATGACGGCTATCGTACCGCCCGTCTCCCCCTTATTGAGAATGGCCGATTCGCCAGCTTTCTCATGAACGATTACTATCGAAAAAAGCTCCTGGCCCAGTCCGATGCCGTGCTCAAGGAGAAGATCGGGCCCTATGCCCGCGAAGGGCTCGAGACCATCTTGCCCCGCTCGGGCTTTCGATTTGGCGGTGGTGGCGGCCGCGTGGCCTCGCACGAGCCCGGGATCTCGGCCACGAACCTCTTTATTTCATCCTCGCGTCCCGTGGCGCGTCGCGAGCTCTTGGAAAGAGTTCGCGATGGCGTATACATTGGCGCCCTGTGGTACACCTACCCTATTGCCGGCTACAAGGCCGGCGAAATCTCGGGCACGGCCGTGGCCGACACCTTCCGCATAAGAAACGGCAAAATCGCCGAGCCGATCCGCGTCAATGCCCTGCGCATCCGGGCTAACCTCCGCGATATGGTCAAAAACATTATCGGTATCACCGGCGATCCGCGCCCCACCATCCTCTGGGCCTCGGATGAGATCACCTACGCGCCGGAGGTCGCGATCGCAAACGTCCACCTGGAGGCCATCCGTCACGGGGAAGGGTGAAGCAGTATGCCTGAGCTAGCTGAAGTGGAAATCACCCGCCGGAAATTGATGCCGCTGGTCCGCGGCCGGCGGATTTTGGATTTTTGGACCGACTGGCCGCGCGCCCTCCGCAGAGCTACCGGCAGCCAGCATCCAGCTGCCAGCATGCGGGGCCGGAAGATTCTGGATGTGACCCGGCGGGGTAAGGTGCTGTTTTTAAAATTATCGGGAAAGCCGGAGCGGTCGCTGGCCATCCACCTCGGCATGAGCGGCCGGTTGGAGGTTGGAGGTGCGGGGGTGATTAAAAGTGCGTCGGTGCGCCATGGGGACAAATCCCTACGATCGTACAAATTTGTCCCACCCCCATTGGCGAGAGCTAAAAGGCGGTGGGTGCATTTTCGGTGGCGGCTCTCCCCTCGACGCGGCTCGGCGCAGGCGGAGGGTCAAGAGCTCCGGCTCGTCGATCCGCGAAAGTTCGGCCTGGTATGGTATGGCTCGCCGGAGGATCTTGGCCGCGATCCCTATCTCGGTCGGCTCGGCCGCGATGCGCGCGGCCTTGCCTATACCGATTTCTCGCGAACCCTGGCGGACGCGAGCGGCATGATCAAGCCCTACCTGCTTCGCCAAGACAGATTGGCCGGCATAGGCAATATCATTGCCGATGAGGCGCTGTGGCGGGCGCGAATTCACCCCGAGACAAGTATCACACACCTCGACCTACCAGCACACCGGCGGCTCTTCCATGGAATCCGGAAAACCATTCGCGCCATGCTTTCAAGCGGTGGCACTACGCTTCGTAATTGGGGCTCGCCCGACGGCCGTTCCGGCCACTACCAGGAGCGGCGGCTCGTGTACGGCAAGGCCGGATCGCCGTGCCCGCGATGCGGCGCAATCCTCCAGCGCATCGTCATTGGCAGTCGCGGAACAACACTCTGCCCGGCCTGCCAGACGCATTAACGAAATAGAGGAGAGCGGTTATACTTGAGACATGGATGAAAGCGGACACTATCCGAAGTGGCTCTGGTGGCTGCTCGGCCTCGCCATTGCCATCGCCCTTACCGCGGCAGCGTTCGCGATGGTACGCCTGACGAAACCCGCCCTCCCGCCCGGGCTCGCCGAGATGCGCGAAGCGACCGCCAAGATCCTCGATGAACACGTGCGCATCGAAGACGTTGACATCCGCTCCCTCGTTGACCTCGAAGCCAAGAAGGACTACGGCAGTGCTATCAACCTCCTCAACCGCGCCCTCGAGTCGAATGCCAAGCGTGAAGCGCTCGCCGCATCGCTCGCGAGCGTCAGCGGCGAGCTCTCGAAACTTGCCATCCAAGTGAAGCCCGACACTATCGGCACCAAGGCCATCGCGGCCTTCCGCATCCTCGCGAATCTCGCCGAGACGGAAAAGCAATTCTATGCCGACCGCCGCGCCCTCTATGAGCTCACCCGCAGCTACTACCTCGATCGTGCGGCAAATCGAAACCCCCCGATCCCCGAGGGCCTCCGCGCCCTTGTCGAGCAAGTCACCGCGGACATGGAGAAAGCGGGTACCCTCCACCGCGAGTTCGCAGCAGCGATCCAGGCCTTTGACGAAGCCGTGGGCCGGAGATAGGAGTTGTGCCGCCTAGCCTCTCTCCCCCTTGCGGCCTTTGAAACCTTTGCTACCATTGATGTATGGCTGAAGCCCGACCGAAAGTGCTCCTGGTGGAGGATGATCCCTTCATGACCACCCTCCTCTCCCGGGAGTTTGCCAGAGAGGGGTTCGACGTCACGCTCGCAGCGAACGGCGAAGATGCGCCACACCTCTTCCGGGAATCCAAACCGGACGTGATGATCATTGATATCCTCCTCCCGAAGAAAAACGGCATTGAGGCGCTGCGGGATATCCGCGCCCTCCCCGATGGCGCAAATGTCCCGGCGGTGATCCTCTCCAACCTGGAGGAGGTAAGCTACATGAAAGAGGCCGAGACCCTCGGCGTAAAGGCCTACCTCATCAAGGCCAACACCCAGCTGCCGGAGATCGTGGCCAAAGTGAAAGAAGTATTAGAAGCCAAGTAAGACGCCGGTTTAGTGCGCCACAACAAACGCCATGGCGTATGTCATGGCGTTTTTGTTTTCTGGCGTATTTTAGCTTCTACGTCCTACGCCCCGAAGTTCCGCTTCCGGGTTGAGAAGAATTCGAGGGCCCTATCGAGCTCCTCCTCCGTGAAATCCGGCCAGAGCGTATCGGTGAAGTAGAGCTCGGCATAGATCGACTGCCACGGCAGGAACCCCGAGAGCCGCCGCTCGCCGCCGGTCCGTACCAGGAGATCAACGTCGGGCAGGCCGGCGGTATAGAGGTGCCGCGCGACGGTCTCTTCGGTAATCGCGGCGATGGCGTGGGGATCGCCCTTGGTGTCGGCTGCGACGCGCTTGGCCATCTCGGTGATCTCTTCCCGGCCGCCGTAGCTTAAACAAAAATTGGCAATCAGCTTCGTGTTGTCCTTCGTTGCCGCTACCACCTCTCGGAATATGGCGCGGACATCATCGGAAAAATCGGTGAGGCGACCGGATATTCGCACCTGCACGCCTTCACCCTTCAGCCACTCCAGGTTGTCCCGGAAAGCGTTCTTGATGAGCGCCATGAACGTGGATACCTCTTCGGATGTTCGCCGCCAGTTCTCGGTCGAGAATATAAAAATGGAGACCACGGGGATGCCGCGGCTGATAACCGCCCGGAGAAGTTTCTTCAGGGTTTCTAAGCCGTAGCGGTGTCCTTCGAACTTGGGGAGCCCCCGCTTGACCGCCCAGCGCCGATTTCCATCAATGATGACGCCGACGTGCTGTGGGATATTCATGCCTCACGAAGGGAGTAGTGACTCGATCGGTCGGTGTTGCTATATGATACTCCTACCATGCCGACCGCAGTTACACAACGTTACCGAAACGATGCCCTTGCGCCCACCAGAGCCGCTACCTCGGCGTCCCGAGCGGGACCCTATCCACCATTTCGAAGCCGGCGAACGCCTGACCGAGTGCCTCTCCGGCTTTGCGAGTGCTCGCCTCGGCCCCGCCGGCTACCGCAAAAGCGTCGATGGCCTTGGCAATCCATCGGCTAAATCCCTCGTGGGTCCGCCTGCCACGGCCTCAGGGCCCGAGGTCTTCAGGGCGGAGCACGATCCTGACACCCTTTTGGTAGCGACCGGCGAGGATGTGACGCGCCAGCACCGACTCAATCCGGTCTTGGATGAAGCGCCGGAGCTCCCGCCCGCCGAATGTCTCGGAGTAGCCCTTCTCTGCCACCCACTCCACGAGCTCGGGACTCATCTCGAGGAGATAGTTCTCGTCCTTGAGACGTTCGGCAAGCTCACCGAGGAGAATCGCGACCACCTGCCGAACGCTCTCGGGGTCAAGCGGCTTGAAGACCACGACCGCGTCGAACCGATTGAGAAACTCGGGCTTGAAGATACCGCTCCGCAACACCGCCTCGATGAGGCCGTGGCGGAGCGTTTCGTAGTCGAGCCCCGCCGTCAGCGCTTCGCGGATAAATTCCGCGCCGGCATTGGATGTACCGATGATAATCGCATTCCGGAAGTCGATCGGCCGGCCGAAAACATCCGTCGCCCGCCCCTCGTCGAACACCTGGAGGAAAAGGTCGAGCACCGCGGGGTGGGCCTTCTCAATCTCATCGAAGAGAATGAGCGAGAAGGGGTGCTCGCGGACGGCGGCCGCCAATTGCCCGGTCTCGCGGCCATCTTGAGAACCGATCAGGCGGTCAATGGATTCCGGCTTCTGGTACTCGGACATGTCGAGACGAATCATTTTCGATGCCGCGCCAAAGTAGACGCGGGCCAGGGCCTTGGCCGTCTCGGTCTTACCCACCCCGGTTGGTCCCAAAAAGAGGAAAGTTCCGATCGGTTTTTCTTGGGAGGCCACCCCGGCCCGGGCCCGGCGGAGGGCGTTTGAGACGGCGCTCACCGCCTCTTCCTGATCAACGACCCGGCCATGGATGGCGGCCTCGAGGTTCAAGAGTGCTGCCCGTTCCGATTCCTCCGGCCTGCCAACCGGAACGCCAAGGCGCGCCCGGACGAACTCCTCCACGTCCTCGGGGAAGATGACGCGCTTACCGGGGAGACGGGACATCGCGATCAAGAGCTCTTCCATGAGCTGAATCCCCTTTTCCGGGAAGCGCTTCTCCGGCAGGTAGCGCGCCGCAAGCTCCACGGCCGTTACGATCGCCTGATAGCGGACGAAGAGAGGAACGTTGGCCTCGCGGTGCGTGAGGTAGTCCTCGAGGATGCGCACCATGGTTTCCCGGTCGGGCTCACGAATGTCAATCCGTTCAAAGAGACTGGCGATGAGGTTATTCTCCAGAACCGCACGGCGATATCCCTCGGGCGAAGTGAGCCCGATGAAACGTACGGGTGCGGACTGTAGGTACGGCAGGAGGATCTCGACCACATTCGGTTCAGTCGCTCCGGCGGTGAGGTAGAGGTGGATCGCCTCGATGACGATAATGATGTTCCCCGCCGACTCGGCTTCGCGGAGGATCTTACCGAGGAACTCGAGGACCAGGTCGCGCCGCTGCGAGAGCAAGAGGTCCATGTTCAGCTTCATCAGCCGCCGGTAGTTGAGGGGGCGGACCGAGCGCCCTTCGTTCAGGCGCGCCGCAAGGCCGAGGACGGTGGTCAACACCCCGACCCCCGGCTCGCCGACCAGCACGGCATTGGCAGCAGCGCTCTTGGAAAGCGCATTTTCGAGCTCGCGAATTTCTCTCTGGTGCGCCTCGACATGGAGGGCCTCGAGCCGTGAGGAGACCTTGAGTTCCTGCGCCAGGCGGTCGAGCGTCGGCGTATAGCCGTACCCCCACCCTTTCCCAATGCCGTGCCGGAATCCAAGGGCCTCCGCCCAGTGGCGGCGGCGATGGGCCAAGCGCGAAACCTCCCAGTAGTAGATCGCCTCCAAGTCATCGAGCCCGAGCCCGGCGCCGCGGAGGAGACCTTCGAGGCCAGAACTCCCTTCGGCGAGCGCGCGGAGCAGATCTATTGGCCGGATGACGCTATGCTGGTAGCGGATGGCGACATCGAGGGCTTTTCGAAAGAGCGCTGACTTTCCGGTTTCGTCGAGGGGTGCATCGGGTACGGCCGGCGTCACCGCGCGGATAAAATCCTCAGGCGAGATACCGGTCCGGAGAAAGAAAAACGTCATCAGGTGCGATAGCCCGATGGCGCGGAGGAGGCCTGATGGCGTGAAGCGGCCGGCGGCCCCCAGGCGGTGGAGGATGTCCCGAGCGTTAAAATCAAAGAGCGGAACGATTTGATCCGACGTCGGGTGAGGGAGTGATGCGGCGATGACAGCCAGGTCGGCGCCGAGGGGCGGATTCTTGTACCACTCGAAGAACCGCCGCCAGGCGCTGGTCGCGAGGAAGACGCCCGTAGCGAAGAAAAAGACCGCCAGGATCTCGGCAGAGAAACGGAAGAGGCCTACGAAGAATGCCACGACCGCGGCAAGGCCAGCAGCCAGACGCCCCCAGTACACGACGCGCTTGGGGAGGAATCGCTGCCAGCGGATGGCCCGTTCGAGCTGTTGGGTGCGGCCGCTCGGCATACCCTACGAGGCGAGCAGTGCTGCTCCGGCAAGAAAGCAGCCGAGAATCACGAGGGGGAACGCCATCCAGATAAGGACGTACGCCGCCCGAACCGCGATAGCTGCCGCTGCCGCGAGAAGCCCCGCGCTTATGACGATAAGCCGAACGGCCGCGCCGACGAGGCGCGACACGAAATTTTCCGCGAGGGTCCAGAGGTAGCCGCTGATAGTGGAACCCGGCCGGTAGGGCTCCCGGACGCGGCGCCACGGAGCAAACAGAGATGTGGCGAGCGGAGCCAAGGAAAAGTAGTTCCCGATCGCCCGGAGGAGAATCAGGGAATGGGAAACCGCCTCTTTGAGGCCAACGCGGTAGTGCCACCAGAGGTAGTCGGCAATGATCATGGTGGGTTACTTCCGTTCTCCGAGAGTAACGTGAACGGTTCGTGTCTGCGAACCGCGAAGGATCCGCAGGGAAATCGAATCGCCAATGGACCACTTCTCTAGGATGTCCTCGAGGGAGTTTTGCTCGCTGATCGGGCTTTCATTCACCGCCAGGATGATGTCGCGCTCACGTATGCCGGCTATGTCAGCCGCACTGCCTTTGATTACGGCATGTCCGTCAAGACCCTCGGCCAGCACCAGCGCCCCGGAATCCGAAGCCAGGTGCAGTCGCCGTTGGAGGTCCTTGGTAACCATGAGGTAGCGCACCCCAAAAAACGGCTTTTTGATTCGGCCGAATTTTTTGACGTCCTCGAGGTCCTTCTTGGCCTTGTTGATGGGGATGGCAAAGCCGATGTTTTGCGCCCCAAAAACAATGGCCGAGTTGATGCCGATGACCTCGGCTTTGAGATTGACCAAGGGCCCGCCGGAGTTGCCGGGGTTGATGGCCGCATCGGTCTGGATCAGGCCTCTTAGGCGCTCGGCGTGGCCCTCCATGTCAGTGATGGCGGTGATAAAGCGCGAGAGCCCGGAGACAATGCCGGTGGAAACAGTGTTTTTAAATTCACCCAGCGCATTGCCCACCGCGACCACACTTTGGCCGAGGAGTATTTTCGAGGAATCGCCGAGCTTCAGAACCGGCGACCCCTCGGCCTGGATTTTCAAGATGGCCACGTCATTGATAGGGTCGCGGGCCAAAACCTGGGCCGGATACTTTTCTTCGTCCGGCGTAACTACCGTGTATTCGGCCTCGGGATCCAGAACAACGTGCTTGTTGGTGAGGATAAAACCCGACGGCTCAACAATGAACCCCGATCCACCGCCAGTGCGAATTTTGCCGGAGTCGGTCTTGGGCAGTTGCTCAACGATTTCCTCCTCGCTCGGGCCGTCCAAGGGCACCTCGCCGAAAAATGGAAAGCCCTGGGCCTCCAGGGTCTTCAGGTCCTTGCCAACCACGATCGAAACCACCGCCGGAAGGGTCTTTTGGACCACGCGGATTATCTGTTCCTCATGGGTCATGACCAGAGAATCTAGAAGTTAGAATCTAGAATCTAGAATACCCTTTAATTTTGTGCTAGCATAGCCCGCGAAAGCCCTCGTAGTTCAACGGATAGAACCCCGCACTGAAGCAAAGCTTAGTGCGGGGCAGGCAGCGCAGCTTGCCCCGCACCATGCCCCGATAGCTCAATTGGAGAGAGCAAATCCGTCCTAAGGATGAGATCGAGGTTCGAGTCCTCGTCGGGGCGGTGGCACTGGTGCGGGGTCCTAACGCGCGGATCGGGGTTCAATTCCTCGCGAGGGCATTTCGGTGGGCAGTTGTGCGGGACCTAAGCCGCAGATCGGAGGCCTGCCCCGCACTTGCTTGCATAGTGCGGGGTCGACTCAGAGTGGGGGCGTACACAGGATATTCAGCCGGGAATAGGAGTTGGTCGTTGGTCGGTATATAATGGACTTACTATGAAAGAAGTCGGTAAGGTGACCCACTACTATGGGAAGATCGGGGTGGCCATTGTTACCCTCTCCGATGCCTTGAAAGTGGGCGACAAAATTAAGGTTGAGGGCAACCGCACCGAGTTTGAGCAGACGGTTGATTCGATGGAGGTGGACCATAAGCCGGTCCAGGAAGCCAAGAAGGGTGAAGTGATCGGAATGAAAGTCCGAGAGAAAGTGAACGAGGGCGCGGCGGTCTATAAGCTAGAGGAATAGGGCGGGGCTGGGTTCTCGGGTTTCTTGGGTCTCTAAACCCAGCTGTGGATAATTTTGATGTTCATATTGAAAATCCGCGCCAAGCGCGGATTTTCTGACATGAGTACGCTGCTCGCGGGGTATTTTACTCTCGCGAAATATGATATAATAGTTGCAATCGTGTTTCGGCACGAGATTTCTTTTCCAGGCGCGCCCTTGCGGCCCGCCACCTAGCTCCTTCATGTGAACCATCCGCCCAGAAACGGCGGTTCACGCTAGGGCGATAAGCCCACCTGCAGCAGCAACGGGCCAATCGCCCTATTTTTATTTGTTTCTCCGCAAGAATACCCCGCCCCGATGGCCATCGGGGGGGTATCCGCGATGAGATACCGCACCGCTTGCGGTACGATCGCGCATTGACGGCGTGATACAATCAACGCATGCGTGTGCCGCAACGCAAACCCTTCACCATCGCTCTCATTGGTCACGTCGGCTCCGGCAAAACGCATATTGCCCGCCTCCTTGCTAAAAAGGCCGGTGCCGCTCACATCAATACCGACGCTATCCGCGTGGCCCTCCGCCGCCGCGGCAAGCCGGAGAGCCGGGCCATCGCGGTGGCTCACCGCTTCCAGGAGCGATTGCTCCGCAACGGAAAGCCGCTCGTCCTCGACTACGACATCGCAAATCCGGTGCGCCGCCGTGAGCTCCGTGGGCGGCTTCGGCCGTTCGGAGCGCGTATCTACTTCATGGAGATCGTGACGCCGGAGCGACTGATCCTTGCGCGCCTGAAACGGAAACGCTATACTCGAGCCGATTTGTTCCGGAACGCTGATGAGGCGATCCGGGTATATTACTTCCGCAAGGCCCTCCGAAAGAAGTTTCTTGCTAAACCTACCCGACGATCAGGCCGGCGTTTCACCCCTGACTTCACCATTGATAATGCAAAGCCACTCGGACCGCAGATACGTTCCGTAGTAAAAGTCATTAGGGGCCTATAGTTCAACGGTAGAACGCGTCCATGGTTCACCCGCCCACCTTTGCTTAGGGGCCCATAGCTCAGTGGTAGAGCGTTAGTATGGTTTATCCTCCCACCTTTTGTGGGCCGGTAGCTTAGTGGTAAAGCGCCTCAATGGCATTGAGGAGATCGTGGGTTCGAGTCCCATCCGGTCCAAGGGTTCTAAAAGGTGGGAGGACAAGCTAAAGGCCGCGGGTTCGATCCCCGCTGGGTCCAAGTGAAAAGGTGGGCGGGCAAGTGGACGAGACCGGGGTCAAACTCCCCGTAGGTCCACACCGTAATGAATTCGCTCCTCAAACTGATCTTCCCGGCTGTTGGCGTGGGACTTTTGACATTCACCTGGTCCGTGGCCATCCACGGCAGTGGCGGAGTGGCGGCATTCTTTGGTGTGGGCGGAGCCGCGCTCGCCTATAACCTCTTTCGTCTGGCCGGACTCACGGCCTTCACGCTCGTTTCATTCCAAGTGCTCACTGGGCCTTACATGAGCTTTTGGGAGAAGCTCTATGGGCCGGGCTTTTATCGCTTCCATGCCTACGAGGGCCTGGTCGCGCTTCTCTTTGCCTTACTGCACCCAACGCTCCTCTATACGAATCTCTTTGCCTCCGGTACCGGCATACTCCAGTTTACGGCCGGCTACCCCTTCACCTACTACTTCGGCCCTATAGCGCTCCTCATCATGATTCTCACGGTCTCAACCGCAGCGAGCGCCGTGCTCTTGCGTCGCCAGTTTTTCCAAAAGCGCTGGCACCTCATTCATCTGGCAAACTATCTTGTCTTTCTCCTCGTCTTCTTCCATAGCTTGACCATCGGCACCGACGTCTCGCCGGCCACGAGTGCGCTCCGGCCGCTGTGGTGGTTTTACTTCCTCGGCATGATAGCTGGCCTTGCCTACCGCCGAATATACCTGCCGCTGAAGGTCAAGCCAGCAACGGGTGTCATGGCGCCGCCGAGTTGATATTCTGCAGCTCTTTGCTACACTTCGAGCGCAAAGCCGTTTGCCCTGGTAGCCCCGACGCCCGCAGGGTCGGGGTCCCGACCTCCGACGCAAAGTCGGAGCGTCGGGACTCAATGGATACCTGCCCGCCTTTGCCTCTGCCCTCGTAGCCCCGACGCTTCATTACCGATATATCCTTCAAGGAAGTCGGGGTCCCGACATTACGTCGGGATTCAACTTGCCCGCCCACCTTTCCGGCGTCTCCCTGTAGCTCAATGGATAGAGCAGCGCTCTTCTAAGGCGTTGATGGGGGTTCGAATCCCTCCAGGGAGAAGAAAGGTGGGGCGGGTGAAGACAGAACGGGGGTCTTCTAAGCCCTAGATGGAGGTTCGAGTCCCTCCCGGGGCATTTCCGAGTGATAGGTTCGGAGTCCGAGAGGGCTCAGATGCCATCACCACATAAAATCCGCCGAAACATTCGGCGGATTTTATGTCGCCTCGGATGGCTAGCGGATCACTGTACGATCGTAATCTGTTTATTACTCATCAGCAGTTTGCTTCTCAGACAGGAGAGCAATTCTCGCTTCTCGAAGATCGTTCCTTCACGTAGGAGGTACTTCGCATAGTTGCGGATGTCGATATCGTTGACCTTGACTGAAGCTCCTTTCTTTCCGAGAACCTCGGACTGGAATTTCTTATGCCGTTCAACCTCAGCCTTGATCTGTTCTTTCATGCCGATCTGATCCAGATCCACCTTGTCCATGAGGGATGCGAGTTGTTCGATTAGCTCCTCCTCGCGCATATACCCGCTCTTGCAGTGGCGATCGTGGAATCGACAGCAGCCGTAGTACACGTAGCGGTGCACGTTGCCGTTCAGCTGTTTCTTGAACTTTTCATCCGCGGTGATGCCCGAGCCACAGAGGCCGCAACTCATCAATTTCGTGAAGGCGAATTCCTTGCCCTCGGTCTTGATGACGTGCTCGGCAATGCTTTCCTGGACTTGGTCGAAAAGTTCCTTGGTGATGATCGGCGTGTGCTTGCCCTGGTACCACTGGCCGCTTTTTCTTGGATACTCGAAGTTGCCATAGTAAAAGGGGTTCCGAAGCACGATGTAGACATTACTGAGGGTCAACGCTTTGCCGCCCTTGGTTTTGAATCGAGCTTCGTCTTTTAACCAGGTGAAGAGCCGCCGTCCCGACCACTTCTCGTGGGCAACCTTCTCGAACATCTTTTTGACGATGGGGGCGCGATGGGCGTCCACAAGCACTACGCACTTCTCATCGCGGTTCTTACTGTTCAGGTATCCGGTCGGCGCGGTGCACGGCCAGAGACCCATCTCGCATCTTGCCCGGAGCCCTCTTCGAACGTTGACTGTCTTGTTATCATTTTCTAGTTTTGCCGTCGAACCCAAGATCATCAGAAG
>CAYIBD010000004.1:0-32463 GCA_964361655.1 uncultured Candidatus Saccharibacteria bacterium
GCTCAGGGCGAGCGTGCCGGCTGCGCCGTCACGCTCGACTGCAAGCTTGAACTGGAAATGGCCGAGATGACCGAGGAAGAGCTTGGCGAGCTAGGACTGAAATCCCGGCTGGGCGAACTCATACAAAAGGCCTACGACGCCCTCGGCCTGATTACCTTTTACACTATTAAAGGCGGCCAAGAGCTTCATGCCTGGCCGATCAAGCGCGGTTCCAACGCGCCCGAGGCTGGCGGCGCGGTGCATACGGACTTTCAAGAAAAATTCATCCGCGCCGAGGTGATTCCCTTCGCCAAGCTGGTTGAAGCCGGTTCTTGGCACAAAGCCCGGGAGCTCGGCTGGCTCCGGATAGAAGGGCGGGGGTATGTCGTCGAGGACGGAGATGTGATAGAATTTAGAATCTAGTATCTAGGATCTAGAAGCTTGCAAGACGACCGATGATTTGCTAGAGTTTGTGGGCATTCCACTTTGTCAATTTCTGCGATCCGAAGTATTCGCAATTCGCGGATTGGCATAAGATTCGTTGATTGGCATCATGTCTGACGAAGTGAAATCCTACGAGATCGCCTACCTCATCAACCCCGATGTTTCCGAGGACGAGGTGTTTGGCCAAGCCGGGAAGATCACGAGTTTCATTCAAGATACCCACGGCCTGGTGGGTCGAATTGAAGAGCCAAAGAGGCGCCGGCTCGCCTACCCGATCAATAAATTTCGCGAGGCATATTTCGGCTGGACGGTCTTTGCGATTGCGCCGGAGCGCCTAGCTGAAATTGAGAAGCGAGTAAAAGCCGAGAAGCATGTGATCCGTTTCCTGATCGCTGAGGAGGTGAAACGGCCGATCCCCGAGTTCCGGCCGCCCCGCCCGCGTCGGGAGCCGCGGTTTGTCCGGCCGCCGCTGGGAGAGATCAAACCGTTTGCCCCGCAGGCACCCAAGGAAGAGGATAAGACCAAGATCGAGGAGCTGGACAAGCGCCTAGAAGAGATTTTGGGGAAATGAAGCGACTCCAATATGCGAATTTCACGCGAATTATGCGAATTGATTAGCAACATTCGAATGCATTAGCATATTAGCGTCGCTACTCCTATGAACTTTAATAAGGCCTTCATCCTGGGAAACGTCACCCGCGATCCGGAGCTGCGCACCACGCCCTCCGGACAGAGCGTGTGCTCCTTCGGCGTGGCCACCAATCGCGTCTGGAAAAATCCGGCCGGCGAACAGCAGCGGGCCACGGAGTTCCACAATGTTGTCGCCTGGAGGCGGCTCGCAGAAATTTGTCACCAATACTTGAAGAAGGGGTCGCTCGTGTTCGTCGAGGGTCGGCTGCAAACGCGCTCTTGGCAGGATAAGAATTCCGGGGAGAAGCGCTTCCGCACGGAAATTGTCGCCGAAACCATGCAGCTTGGCCCGCGAGGCGCTGGCGGCCAGCCAACCGCAGTCGCACCCGCCGCCCAAGAAGCCCAGCCACAACCACCGGCCCCCGTTGAGACCGTCCCCTACCCCGGGGAGGAAGAAGAGATCAAGCCGGAGGAGATACCGTTCTGAAGGGCTTGGCCCCCGCTTTCGAGCTGCAGGCGATGAAAGCGGAGCTGCCAAACTCCCGCCTATTCCTACGAGGCGAAGCCGAGTAGCTGAATGGGCGAGGATCCCGTACATATCATGCGTGGATATGATTACTTTCACGAATGGGCGGGATCGCGCACTTTAACCTCGTTCGCTTCCGGCGAACTCGGGATATGTGCGGGACTTCACCCGCCGTAGCCTCGGTGAAGGCGGGTTAGCATAAGGAAGTCCGCCTTCGCTCCCCCTTCGCCTTCGGCTACGGAAGGACACAGTAAAGCTTCGGCGGATGCTCATAATCGCAGCGAATTTTCTCGCTTACGATGTGAGCTCGAAAATTCGGCGATTATGGCAGATCAAAAACAGTGCTTCTTTTGCACATCCAATCACAAGGTGGCCGACTATAAAGATCCTGGCCTGCTTTTGAAATTCATGTCGGCCAACCGCAAGGTCATCCCGCGCCGCCGGAGCCACCTCTGCGCCGGCCATCAGCGGGAACTCGCCAGGGCCATCAAGCGGGCGCGATTTTTGGCACTCGTGCCCTACACGCTCCACCAGCGATAAGAACGGGCATAAACAACTAACCCCCTCCCGCGCCTAGAGCGTATGGCTGCGCAAGCGGAGGGGGTGAATCTTCCGGCGATGACGCCGAGGCGCGGCTAGGATTCAGGCGGCGCGGCGATGGCCTCCTTAATCT
Organism: uncultured Candidatus Saccharibacteria bacterium; assembly: GCA_964361655.1. Lineage (GTDB taxonomy): Bacteria > Patescibacteriota > Minisyncoccia > Sungbacterales > SURF-37 > CAYIBD01. The sequence continues at coordinate 2,253 of CAYIBD010000004.1, forward strand.
TCTTTACAATATCCTCGGCGAGCTTGGGGTTTTGCTTGAGAAACGTCCTGGCGTTATCAAAGCCCTGGCCGAGGCGCGTGCCCTCAAAGGCGAACGAGGCCCCGGCTTTCTTGACCACGCCGTATTTCTCGCCCAGGGTGAGGAGCTCCGCATCCCGCGAGATCCCCTCGTTGTAGAAGATGTCGAATTCCGCCCGACGGAAGGGCGGAGCAACCTTATTCTTCACAATTTTGGCGTTGACGCGGTTGCCGACGATCTCCTCCCCTTTTTTGATTTGGGCCGCCCGCCGAAGGTCAATCCTGACCGAGGAATAGAATTTCAAGGCCCGGCCGCCGGGCGTGGTTTCCGGATTACCGAACATAATGCCGATCTGCATCCGGATTTGATTCAAGAAGATGACGCAGGTTTTGGTTTTGGAAACAGCGGCGGTGAGTTTGCGGAGGGCATGGGACATCAGGCGCGCCTGCAACCCGATGTGCTGCTGCCCCATCTCACCTTCGATCTCGGCCTGGGGGGTAAGCGCCGCTACCGAATCAATGACGATCACGTCTACTGACGCGGAGCGGACGATTGATTCGACGATCTCGAGGGCCTGTTCCCCGGTGTCGGGCTGTGAGATCAAAAGATCGTTTATCATAACGCCGAGGCGCTTGGCGTAATCGGGATCAAGGGCGTGCTCGGCATCCACGAAGGCGGCAAGCCCGCCCTTCTTCTGGGCCTCGGCCACGATGTGTAAGGCCAACGTCGTTTTTCCGCTCGACTCCGGGCCAAAAATCTCAATCACCCGGCCGCGCGGCACCCCGCCCACGCCGAGGGCCATGTCCAAGGCCAGCGACCCCGACGGGATGACATCCACGTCCACCCGGCGGGCCTCGCCAAGTTTCATGATGGCGCCCTCCCCGTACTTTTCCTGGATCTCCTTGACCGTATCCTCCAGGGTGCGCAGCTTTTCCTCGCGGAGTTCGGCTTTCGTGGTTGTGGGGTTTTCTTCCTTTGGCATGGTGTCTCGATGCTAATATACGAATTCTACTAATGATACGAATGCCGGTTGGCGATTCGTATAATTAGTACCATTCGCATATTGGTATCGATACTTACTTTACCACGATATACCTTACGACCCTGGTGGTCTTCCCGTAGCGGTTTTTGGCTTCAAACTCGAGACGATTTACGCCTTTGAAGAGATATATGCGCTCGCTGAATTCACCGCTGCCGCCACTGTATAATGGCCGGCCGTTCAAGGTCAAATCGGCGTCGGGGTCGGTCCGGCCACGAAGGTCGTAGCGCGTTGCCTCGGTTGCAATATCCCCCGGCGGCTCGAGGATCTCAAGGCCGGGCGCACGGAGGAACTTGAATTCATAGGCGAAAAAACCAACGATGGCCGCCACGACCATGGCGGCGATCAGGAGCACAAAGTTCCGCTGGTTGATGGGGGCGTGTCGCCGTCGGAGGGGATGATCCATGGATCTGATTAGGCCGGCATATCCGGTCGGGTTTCGGTCGGCCCCTCCCGCACGAGAATCTCTCGCGGCTTCGCCCCTTCTCCCGGGCCGATCACTCCCCGCTCCTCCAGGAGGTCGAGGAGCCGAGCAGCCCGGGCGTAGCCGATTTTGAGGCGGCGCTGTAAGTACGAGGCCGAGGCCTTGCCGGCCTGGACCACGGTCTTTCGCGCTTCCTCGTAGAGCGGGTCATCGTCGCCGTCAAATTCATCCCCGGCGAGTGCGCTTGCGAGAGCGCCATCGGCCCGCATCTCGAAAATATCTTCCCCGGTGCTCGCCGGTACGTCGGAGACCTGATCTCGGATAAACGCCACGATGCGTTGGACTTCTTCTTCAGAAACAAACCCGCTCTGGATGCGCCGCGGTTTGGCCGTGTCGCCGGCTAAAAAGAGCATATCCCCGTTGCCGAGGAGCTTCTCGGCACCGGCAACGTCAAGGATGGTGCGCGAATCAACCTGCGAGGCAACCTGGAAGGCGATCCTGGACGTGATGTTGGCTTTGATTAAGCCGGTGATCACCTCGACTGACGGCCGTTGGGTCGAAACCACGAGGTGGATGCCGACGGCTCTCGCCATCTGCGCCAAACGAATGATTGAGCCCTCCATCTCGCGAGGGAAAGCCACCATGAGATCAGCCAGTTCGTCAATGATGATGATGAGGTAGGGCATTGGCTCCGCCAGCTCCCCGCTGCCAGCCCCCAGCCGAGCGTTGTAGCTCGAAACGTCTCGGACGCCGGCGTGGGAAAGCGCTTCGTAGCGGCGCTCCATTTCCTTCACCGCCCAGCGCAGGGCCTGTATGGTTTTTTTGGCGTCGGTAACGGGCGGGGTAAGGAGGTGCGGAATGCCGGAGTAGATGGAGAGCTCGACGCGCTTGGGGTCAACGATGAGAAACCTCAAGAGTTCCGGCGGGTTCCGGTAGAGGAAGGCCGCGATCATGGAGTGGAGCATTACGGACTTCCCCGAGCCGGTTGCGCCGGCAACGAGGAGGTGCGGCATTTTTGAGAGGTTGGCGTAGACCGGAGCGCCGGCCACGTCGCGGCCGAGGGCAAAGAGCAGCGGTGCTTCGGACTTTTGGAAAATTTCTTCATTGAATAAGCTCCGGAGGCCAACGAGGGCGATGGAGCGGTTCGGTACCTCCACACCGACGAGGGATTTCCCCGGGATCGGCGCTTCGATGCGGATCGGGTGGGCAGCCAAGGCGAGCGCCAGGTCGCTGGAGAGGGCCAGGATCCGGGAGAGTTTGACACCTTCGGCCGGTTTTAACGTGTACTGGGTTACGGTCGGTCCGACCGACACCTCCCCCATCTCAACGTCAATGCCGAAATTGAGAAGCGTTCGCCGGATGATGTTGGCGTTGGCCCGGATATCGCCGGAGGAAGGTGTGCCGCGATCATCGTCCAGGAGCGAGAGCGGCGGGATGACGTAGGCAAACTTCCGTATGCGCCGTTCCGCAACGGCGAATTCGTCGGCATCTTTGCCGGGCTTGGTCTCAACCGCTTCGACCACTACCGAGGCGGCGTTTGGCTGCGGCGCGGTTTCTTTTTTGGTGATGGCGTCCGTAAGGCTCGATGCGGCTTCGGCCACGGCGTCCCGCAGCCGCTCTCTTGCCCCGGCCTCGGCCGTGGCTTCATCCGGTTCTCGCGGCCGCCAGAGGGGGACGTTGGCCATGATGAGAATGGAGACGGTGAAGAGCGCAACCTCAATCACGAGCGCTGCCCAGAAGTCAAAGAGGCGCTCGAGCGGCCAGTTCGTAAGGAAGCCGAGCCAGCCGCCGGTGCGGCCGTCGGAAAAGAGATCTATGATGGCGAGCGAAGAGATCAAGAAGAGCGCGCCGCCGATGAGGGTCGGCGCGAGCATGCGTCGGCGAATGGCCAAGAGCAGCGAGGAGCCGATGAGGATGAAGGTGAGCGGTGCGAGAAAATAGGCCTGGCCTACCGCCAGAGACAGCGACCGAAATATGATATTGCCGAGAAAACCGGCCCGGCCCCAGTAGGCCAGAATCATAACCGCGGCGAGGGTAAAGCAGACGATTGCGAGAACGCTTTTTTTGGTTTCCGGAGCCAGGTCGTCATGCCATCTCCTGCGAACCTCGCCAGGATTGCTGCTACCGCGGTCCTTGGCTTTTTTACGTCGGGCCATGCCGATATTGTACGCAATATCAGTGCGGTCGGCCAATGAAAAGGCCCGCTAGGTTTTTCCCCTGGCGGGCAAGAAATGGGCCTGATCCGGCGGAACTCCGCGCAAGCACTCTAGGCCAAACTGGGTGCAGAAGGTGAGGCCTAGATGCTCAATCAGGCCGTCAACCTCGCGCTTCAGGAGCTCGAGGGTTATGGACGGGTCCCCCCAGCCGCGGTAGCCGATCTCAACCGCCTCGAAGCGGAGCCGGGCGGCTTCAATCAAGCGGCGGGCTATTTTGAGCTCGGCCTTGCTCCACCCATAGCGGGCCGCGGCTTTTTCCAGGCGCGGCTGGCGCCGTTCCCAGAAAAGAACATAGGCCTCGGCTTCGCCGAGCAGCCGGATTTCTTCGCTCATGCTGGGTGACACCGGCCGAGATTCGAGCCAGGCCATAGGGTCGGTTCGACCGGAAAGATAGGGCCCGATCCACATCCCGGCGCTAAAGAGCGCGAAGATGAGGATCAACACGACGATGGTAAGACACACGGCCACGATCTTGGCGTTGATATCGTTTTGTGTGGTGCTAACCAGCTGAAGTCCTCGCCGGCGCGAGCCATCCATTCATTCCTCCTTCGCCCATGGGGGGCGGGCGGGGTTTTGGGCTTAGGCCACCATGCCAAAGAGCGTCTGAAGTCTATACCAGTTTGTGGCATAAGTCAATATAAACCGGTGGATGATCCACCGGTGTTGGGCGACGAACGGCTATAAGAGCGAAGTCACTTTCGCTCTTCGGCCAGGCCGTGACGCCGGATTAATGCGGCGACGGTGCGGCGATTGCGGCCGAGCCGAAGGCCGATTTTGGTTTTAGTCAGCCCTTGGGCCACGTAGCCGCGGAGGTACTGCAGGAGTGCCTGGGTGGCTGGCCTTGGCCCTCTTCGGCCGTCGGGCAGCTCATGGCTATACTGCCTTGCTTTTTTTATGAGCGTGCGCCGAGTGGCCCTGAACCTCCTCATTAGTTCGGAGACACTTGAGCTAACCTTGATGGCGCCTGAGAGAGCGCTTGATGTGATGTCGGGTCTAGATACGAGATGAAACTGCGGCAGAGTGAGGCCGGCGCCTTTGAGACGACTGGAGATGGTTTCTCGCTCGCATGCAGTTTTCTTGCCATTCCGCTTCGGCTCAATCCAGTGGCGGCAAGCTCCAGTATCAATTCGATCGTGATGTCAGGACGCTTGAGCCGGATGACCCGCGGCTTTGACTTGAGGCCGAGGTAGCGGATGACAAGCGAGGCGTTAGCCCGGGTGCCAAGGCCGAAGCGCTGGGCGAGCTCCTCCAAACTTTTTTTACCAGCCATGACCAGAATCTCGCGGCTGGCTCCGGGCCAGTGCTTTACGTCAAACCGCTGCCACCGAAGATCAAGGCGCATCGGACCAGGCGGACGGCCAGGGCCACGCTTTGGGGCAAGCACTCCTTTTGGGGCCACGTTATCACCTCCCTGCTGGCGGGTTTAAAGGTTCTTGGATTAATTATAGCACGCCGGAGAAGTGTTGCCTAGCGGCACCCCTCGCCGTAGATGACTTTCATTTCGTGGCCGGGATTGACGTGGTTATGGAGGGTAACATCGGTAAGGCCGGGGTAGCGGACGTCGTAGATGCCAGACTCGTTCGGGGCAAGCTCGCCGTAGTCTGCGCCGGGGTCGCCAGTCGCGGCATGAGGGCTTACGCCGACGCGGATCGTATTGGTGGAGCTATTCAGGACGGTAATGAGGCACCCGATGGGGTCGTTGGCGCGGATGGTGAGGGTGGCTCGACTGAAGCCGCTCTCGCTATAGGTGATCTGGCGTGGGTCGGTTACCTCGGCGTCAATAATATTGGTGCGGGGGCTGGCGTTCGGGTTTGGTCCTTCGAAACGAATTCCGGCATCGATCGGCGGGAGGTTCGGCGATGGTGGCGGGGGTTCAGCGGGGATGCGCTGTAAAATCGCGTTTGTGCCAAGGATCAGTATGGCCGCAAAGAGGCCGAGGCCGCCGAGAAGGAATGCAAGCTTTTGGTTCGGTGGAAGGCGCATATGTTAGCGTGGAATGAGAACGCGTTTGTCGCTCGCCGCGATGAGCCCTTCGCGAGCCATCTGCCGGATGATGGCGCGAAAGGCATCTCGAGCTGTAGTCGGCGTAAGGGCGTGTTGTAACGCATTGATTGACCTTGGTCCATCGTGGACAACAGCGGCGAGGATTTGACCGCGGAGCTCGCGCCGCGAGCCGGTAAAAGCCGGCTGCGTGGCATAGCCAGCGCTCCGGCGGTTCGGATTTTCGACGTGTTTCAGCGCAAGCGCCCCATAGTCCATGAGCGCCCAGTACCACTGGTGGATAGAGCGGCCGGGAAGGGTGCGCTGGATTTCGTGGAGAATTTCTCGATCCTTCACACGGCGACGGCGCTTGAAGAAAAAGAGGATGTAGACGCGCCGAATGTTGGTCTCGAGAAACGCGACGCGTTTACGGAATGCAAATACGCCAATAGCCCCCGCCGTGGCCGGACCAATGCCGGGCAGGCGCCGCAGGACCGCCGGATCGCTCGGGATCTCACCACCATAGTCGCGCACGACCGCCGTGGCCAGCCGCTTGAGGTACACGGCGCGGCGATTATACCCCATTCCCTGCCAAACGTTCAGGATCTTTGCCAGTGGTGCTCGGGCAAGCGCAGGCATGTCAGGGAAAGCTCTCAAGAACTCTGGATACTTACGAAGGACGCGGGAAACCTGGGTCTGTTGCAGCATGACCTCGGAGACGAGGATTCTATAGGGATCGCGGGTTTTGCGCCACGGGAGGCCATGCCGGCCATGATGTCGGTACCAGGCGCGGATGTGCGTTTGGAATTCGGAAGCGGTCATGGTATAGTAGAGCTCGGTACTATCTTTCTCTAAGGCACTCTCACTCTACTGGTATGTGGGATAAGAATCAAAAGGCTGCGGTACTGGCGGAGGGCATTGGAACGCTGCTCTTCGTTTTCCTCGGGGCCGGGACAGTGGTCGTCACCGGCGGGCTCCTGGGTGAACAACTCACCGCGGCTCGGCTCATGGCGATTGCCTTGGCCCATGGCCTGGCCATTACACTCCTCGTGGCGGCCACTGCACGGATCTCCGGCGGGCACCTCAATCCAGCGGTCACGCTAGCAGCGTTGGTTACCGGCAAGATCCGAATCTCGAACGGTGCTGCGTATATCGCAGCCCAACTCGTTGGGGCAGCGCTCGGGGCGCTCCTCGTCTCCTGGGTTATCCCCGTGGCGGCCCACGGTAACCTCGGCGCCCATAGCCTTGGCCTCGGCATCTCGATCAACCAAGGGCTGTTGGCCGAAATCATCCTGACATTCGTCTTGGTGTTCGTGGTGTTTGGAACGGCGATCGACCCCCGTGGCCCGGGGCACCTTGCGCCGATTGCCATTGGCTTGGCCGTGCTCGTTGATCACCTCTTCGGCGTTCCGGTCACCGGCGCTTCCATGAACCCGGCCCGGAGCTTTGGGCCGGCGCTGGTTGCCGGGGTGTGGGCGGGGCATTGGATCTACTGGATCGGTCCGCTCATCGGTGGGGTGCTGGCGGGGCTCGCCTACCAATTCCTCTTCCGACCGCGAGATACCTAGCTCCGGCCTGCCGGCGTGGCTTGGCACGGGGATGGAGAGATGTGCAAAACTCGGTTTGGGCGGCCGCCGGCCGGTGCTATACTGGAGGTGTAATCAAACCTCATCCCAAAGGTCGATTAGTTCGTAGGCCTTCATTGCAATGAATCCAAAGCAATTTTTGCAGATCGGCGGTGTGGTGCTCGTCTTGGTCGGCATCCTTGGGTTCGTCGGAGTCATCGGCCCCACCGCGGAGCGGAGCATCTTCAAGAGCGCGTGGTGGTTTGACAACCCCGAGAACTGGGCCCACCTCGTCTTGGGCATCGTAGCCCTCATCGCCGCCTACGCCATCGGGCGAAACCTCCAGCGGCCGCTCGTCATGGTCCTCGGGGTAATCGGGGTGCTGGTGGGACTCTACAGTTTGCTCGTCTCCAACATGTTCCTCGGCGCGAACCTCGAGAACCCGGCCGACTCGCTCCTGCATATTATTGTCGGCGCCTGGGCGCTTTGGGCTTCCTGGAAAAAGGAGTCAGCGCCGGCCATGGGCGGCGGCATGTAGGCAGAGGATTTCTCGGCCCGCAAACGAAACTCCGGCTTCCGGCCGGAGTTTCGTGCTATGATGGGAGCATGAAGGCGCTTCTCACCCTCTTCGTCATCGCTGGCCTCGGCTACGGGCTTGTCTACTTCATCCCATCTGAAGCCAAGAAACGGGCACTGGCGTCTCTCGGGTTAAGCCAATTCTTCGGTGAGACGCTGCCGCACTACCTCCGGGAAAAGTTTCGCATTCCGCCGGATCCAGCCAAGACCCGAAGGAAGCTCTTGGAGGATCTTGCTACCACCATCACCTCGATTGAGCGCGAGCTCGAAGGCGTTGTGCCGGTAACGACGAACGGCGAGCCGGCAAAGCTGCCACGAGAAGAGGCGATTCGAGCCGGCGTGGAAAAATCGCGTGAACTCCTCGCAAAGTCGGAGGATGTGCTCCGCGAGCTGACCGAGGCCAATACCGGCGCTGGCGTGGTTCGCACCTTCGCCGGCCGGCTGCGCGACAAGGTCTTGCCACCTCCGGCTGAATGTCCAGTACCAGAGTAACGGTGAAAATTGAAAACAAAAGGAGGTCTAGTATCTGGTTGACCTCCTGCGGCGAGTCGCTCTCCATTAGCGGATGAATACCCGCGCGATCTCGCAGCCGCACTTGCGACTCGTGCAACGAGCGTACTCGTCGTCCTCGCACCGGGTGCAGGCGCGCCGGCACTCGGGATCAAGGGTCTGGCGGATTTCGTCCTGTCTTGGCAGCATCACTCCCCTCCTCTCATGGGCTTCCAGACGGGTCTTAGATACAGCATGGTTAAATTTGAAAGTCAAATTGTGGATAAGATGCTTTTTTACGCCGCCATTTTCTTGCTCGGCCTTCTCCTCGTGGCCTTGTGGAGCGCCTGGATTACGGTGCGACCGACAAGGATTCGTATTCCCCTCACGCCACAGCACTACCACCTGCCGGCCGAGGAGGTGACGATCAGAACCAGTGACGGGTTAGATCTTTCGGCCTGGTTCATCCCCCGCGAGGACCGTGCCGTGGATGCGCCGGTGGTCATCCTCCTCCACGGCTATCCCGCCGAGAAGGGCGATATGCTCGGCATAGCGCAAGCACTCCACCCTTACCTGGCAACGTTAGTCATGGACTTACGCTACTTCGGCAAGAGCCAAGGCCGCTTCACGACGCTCGGGCTACGCGAGCGGGACGATCTTTCGCGCGCCGTTGACTACCTCGAGGGGCGAGGGTTGCGTCGGATCGGCGTCTTTGGATTTTCCATGGGCGGTGCGGTGGGGATGATGGCCGCCGCCGATGATTCCCGCATCCGGGCGGTTGCGACGTACGGCTCGTATTCGGATTTGATCACGCTCGGCCGCGAGGCCTATCGCAATCTCTGGATCCTGAAGTATCCCCTGGTGGAGATGATGCGCTGGTGGGCCGAGGCCATCCTCGGCGATGACCCAACGGCTATATCGCCGCTCGGGGCAGCCGGAACGTTTGGGGTACCGGCGTTGATCACCCACAGCCGCGCCGATGAGCAAATTCCCTTCCACCACGCTGAAGCGTTGCGCCGGGCGCTCGGGACCAATCCGAGAGCCGAATTCTATTTCTTCGATCAGGGCCGCCATGGAGATCTCCCGGCGGACTACGAGGAGCGGCTCATTTATTTCTTCCTCCGCTCGATCTAGGGATGGCATCCAGCCAAAACGCCCACCCTAGGGTGGGCGTTTTGGCTGGATCAGTTTCCGTTGGGATCAAGACGGTTAGTGGTTAGCGTGCGGCTTGGTAGCTACAAGCGAGATGGACTTGATTCCATATTTCACCATCACGTCATCGTGGGTGAGGAATTGGTATTGGGGATTGTCCTTGTGGCGTTCAATCCGTAGGCCGGCCCCCTCGATTAAGCGGAAATATTCCCAATTTTAACACTGACACTAGTCGGCCAGCACGGTGAGGGTGTTTTGGCGGTTCATCTCGAGGAAGCCGCCCGAAATATTGAGCCGGGTGCGGCTCCTGTCGGGCGTAGTGATGGTGGCCTGATGCGGTGCCAAAAGCGTGATTAGGGGCACGTGGTGATCGAGCAGGGTGATTTCTCCGGTGGTGGTTTTCACCGTGAGGGCCGTGGCCTCACCTTCGAATTCAATCTTCTTGAGAGAGTAGATGGATAATCTCATGTGAGAGACCCTTTCATATAGAATAAATCCTCGGGCTTGTCGTCGTGTTTGCCTTCGATAATGGCCTTAAAGCTCCTGACCGTGGTTTTGAGCGGCACGTACTGTCCGGATCGGCCGGTGAAGGTCTCGCCAACAAAGAAGGGCTGGGAGAGAAACTTTTGGATCCTGCGGGCGCGGTTCACGGTTAGCTTGTCTTCGTCGGAGAGCTCCTCCATCCCGAGGATGGCGATGATGTCTTGCAGCTCCTTATAGCGCTGCAAAATCTGCTGCACTCGACGCGCCACATCGTAGTGCTCTTGCCCTACGATCTTGGGGTCAAGGGCGCTCGAGGTCGAGGCCAGGGGATCTACCGCCGGGTAAATGCCGATTTCGGTCAACTGGCGCGAGAGGACGATGGTGGAATCAAGATGCGCAAACGTTGCGGCCGGCGCGGGATCGGTGATGTCATCGGCCGGCACGTAGATGGCCTGGACCGAGGTAATGGAGCCGTTTTTGGTTGAGGTAATCCGCTCCTGCAGCTCACCCATTTCATCGGCGAGGGTCGGCTGGTAGCCGACGGCCGATGGCAGACGGCCCAAGAGCGTTGAGACCTCGGAGCCGGCCTGCGAGAATCGAAAGATGTTGTCAATGAAGAGGAGCACGTCCTTTCGTTCCTCATCGCGGAAATATTCGGCCATGGTGAGGGCCGAGAGGGCTACGCGGAGGCGCGCCCCCGGCACTTCGTTCATCTGACCGAAGACGAGCACGGTCTTGTTGATCACCCCGGATTCCTTCATCTCGTTCCAGAGATCGTTGCCTTCGCGCGTCCGCTCCCCTACCCCGCCGAAGACCGAGACGCCGCCCGCTTCTTCCGCGACGTTCCGAATCAGCTCCATCAGGAGCACGGTCTTGCCAACTCCGGCGCCGCCAAAGAGCCCTACCTTGCCGCCCTTGATGAATGGCGCCAGAAGATCAATGACCTTGATGCCGGTTTCAAACACTTCGGTCTTGGTGGACTGATCCGTGAGGGCCGGTGCGGGTCGGCGGATGGGCCAGCGCTTCTTGAACGTTGTTTGGCCCCCTTCGGCATCGAGCCGCTTGCCCGTAACGGTAAAGATTTTGCCGAGGACTTCTTGACCCACCGGCACGCTGATCGGCTGGCCGGTATCTTTGACCGGAGTTCCGCGCTTGAGACCGTCGGTTGAGGCGAGCGCAATGGCCCGCACCCGGCCGGGCTCGAGGTGCCTGGCTACCTCAAGAGTAAGCGGCGGCTGGAGGGCCTCAATCACGAGGGCGTTACCGATTGCTGGCAGGGAGGATTCCTCGGCAAAGGTAACATCAACCACCGGCCCGATGATCTGGACAACGCGGACCTGATGATGCGGATGCTGCGGACGTGATGGGGATGACGCTGATTTCGGTTTCATGCTTCTAGGGCGGCTCTGGTAGCCGTTATCTCGACCAGTTCCTTGGTGATGGCGGCTTGGCGGGCCTTGTTGAAGGCGATGGTGAGTTCGCCCGAAACCTCCGCGGCGTTATCCGAGGCGTTCTTCATGGCCACCATGCGGGCCGAGTGTTCCGAAGCGTTGGCTTCCAAGATGAGGTGGTAGATTTGCATGGTGATGAGGTGCGGGATGAGGGAGGCCAGCACTTCTGCCGGCGATGGTTCGAAGAGATACTCCGTGGTTGCTGGTAGCTGGTCGCTCGCAGCTTGTAGCTGGCTTAGGCCGGCGTAGCGGCCGCGTTCGGGCCGGAGCTCGCGGACGGTCTCCCGGATCTTCTCAATGTCAGCCGGCAGGATCTGGCGGATGAGAACTTCCTGTTTCAGCGTGGTGCGAAAGTGCGTCGAGATGGTGAGCACGCGGTCCCAGCGCCCGGCCGCGAAGCCCGAGACAACGAGATCGGCCAGCGGCCGCACCTCCTCAACTTCGGCATAGTCGCCAAAACCGTGGAATCGCCCCACAACCTCGTAGCCGCGCTTGTCAACATAGGCGGCGGCCTTCTTTCCGACGGTAGCAATGAGGAAGCGATGCCCTTGGCGTTCGCGATAGGGATCGTCGGCAAGGAGACGTTCGAATAGCCGCAGGACCTGGCTATTGAAGGCGCCGGCCAGCCCGCGATCAGAGGTAACGAGAATCACGAGGGTTGTTCGGACGGCCCGAGATTTGGTGAGCGGAGTTTCAATCGGGGTGCGGGGCAGGATCTTGCCGAGGAGCGCTAAAGCGGCGATGGCGTAGGGGCGCGAGGCAAGCGCAATCTCTTGGGCCCGGCGCATTTTCGTGGCCGAGACCACCTCCATGGCCTTGGTGATCTGGCCGATGTTTCGGACGGCGCGAATGCGGGACTTGATGGCTTGGAGGGTTTCCATCTTGTGTCGAGCCACTAGTGGCTAGTGCTAATGTATGGCGCCGGTACGTTTGAATGCCTGGATGGCCGCTTTCAGCTTGCGTTCCACGGCCTCTTCCAGCGTGCCGGTTTTCCGAATCGGCCCCATGATATCTTTTTCGTGCCGCTTCTCGAGGTAATCAATGAGGCCGGCTTCAAAGCGCTTGACCTCGGCGAGCGGAACATCGTCCATGAAATCGTTTAGCGCCGCAAAGAGCCCTGCGATCTGGCGTTCGAAGGGCATCGGCTCGCCGTCAACTTGCTTCAGGACTTCGGTCAGGAGCTCACCCCGCCGGATGCGCTTTTTCGTGGCTTCGTCGAGATCCGAGGCAAACTGCACGAAGGCGGCAAGCTCGCGGAACTGCGCCAGTTCAAGCCGCAGCCGCCCCGCCACCTGTTTCATGGCCTTGGTTTGGGCCGCGGAGCCAACCCGCGAGACCGAGAGGCCAACATTTACCGCTGGCCGGATGCCCTGATAGAAGAGATCGGAAGAAAGGTAGATTTGGCCGTCGGTGATGGAGATAACGTTGGTGGGGATGTAGGAGGCGACGTCGCCGAGCTTGGTCTCAATGATGGGTATGGCGGTGAGCGAGCCGCCGCCGTTTCCCGTGTTCAACTTTGCGGCCCGTTCCAGGAGCCGCGCGTGGAGGTAGAAGATGTCGCCGGGATAGGCCTCGCGGCCGGGCGGACGGCGTAACAGCAGGGCCAGCTCGCGGTAGGCATCGGCGTGCTTGGAGAGGTCGTCGTAGATGACGAGCGCGTCCCGGCCCTGATCCATGAAGTATTCGCCAATGGCACATCCGGCATAGGGGGCGAGGTACTGGAGGGAGGCCGGGGCCGATGCCGGTGCCGAGACGACAATGGTGTAGGCCATGGCACCCCGCTCCGCGAGGAGCTTTACGATTTTTGCAATTTTAGAATTTCTCTGGCCGATGGCAACGTAGATGCAGATGACCCGCCTTCGCGCCGCACCGTGCGGTGCTTCGGCCGGCCGGGCGGCGTCCTGGTCTTGATTCAAAATTATGTCGAGCGCGAGGGCCGTTTTTCCGGTTTGGCGGTCACCGATGATGAGCTCGCGCTGCCCACGGCCAATGGGGATCATGCTGTCAATGGCCTTCACGCCGGTGTGGACCGGGGTGTTCACCGATTCTCGGCTAACGACCGACGGTGCGACGCGCTCGAGGAAGTAGTCCTTAGCTGCGGCTGGATTTCGGAAGATCACCCCCTTGCCGTCAAGGGGCTCCCCGAGGGGGCTTACCACCCGGCCGATCAGCTCCTCCCCTACCCGAATGGAGAGAACGCGGCCGGTTTTTTTCACGCGGTTCCCGGCGGCCACGGCACTGGCATCGCCGAGGATGACAGCACCAATGGCGTTCTCCTCAAGATTGAAGGCGAGGGCAGCCACTTCACCCCGATCGGTCTCTACGGCGAGGAGTTCCTGGCTTGCCGCCTCGCGGAGCCCGGAGATCTTGGCAATGCCGTCGCCGGCCTCGGTGATAATGCCAATCGCGGCCAACGCCGGTTCGTCGCGGAATCCGGCAATTTCTTTTTTCAGTTTTTCGACGATCTCGTAAGACATCGTAAGAGACGAGGGACTGGCCACTCGCCAGTTAGTGGCTGGCGGAGGCAAACCCCGTTAGATCCTCGCCCTGAAGGGCGAGGCCTTTGTTTTGATTTGAAGATTCACCCTTTTTATCTCCGGCTGGCCCTGTTAGAAACTCTGTTTCTGACGGGGCTTGAAAGCCGTAGCGTCCAGGATCTAACGGGGTAAACATTCTTGCCAGTTTCCGTTGGAGCGAATAATCGAGCTCGCGCTCGCCGTCAATGGTGATTCTGACGCCGGCGATGAGCGCTTGACGCTCGGCGCTATCGATGTGATCGCGGCGCCCGAACCGGCGGGTCAGTGTTCCGAGGAGTGGGCGGGGCAGGGGACGCGCGACTTCGATCTCGACCCATCGGCCGCCGGCCTCTCGGACCAGGAGGCGCTCCACGGCGGCGATTATTTTTTCGGCCTCCTCGAGATCGCCGTTCTTTCGGATAACGGCCCAAAAGCGCTTCACGAGTAAGCCCTGCCTCTGCCGCGGGGTCTTGGCCAGTGCCTTAAGGAATGCCCGGCTATAATCGTCTGGAGCGTACTTCATAGGGCCCGCTCGCGGAGTAGCCGCTCCGCCCCCTGGACCAACTTTGCATCTACGTCCTTGGGGTCGGCCGCGACCGCCCGCGAAATGGCGTCCCGGAGGAGAGCTCCGGCGTGGCTCGAAAGGCGCTCGAGCTCCTCTATTCTTCTTCTCTCGGCCACGGCCGCGGCATCAGCCAGGACCTCCTCCCGCTTCTTTTGCGCCTCGGCCATCATCGCCTGCGCCCGCACTTTGGCGTCTTTCTCGGCCTCACTGACAATGGCCAGGGCCTCGCGGTCGGCCGCGGCCAGGCGTTCGGATTTCAGGGTCTCTATCTCGCCGAGCCGCCGTTCGGCCTCTATCGCCCCTTTGAGCCCGAGCTCAATTTTGCGCCGCCGCTCGTCTAAGAGCTTAAGCAGCGGCCGGTAGAGGAAGAGCGTTAAGAGAATGAGGAGGACAAAAAAATTGACCCCTTGGGTGAGAAGGAGCCGCCAGTCAATGCCCAGTTGCCGGAAGAGATCCTGCATGACACGAATTCGCGAATGGCGCATCCATCACACCAATCCACGGATCACGAAGGTACGGCGTTTAGCGCTCGTGTGGATTCGTGGCGCGGCGGTCATTCCACAAATTTCAGGATGAGCGCAATGACGAGCGCGTAAATCGCGATCGCCTCGGCAAAGGCAATGGCGAGGATCATCGCGGTCTGGACCTTGGGTGCGGCCTCCGGATTGCGGCCAATGGCATCTGCCCCCCGCGAGCCGATGAGGCCGATGGCAATGGCCGGCCCGATTGCGCCCACACCCATGACAATGGCGATGGCAAGCGATTTGGCTGCTTCGATGTCCATATCAAGCGCTTAGGCCTTTTGGTGTTCGACCGATGGCTCGCGGTCATGGCCGAGGACGGCCATAGCCGTGAAGACGAGCGTCAACATGGCGAAGATTAATGCCTGGATGAAGCCGACGAAAATCTCCAAAAAAAGAAACGGGAGGGGTATGAGGTATGGGACGAGGAAAGTGACGACAACCAAGAGCACCTCTCCCGCAAACACGTTCCCGAAGAGCCGGAACGAGAACGACACTATCTTAACAAGTTCGGAGATGAATTCAAGGCAGCCGGTGAATAACTCCAGCGGACTCCGGACGTTGAAGAATTTCCCGAAGTGCTTGCCCGCACCGATGGCAACGACGCCGAGGAGATTGACGGCCAAGACCGAGATTACGGCAAGAGCGATCGTGAAGTTGAGATCGGAGGCCGGAGCCCGGAAGAGCGGGATCAGCTGGATTGAACCGTGGCCGATCTCGGGAGCCGGAGGCACGATACCAATGGGGCCGACGCCGGGAAAGAGGCCGAGCCAGTTCGATGTCAGGACGAAGAGGAATATGGTGGCCACGAGCGGCAGGTATTTCTCGGAGAGCGCACGGCTGCCGAGGACCGCATCCATAATGCCGAGGGTTCCATCGAGAAACAGTTCCGCCACTGCCTGCAACCGCGCCGGGAGAAGGGCCAACCGCAACCGCAGCAGGAGCGCGCCTGCGGCCAGCAGCAAAACCGCAACGGTTGATAGCAAAACGGCGTTGGTCACCGGCCAGCCCCCAATGCGGAAGATTTCTTCAGCGCGGATGGAAATTTCGGTCATCGGCCTCCACGCTACCACGTGAGCCCCTGAAATTCAATCCGCCCGCATGCACGGCGACTACACCTATTCTCATATTCTCAAGAATAGTGGGATGGCAACGGCTTCGCGGTGGCGAGTGCTGTGGCACTACGGCTGCAGGATGTCCTCGGTGCGGCCGTCTATGGAGATTACGACATCGCGGATACTCGGAAACTGCCTTAACGTTTCGATGATTTGGGCGCGGATTGCAGCCACGCGGCAGGAGCCGCCAACGTCACGATCAAGCGCCGCAGTGAAATCAACGCGCGCAATGCCCCGCTCGATCGCCAGGTGCTGTAGCGCAACACCGGCGTTCAACGTCGTGAAGTAGCCGGCCTTGATCTCGGAACCGGTTGGACCGATCAGGAGTTCTTGGAGTGCCGTGCGGGCCACGGCTTGCGACTTCGGCACCTCGCGATTCACGGGGAAGACCGTGGCGCAATCGGCTGCGCCGGAGCTTAGCCGTTGGTTCCCGAAAAAGATTCTGATGGTTATGGTTTCGCCGGCAGCCGGAGGGAGGCGGAGGGAGACCGGAAACGTCATCTCATCCTCATGCTCGGCCAGACCGGATGGATTTGATTTCTTGAGGATGAGCATTCCCCTATCCGTGGTTGGCGGGTCGGCGTAAAGAGTGGCCCGGAACGGCACGAAATCCGGGGTCATCCACTCTCCCTCGGCAAAGGCGCTCGCCCACCCGAGCCCGTTGCCAAAGGCATCCACCAGCCGGATGGGAAATTCGGCTTCAAAATACCATGTTCCCCGCGCCTCACCCTCAATGACGACCGGACTTTCGACCGTCTGATAGGGCTGAAGGTTTTTGATTCGAACCAGATCGCTCTTCTCGCGGAAGGTGCCGATCTCTTCCCGGAAGACCCGGCGGCCGGCCCAGCACTGCCGGGGGTAGGACTCTCCGACCGGAAACCCCAGCCGGATACAATCAGCAAAGCTCTCCACCCGCCGCGCCTTTTGCCAGTCGAAGTTGAGGCACCAGCTGGCATTGCAACCCAAGAGCAGCCAGCCAGCGCTAGCGATGCCGATCACGGCCAGGCCAAGAGCGATCGAACGGCGAGACATGGATCCTGTTAGATTTGGCAGCGTTGTTTACAAGGTGATGGATAAGGGGTATCGCACCGGGCACACGGGCTCTCGCTACGCGAAAATCCCCAGCGAGGATTTTCGCTGCACTTCGGCCTCGCTCGCCTCGGTTGCGCCTCGGCACCATGCCCGCTCGGCCTCAGATGCCGCTCGCAGCCCGTGTGCCCGGTGTAAACAATGCTCGTATTTCTTACAGATTACGATTTACAATGCGTCGAGCCACCAGAAGAGGTGGCGCTTCAGGAAGATCCAGGTGGGGAATTCGGTGAAGTGCATGATGTATTCTTGGGCGATCTTCGGGATGGCGGCGACAGCGAGGAGGATGGTAATCCCCTTCCAACTGTCTAGCCGGAGCCGCGGGGCTACGGTTTTGGCTCCGGCGACGAGGAGGTAGAAGTTCTCAAACACGTTAGGGGCAAAGAAGATCATCTGGCGGCTTCCGGTGAGCTCGAAGGTGAGAACCCCGAGGAGCCGCCAGAAAAAGAGGATGCCCGCGACTCGTCGGAGGGATTTCTCTTGCCAGAGGTCTTGGGCCACGATGAGTGCGATCGCCAGGTAGTAAAGATCGAAGATTTTGTCAAAGGCGTGGTACCGCGCCGCGGTTCCGAATCCCCACCCGAGGGCATCCATGATCGGTACGTCGGCGGCGTCAGCGGCAATCGCAAGCAGCATCCCCCCGAACGGCCACCGGAGGATGGCAAGCGGTACTACCAGCCGAATCGCGAAAATCAGTGCGGGAGCCATTCGCACCTAGCGCCGCAGCTGCCAGGCGGCGTAGGCGAGGTAGCCGGCGATGATGAGGCCCGCCCAGGAAAACCACATCGGCACAATGCGGCCCGCGATCGTCACCTCCCAGCCGTAGAGAATGCGGACGAGGTGGAGGAGTGCGATGAGGCCGAAGAGCACTCCCGCGATGCTCTGAAATGCTGGCTGTTGCATATGCCTATCATACTACGGCCTCGGGAGTCCTGGAATCACTGCCGACTCCACCGAGGGCGCAGGCGTTATATTGTCCGACGGCGTCGTTGTAGCGTTCGACCAGGCGCCTCGTTTCATCAACCAGGGCGTTATACTGGACTAGAAGCGCGTTATAGGCCTCTACGTTCTTGCGGTAGGCCGGACCTCGCTTCGGCCGGCTCGCCTCGATGTCCCGGCGCCGCCTGTCCAGTTCCTCTATAAGGCCATTCAATCGCGCCTGATTGGCTTCGATCGCGAGGTGCAGGTTTGCGTCCGGCTCGGGGCAGGCCGAGCGCGGCAGGCCAAAGATTTGTACGGCAAGCCACGTCGGCTTGCCCTCGAAAACCCCCTGCCCCACGGCGATGCCAATTTCCTGATAGCGGACGTCGAGGATGTTCGCACGGTGGCCCGGGCTCTCCATCCAGGCGCGGACGAGTGCTTGGCTGTTTTCGAAGTTCCCGAGCGCAAGGTTTTCGCCGATCATGATGAAGGCATAGCCGGCCTCGGCCGCGAGGTCGGCCGCATCTTCACCGCTGGGAGAAACATGGGCGAAGTACTGGCGATCGAACATATCCCTCACTTTTGCTGCGGCAGCCGCGTTGAGTTCGTTACTCTCCGCGAGCGGCGGAAGCCCGAGTTCGATGCGTTCGGCATTGGCGGCCGCCATGACACCCGACCGCGTGAGGAAAGAATGCGCGGCATCCGTTCTCGCACGGATCGGTTCCGGAGCGACGACCGCTCGTGCGATTTCTTCAAAAAGCGATTCGCCCGTTCGCGCCGGAATTTCGGCAAGCCCCCTTTGGAGGAGCGGGATTTCGTTGCGGAAGTAGAAAACGACCGCGGCGGCGATGCCGATGGCGAGAACGAGGAGCTTCAGGGGTTTCCCCATGGCGGCGTCGGGGGGCTGGCGGGCGAGCTACCCCGCGAAAGCTACGTCCAGGAAGCAAGGATCACGCCCATCGCAAGGAGGGAGAAGAGCTGGTAGCCGTTATTGAGGACCCAGAGCTTCCAGGACTTGCCTTCCCAGAGGACGATGCTGAGCGAGACCGGGGCGATGAAGCCGAGCCAGTTCCAGAAGCCGGCGGTGAGCCCGGCCTGGGCTCCTTCTACGTTGAGGTAGGCGCTGGCGAAGATGAGTGAGTGCGCCAGGACATAGGCCATGACGAGCGAGCCCAAGAAGGCGAAGAAGTAGGGCTTCTTTCCCTGTTGCTTCATGGCCTCGATCTTCTCGGGCGCCCACCCCATGAGAGCCGCCCACTGCTTCCCGAAGAGCGAGCCATACCACAGAGACCCGATGACCATGCTCGCCGCCGCTGCCGCAATCACCGCAAGGTAGTTGATGGGTACAGGTACTGACATACGTTTGTTTATACTCGGAAATTTAGGGAGTTTTGACCTTTTGTGATTTCTGACTTATCTCGGCTGCCCGACCCATGAGCCACGAGGCGAGCCAGCTGTTCTTGGACAGAGTCAGGCCTAACAGGATGACGGCGATGACGAAACTCACGGCGTAGTAGACGCCGCTTCGGAACAGGAACCCGCCAAAGAAGAAAAAGAGAAACGTCCCTGGCAGGTTGCCGAGGAGGGACGAGAGGAAGAACCGCGCCGCACTGATGTTGAGGAGACCAGCGGCGTAGGAGAGGTAGTCAAATACGGCATTGGTGGGGAGCCGGAGGAGGACAAGGGCCCAAAAGGTTTTGGTTCTGCCGAGGGCGGCTTCCCATTCGGTGATTTTTTCGAGTGACGTGATGCGTCTGACAACCGGCTCGCGGAAGCGTCGGGCGATCCAGAATGAAACCATTGCTCCCAACATGAGGCCGGCCTCGCCCAGGATAAAGGCCTTGACCCAGCCGAAGGCCGCAATGCCGGCGATGTCAATGAACACACCCGGGATAGGCGGGATGATGATGGCGAGCGAGCGGATGATAATAAAGAGGCCCGGTGCTGCGACCGGATAGCTTGAGAGGAATGCGGGGAGGGTCTCCAGCATCGGTTGGTTACTGACCGAGAATCTCGTTCAAGAGCTCCCGGGTTCTGGGGCCAACGATGCCGGTCGCGGGGATGCCGTTTGCCGCCTGGAAGTTCGCCACCGCCTGCTTCGTGATGTTCCCGTAGTATCCCGTTACCGACCCCGCGTCGGGGATTCCCCAGCCGTACGTGTGCAGGAACTCCTGGAGGATGAGGATTTCATTTCCGCGCATGCCGGGTTCAAGGTCGTGCGTGATTAGCCCGGCTGTGGGCTGACGAGACGGTGGGGGTGGCGGCGCCGGCAATGGGAGCTCCTGCGGCGACGGAGGCGGAGGGGCGGGCGCCCCCCCAAGCAGCGCATTGATGAGGGTGCGGGCTTCTAGACCGACGATGCCGGTCGCCGCCAGCCCCTGGGAACTCTGGAAATTCATTACTGCCTTTTTGGTGACCGTTCCGAAATAGCCGGTGACCGGCCCATTGTCGGGTATGCCCCAATTATGCTTTTGGAGAAATTCCTGAAGGGTTGTGACTTCTCCGCCTGACATCCCTTGGGCGAGCTCCTGGGTAAGCTTCGTGATGACGCCTCCGTGAGCCACGGGCGGCGCTGCTGGCGGCGGCACATTCTTTGCGGGCGGAGGCGGTCCGGTAGCTCGCGTGGTGGGAGGTGCGGGCGGGGGGATAGTACCGGTGCGGATGGAGAGATCTTTGACAAGTGCGGCGTCAATCCACCCTGTCTTGTTGTAGGTGGGTTTACCTTGCACTTCCAGGAGGTGTCCGACGAGGATTTCCTCGAGCTGGATCGGGAGCCCGCCGGCGGACTCGACCTTCACGTACTGGTCAATGGGGATCGTCCATGTCTGGCCCCAGACATTCACGCTATAGAGATTGAGGGCGTGCTTGGTAACCACCGCCGCGTTCAGGAGGCGGACTTCGCCCGTTGCGGAGATATGAAGCTCCTGGCCGACGCTGGCGCGAGCGGTGAAGGCGCTTGCGAGGAACATTGCAAGAAAGAGGAAGGAGGTGTGGCGGCGTTTCATAGCGGTATTCGTGGGGAGCATCATACTACGCTTTACCGGCCGGAGGAAAGGGGCTCCTCATCGCGAGCCGCCGGAGGGCGCGGTCTTTGATCTTTGGCTCCCAGCGGGTGCGGCGGACTGCGGATTCGAGGATGGCGATGGTTTTATCGTAGGTCATACGGTCAATGGGGTAGGGCGTGGCGTCTTTTCCGCCATGGGCAAAGGAGTAGCGGGCCGGATCTTCGTAGGAGGGTGCGGCGCCATAGATGACCTCGCCGACGAGGGCCAAGGCCCGCACGGTTTTCGGCCCCACGCCTTCCATGGCCACCAGTTCCTCGTAGGTGCGCGGCCGGATGCTCGTGACTCTGGCGAGAATTTTTTCGAGGTATTGGCTTTTTGAGAAATCTTCGTGAACAACCGGATGGCTCCTGAATTCAACATCCTCCAGCTTGAGCAGGGTCAGTTGCTCGCCGCTGCCACGGTGTTTGAGGGCGAGGACTTTAGATAGCGACGAGGAGTGTCGGCGCAGGATTTCAATATCCCTCATCAGCGAGCCGTAGCTCGAGTTCGCCATTTCTATTGAGAGGTCGCGTGTCGGGTCGCTTTCTCGGGCGACGAGATTCAGCACCGTGTCGTGTCGGGCTTGGGCGGCAATGCCGGTATGCGGCTCACAGACAAGGTCTTTGGCGTTCTCCGAGAACCAATGGTAACGCCGCGCCGTGCCGGCATCGGTATTCATTCCCTGCTGGACCACGGCCCAGGCGCCGTTTTCGGAAAAGAAAAAGATATGGTGATAGAGCTGGTAGCCGTCCTGGACAAGGCTGGAATCAACTTTAGCGCTCATCTTGGAGTTGTAGACCAGGGCCTGGGTCTTGGCCTCACCGAGATCGAGCCGCCTCCCCCACTCCGTAATTTGGTCCGGCGTTTTTCGAGATGTCTTGCCCTTGCCGCCGGCAATGAAAATGCCGAGCGCCCGTTCCTCGCCCCGGACGGCTTCTTTCAAGGCCGCGGTCAGGATGGTGGTCAAGCCGCTTGCGTTCCAATCGAATGCGAGCACCGTCCCGAGCGATTGGAACCATACTGGATCAGCGATGCGCTTGACAAACTCATCCGGCCCATACTCCTCAATGAGGATGCGAGTCATGTCGCGGCCGAGCGTTACCATGCGGGAAAACAGCCACTTGGGGCAGCGGCCGGTATCGAGCGTCATGGTGGCGATACCGCGATGGATCACGGACAAAGTATACAAAAAAATCGCCTTGGCGGCTATTATTTCGATAGCGGAGCGCTGGTGCTCAATATGCCGGCGGAGCGTAGACGGTGAAAGAGCGGAGGGGTTCTTCTCGTCTCGTCCTCGCCCCAGTCTATGGAGCTATCCGCCCGAACCACCGCTTCAGGAGGTGCTCCTGATATATTTTTCGCCACCAGTATTTTCCTTGCCCGAAGCCGGCCAGCGCTCCGGCAAAGAAGAGAAGGATCGATCCGACGTGGTGGATGATATACCACTGCGCCCACGATAGCCCCAAGCTGTAAGCCGGGAAGTCCTTGAGCAGGAGTCCGATGTACCAAATTTCAAGCCCAGCGTGCAGCAGGAACTGGAGGAGGATCCCCAGCAGGGTAAAGGCGGTGAGGTAAATGGTGCGCTTCATGCGCTCCGGCGCCGTCGTTCTTTCGTCCGTACGGCGGCCTCGTCCAAGCCGAAATGGTGTGCAATCTCGTGCCACACCGTGTCGCGGACAAGCTTACGGATTTCTCCGGGCGACCGGGCATATTCGAGAATCGGCTTCCGGAAAATGGTGATCTTGTCCGGCAAAACCCAGTAGTAGTGGTTCCCGCGCCTTGTCTGCGGAATGCCTTCGTAGAGGCCAAAGAGAGTGTGATCGCGCCGCAGCCGGAGCTTTCGCCGCTGTTCCTCGGTCGGTTCTTCCTCAATAACAATGCCGACGTTCTTCAAGCGTCGCAAAAACTTCTCCGGGATCTCGGCCAGCCCCGCCTCGACCAATGTTTTAAATTCCGACCGGCTTACCATCGGCGAGTGATTATGAGTCTCTCATAGAGATGAACCCCGGTGCTACATGTTCATCGCCATTCCAAAATGCTGGGATAGGAACTCGGCCGTTCGAGTTCGCGGCGGAGGGTTGCCGGATCCACGCCGAGGATATGCATCTTGGCTGGGTCAATCGGTCCCCAGCCCATGCCATCGAGGTGCACCAGGTAGCCGATGTCATGGGGCTCAAGGCCCATCAGCCAGACCGCGAGGGCGTCTGCAGCCACGGGGCTCAATGAAGCAATGACCCAGCCGAGGTCAATGGTTCTGCCCGCGGCCGGTCCGTTGCCTTCCATAGCTTGAGTGCCGTCGATGACGGCAAGCTGGGCGGGGTGCTCGGCATAGACATCCGCCAGGGATCGGTGCGCGGGTTTGTATCCGGTATGGAGCCACGGCCAGCGGGCATGGATCCCAAACGGCGAGCGCTGCACGATCTGCGAGCCGACGATATGGGTTTTGATTGAAAGCGAGACGGTATAATAGGAATGCATTTTTGCGGGCACCACCGCGATGTTGAAGTCGGATTCGGCAACAGTTTTTGAAAACGACAGCGGCCGCTTCTCCATGCTGGCCGTATAGGCGAAAGACGGGATCGTCTCGTCGTCGTTCAGGTCAATGAGCCGGATACTGCCGGATCGCCGCAGGCTGTCGTAGCCGAGCTTGGTGAAGGCCTTTTTGGTGCCATGGAACGCGGCGTCCCCGACCAAAATTTCATCCCCGCGGAGGAGCGAGAGGTGATCTATCACGCCACGCACGGCCTCCACGTCGGTACAGGCCGCGCTTCGGAAATGGGTCACCAGGTTCGGGTGGACGAAGATGCGCCGCGCCGCTCGGATGCGTTGGGTAAAATCATCACCCAGTCTTGAAATCGCCTCGCGTACCATCTCGCGGCGATCGTGGCCGGTGACGATAATGACCGAGTTTGCGGCCGGCATTGCCATGGTCAGTGAAGGGAGTATACCATGCCGGGCATTGGCCGCAGGAGCCACAGAAGGTAATCGGGGCTGATCTTTTATCCCGCACCTTCCCAGAATACCCCGCAGGAAGGTGCGGGATTTATTCTGCGCGGCCCCTCTAACCCAGCAACGGCTTATTGGCCGTAGCGAATCCGCAGATCTTCGATCACCTGGCGGAGCTGGAACGTGCGCTCGGAGAGTTCGGCCTGCCGCGAAAAGGTGCGAAAAGAGAGAAGGTCTTGAGCGCTGGCTTTTGCCAGTGTTTTATCGATGAGATCCGAAAACTTGCTGATGTCGCTAAAAGCGGCCTCGGAGCGCTTGAGCTCGGCCGGGGATATGTTTTGGGGCACGGAATTGATGGCCGCCAGAGCGCTTATCTTTCTTACGATGGCTAAGAGCAATGGCAGGCCCGGACCGGCCTTGTCCCATGCCGCTTCGAGTTCCACGTAGCTCGGATCGTCAAGTCCGGTGATTTTCTTTTTGAAGAGCGCATCCCCCAGCGACTGCATACGCGGGACGGTTGCTTCCCACACTGCTCGGACCGCGCCGGCCGTTGGCGTAGGCGGCGGCCTCACCTGACCCGGCCTGGTCGGCTGGGGCTCGGGCTGGATGATGGTGATGAATTTTTTCATCTCGGCCCGATAGTCGCTAGCGGTCTTAAAGAACTCGGCCTTGGGTTCGGTATCAGCGAACGCGGAGATGTTCAACTCCAGGAATTGCTCAAAGGTTTGCGAGATCCCGGCCATGGCCGGCGGCGGATCGAGCAAGGCCAGCTCGGTCTTGACCCGCTCGGCCAGCGTCCGCTGTTTCCGGATTGCTTCGAGCGCTCCGGCATAATCGGCCCCATCTTTCAGCGTGGTCTCATTGTAGGCCCGGCCTTGGGCCATGGCCCGATCGTATAGGCCAAGGATAGAGCGCGCGTAAATGGTCGGCCGGTAGATTTGGAAATAGTAAAAACTGCCGCCGGCCACGCCAAGAACGGCCATGGTCAAGACGCCGATGACAGTGGTTTTTATCCAGCTTCTATGTTGGCGGGGCGGCAAGCCGGTTCCGGTTCCGGCTCGCATAAGGTCCTGTGCCATGGCCCGGAAATCTGGGTCGAGGGGCTTCTCCTCCATGGATTATCGCCCGTAATTCCGCTGGCAATCCTGGCGCATCCGGGGATCGGAAATCTCGCCGCACAAGGCCGGGTTGCGGTGAGCGGTGTTGAAGTAGCAGGAGTCGCGTTGGTTGACGTTAGCGACCTTGCGGCAGAGATTCGAATCGCCCAGGCGGCTTGCGGCATTGGCCAGGCAATTATCGCGCGGGTCAACGGCTTGAATTTTCTCGCAGGCCTCGACGCCGAGCTTTGTCGCGGCTTCGCTGTAGCATTTGTCGCGGGCTTCGGCCGGGGCCTTGGCGCAAAGATTACTATCGCCGAGCTTTACCGCCAGCATCCCGTAGCATCCGCCTTTTATGTCGGCGATTTTCACTTTATCGCAGATGGCCGGATCGCCTTTCTCCGAAGCAAACACCATCCGGCAAATGTCTTGAGCAATATACGGGTAGGCCCCGAAGCCGCCCGAGGAATCGGAGGGCCCGGTGTAAAGCGGCAGGATATCGCAGATTTCTTTGGACGGCTCCGACCCAACTAGAATCGGACCGCGCCTCGCAAAGTAAAACCCCCCGCCAACGCTGGCGAGAAGGAGTATAACCAGAATGACGATAAAGATGTCTTTATTCATGTTAGTACCCGAGATACGCTCCGCTATTTAATAATTGACCGAAGCCTAGGCGCTGTTTAGGGCAGTTGGTATTTGGCCAGGAACGCATCCAACCCGCCGGCATTGGTTTGGCCGCCCAGGCTGCCCCAGGTGTCGCCGGCGATATAGGCGCTTCGGGATGAGCGATCCACGGCAATGCCGCGGGCACTGTCCGTGGTGCCGGAGTCAAGGGTTCGCATCCACGTTGAACTCCCACCCACTGCGTCATAGAACGCGGCAAAGGCGTCGGGCAGGCCGCCGGCACTCGAGGTGAGCTCGCCGGCCACCACTGCGTTCCGGCCATCGGAGGCCACGGCGTAGGCCACATCCTGTCCGCTAGCCCCGAACTGGCGCACCCACAAACGGTCGCCGGCAGGCGTATAGCGGGCCAGGTAAGCATCCATGACTCCAGCGTTCACCTGGCCGGCGAGCGACCCGGTAGTGTCCCCGGCAACGTAGACGCTCGCACCATCGGCCGCAAGCCCGTAGCCGACCTCGCTCGCCGAACCACCCAGGAGCCGCGTCCATAGGCGGTTGCCGTTCGAGTCGTACTTGATGAGGAACGCATCCTCGCCTCCGGCGTAGGGCTGGCCGTCGAGCGAGTTCCGCACCCAGCCGGAAACGTAGAAGATATCGGTGCTCTCCGCGGCCACGGCCTCGGCTTTTTCACAATCGGGCGTGCCGAGAAGTTTCGTCCAGAGCTTTGCGCCGTCGGCCGCATACTTGGCGATGAGTATGTCGCAGAAGCCGGCATTGACCTGGCCATCAGGAGCGCCCTCGGTGTTTCCGACCGCATAGACGCTGCCATTGACCGTGGGCTCCACCGCGATGCCGTAGAACTGATCGTTGGTAGCCGTGCCAATGGTTCTTGACCAAAGCTTGTTGCCGTTGGCGTCGTACTTCACGATCACGGCATCGGTGTTCCCGCCGTGGGCATGGCCGTCAAAGGACTGGTAGGCCAGGCCAGCGGCATAGACGTTCCCGCTTACGTCAACGGTTATGGCCTTATATGTGTCGTAGAATATGCTGCCGAGCTGGCGGGCCCAGAGGAAGTTTCCGTTCGGGTCATACTTGGCAATAAAAGCATCGGTCGAGCCATAGCTCGTCTGGCCGGCTAGCGCACTCCCGACGTAGCCGGCGATGTAGATGTTTCCGAAGCTGTCCACGGCGGCAGCATCGGCCGAGTCGCCATACTCGACCGCCGAAGTCCCCAATAGGCGCACCCAGCTCGGCGCCCCGCTGATTACCGGTGCCGCGATGCTGAACGGCGCGTCGCTCGAATCGGCGATGGCCTGGGCGTGGTTGGTGAAGAGCAAGCCGCCGCCCGACTTCATGTAGGGTTCAATCCGGACCACATAGGATCCGGTGCGGAAGCCGGCGGGGATGGACCAGTCAAACTTGCCGGCCTGCACCGGCGTGGTGGTCGAGAGCAGGGCGACGAGCGTTGAGGGATTCGCGCCGTCGCGGAGTTCGATTCGCGTCAGGCCGTCAAAGGGCAATCCGGTTGATTTCCAGGTAATGGTTTGGTTGGAGCCAACCAGCCAGTTTTCACCTCCGTTCGCGGCGAGCACGGTGAGCGAGAGCGGTTCCCAGCTGAATTGACTGCCGGAATATTTCAAGGCAATCGGTTTGCAGCCGTGGGCGAGCGGAAGCGAGGCGTAGGGGGAGTAAAAGGTCTTGTTATTGGCATCGGTCATGAGCAGCCGAGCGTTATACTCAAGCGGGATCAGGCCGCTCGAGGCGCCGGAGTAGACGAGACCCCCGATGCCGGCTGCCCGGCCTTCCTCCGGGTATTGCACCATGTATTTCATGAGGACGTCGGAGTGCACATAGAGCATGTCCGCCACCGGCCAGATGACGAAATCACCAATATCAACCTCTGGTCCGAGGATTGAGTAGCTCGGCCGCGGGCCGCCGGCGTCAAATGGATCCACGCTGACCTTTAAGCTCCCGTCCAACCACCACCGGCCGATGGCAAATCCGTTGCCGAGGGTGAGGTAGCAGCCGCGGGAGGCAAACCATGACTGGGTGCCTCCGGCGATGATCGGCGCGGTCGAAGCCGAGACGGAGAATGTGCCGTCCGGCCCGGTAGTGAACGAGGTGCCGTTGGTTTGCGAGAAGCTCCGGATTCCGGTATTAGCCACGGGCTGGCCGGTCTTGATATCAATAATCCGGCCGCGGATGGTCACGGTCTCGGGCATGGGCACAATAGTGAAGGTCGCATCGCTCGCGTCGCGGACGCTGGTATCACCGGCGTTTACGATTTCAATCTGGTAATCGATCCCTTGCGGGATGTCGGTCGGGATAGTCCAGACGTAGCTAAAGGAGGATCCGGTCGAGCTTGATTGGGGCGCTTGGCTCGCAATAGTGCGGTAATAGACCCCGCCTTTCAGCAGGTTGATGGTTACGGTATTGCCGGTGATGTTCGATGCGTTCCACTTGATGGTTGGTTTGGTTTGCTGCATCCAGGTTTCGCCGCCGTTGGGAGCCGTGACGGTAACCACTGAGGTCGGCGCCGGGGGCGTCGGTGGCGGAGGCGGCGGCGTGGTTGCCACGATCGTGGTCGTTGACACCCGGAAGGTCACTGTTGAGGCGGCATGGGAGAAGTAAGAGGTGGTGTCGTTCATGTAGGCCCGGCCAGAGACAAAGGCCATATAGCGCTTGGCAGGATCGAGCGCTGGGCCGTCATAGGTGAGCGAGCCGTCCCAGCTCCATTTTTGTTTGGCCCAGGTGGCCAGGTTCGTCCCCCACTGCGACTCATCAATAAGGTAGACGGTATGCGGCGGGGTAAAGGGCCAGCCCGTGGCAATGGTCCATTGGAAGGTTGGGGAAGTCGTGGCCACTATTTCATCCTGCTTCGGGGCAAGCACGCTGATCGCGCCCAGCCAATGTTCAGTCGCCGTTTCAGAGGCCGGGCTCTCGCCCAGGGAGTTTAGCCCGGTCACATACCAGCTATACGGCCCAACGGCATAGGACGTAGTGAGTTGGAAGTCCCATTCGCCCGCACTGTTTAGGCGATACCCGAACCAATCCGCGCCGCCCGAAGTGGCTTGAAGTTTCCATGAGCCGGAAACGGTCCGGGCGCTGCCGATGCCGCTTCCGGCAATCGGCAGGTCGGTGAATTCAGCCACCCGCGTGAACGAGGCCTCGCCCGGCAATTTGGCATAGAGCCGGAGGGTCGTTACCGCATACTGGGCAATGGTCGTGCTCGAGTAGTTGAATAGAATCCGCGGCACGAGCTTGGTTGGGGCTCCCGGCGGATCGGAGCTCGTGAAGTCAGCGCGCATCCGCGTCGGAGAAGGCGGGATCATGGTGGGCGACGGAGGAGGTGGCGTGGACGAGATGCCAATGGGCAGTGCGCCGATGTTCGCAAAGCGAATATCCCGCTGGCCGTAGGGGTCGGTGGAGAGATTGGCAATATAAGTGAAAACAATACCAATCGCTCTATTAGACAGGGCTACGGCTTCGCCGCCAAAAGGCGTATCGTCGAGAATTTTCAGCGGCTGGGACCAGGCGCCGGTATCGAGACGGTAGGCATAATACGTGCTGAAGCCCATCCGCCCGAAAACCACCGGCTTTCCGGCGTACGCAATGAGATTCACTCCGCCGTGGTTCGATCCAAGACCGGCGATGAAGGCTTGGCGGATCCACGACCTTGCATCGGGGGAAGACATGATCACCAAGCCGCCCGAGTTTGCCGAGGATGGAAATACGTAGTAGGCAAGCCAAAATTTACCGTCTGGGGTTTGAAGGAGCGATGAATCATTTGATAATTCCAGGCCGGTGGTGACGTTCACCGGCGGCTCCCAGATAGCAAGATCGCGCGAGCGGGTGATCAGCGTGTCGGCCGCAGTAGTGGTTGTCCCGGATACCGAGGCATGGTAGCTCGCATAGTAATAGCCATCGGACGCATAGATAATGTCCCCCACAGAATTATTTATCTCGGTCGGAGCAACCTTGCGCTTGTTAGCCCACGCCAGGCCATCGCTAGAGGTATAAGTCACGAGGCCGGTCTCCCCTCCCGGCGCCCAGGCCAAGAGCACCAACTGGCCATTGACTCCCTCGGTAAGTGCCATGTCATCCCAGCTTTGGACCGCAAACGCGGGAATAGTCCAGCTCGCGCCGTTGTCGTGTGAAACGGCTCCGCGGAGAACCGCAAGGTTATTCCCGCCGGAGTTGAATACGGAGACAAGATCGCCGTTCGCACGACGGTAAACCACTGGCTCCTGGTCCGAGCAGGTGTCATAGGTGATGTACGAGAGCGGTCGCGGCGCTGAGGTATCGCAGGGCGTTGGCGTTGCACTGGGGGGCGGCGGTGGCGGCGGAGGAGGTGGAGGAACTGCTTCAGTTGTGGTTGCAGTT
>CAYIBD010000005.1:0-27006 GCA_964361655.1 uncultured Candidatus Saccharibacteria bacterium
TACCCGGAGCTATTGACTTTTCTACTTAAATAGTCCATAATTAGGATGATCTTTGACAAGCCAGAATGCAGTGAACCCCAACCCAAGGAGGTAGCCAATGGCTTTAGTCCTACACACCAGAGTTGGTGAAGAAGGACGCCGATATCGCGTATGGACAACGGAACAGGATCGATACATTTCTCCTGAGATGACCGAGGCCGAGGCCCGCGATTGGTACCTCCAAAATCGGCTCATCAACGCTCTCCATGACTACGCGCGAGAAGTAGACCGCGGTCTGGCCAGTGCCAAGCTGTGCGGTGAGGGATGGGAAGAAGAGCAACAGGTCCCCTTCACTGCACAAGAGGCGGAAGCCATGTCCGAGGTGCACCGACGTCTGATCGGCGCCGACATTGAAGTGGACGTCAAGACCATTGGGAAGTTCAAAGTGGTCATTGCCACACTGGCTCCATATCACCAGGAATGCAGTTAACTCTCGATACTGCAAAGGAGGTGCGGGATGCAAGTTGCATGCGTGGCCGGGATCCGAGGTGGGGTGGCGCGGTGCCGCAATCTCATCCCCTGTGCAGTGCACCCCAACGGCCAGCCGCCGGCACCGCGGCCGGACGTGGTGCTCCTCAAGGTGAACCTTAACAAGAAGTGGAACCAGAGGTTCGCCTTGACGGGAGTACCGTTCGTCGAGCGGACGCCGGAGCGGGGAGCTAAACTTGCTGCCGAGCACCAGGCGCGGGCCGGGCAGCTCGACCGGAACCCTTTCTGGATCCGCGAGGGTCGGGAAGGAATCGAAGGTGAGATGGGGAGTCCTTACTTGGAGGTTCCGCGTGAGCAGCCGGGTGAGCTCCCGCTCTACTTCTACCCTGAAGCTGCGGATAGCGGATGTCCGGTGTTCGGGATGCTCGGGCTCCCGTCTGTCAGTATCTTCGGGCTAGTGGCCGAGCTCGAGCAATCTGAGTTCCGACTCACCGGAGTCCACCGGCTCGCACGCGGTTGGAAGCCGCCGATCCGTCTCGTCCTGCAGTTTGCGAGAGAGGGCGAGGCGGCACAGGGGTTCCCGTGGAAGCTCTACGGCGAGTTCATCACCACTTGCTTCGGGCAGGTGGATGTGTGGGCCAACGAGCGCGATGAGCGAGGTCTGGTAGTCCACACGGTGAACTGCGGAGAGCGCAGGGATGGCCAGCCGGCTACCTGGCGGCGCCGCTACGCCGGAGGGGACTGGGGAGCCAGCCCCGCGCAATAGTTCTGCTCACCAAAAGGAGGTGATGCAAGACCGGACATCAGCTGATGATCCGGTTTTTCTATTCCACGGATCCGCCGATGATATCTTGCTCGCGCTGATCGAGCACTGCTTTGAAGCGCTCGAGGGTCGGCGTGAGCGATCCCAGGCCGACGAGTTCCTTGGCATCAACTTTTTCCATGGTGATGCCTGGCACGATCGGCAACCCGGCAGCCAGTGTGAAAAAATTCGCCAGGAGTGACGTGGCGTAGGAGCCCTTGGGGAGGGAAAACGCAAATACCGCAAGCTGGCTTTGCAACACGACGCCATGGATTTCGGCCCGCTGCAGCGTTGGCCACGTGCGGGATTCGACCCGGATGAACGGGAAGTCCCGGTACGATCGGCTGGGGAGCTTCACTCCGTCGGCTTCTAGGAACTCACGGTAGGGCTCCCAGTCCTGGGGATGAAAGGAGGTGATGAGCGGGAGCGCCATCGGCACATCACCCTCCTGGATTAGTCGGGAGAGTTTGCGGTTGAAGAGGTAGCAATCGTATGCGTACATCCAGAGACGGATTTGATCGGGGATGACGCGGAGCGCACCGAGGAAGTCATCGGGGTGCTGGATGAGGTGGTTGATCAACTGAAGTTCGAGGTGGAAGTGATAGGGAAAGTCCCGGATGCGCTGCTGAATGGTGTGCCAGTCACCCCACAACGCCGTGAGCTCGTTGCGGATGTTCTTGAAGTACGGTAGCTCCCGCGGCGCCGCGTAGGTAAGGAAGGCCTTGGTGGTCTCTTGGTATTCTCCCTTAACCAAGAGGTGCCCCAGCCAGTGGCTGATGAGGCGGGGAGTACCGAAGCGCTGGAAAGAGAAAAAGTTCCAGAAACCTCGCTGTTTAATTTCCTTGACCTGTTTTTGTATGGTCGGGATACGATCAGATGAGAACGGATTGGGGGTGCGGAGCGAGATGATGAAGCGGTTGCCGATAAGATCGCCGTTTGCGATAGCGCCTTTCCCTCGCTCGATGTTCTTTAGGAAAAAATTATCTGCAGCTATCTGCTCGAGCTGATCATGTCCCCTGATGCCACGGATGCTGATACGCTGGCTCGTGAGCGCGATGCGGTCTTTGATGCCGGCAAACCCAATCTGCTTTTCCTCAATACCGAGGGCGGCAGCGAGTTCGGTCTTGGCATCGAGGGTAGAGATTCCTACCTTTACCAGTTCCGCGTAGTAGGTTGATCCCTCTAGTTGGAGGTCCCGGATGAGCGGCCCGGTGTCTACGCTGGAGATTGAGCCATCTCGATTGATTTCCTCCACGATGAAATCCTGCGGCATGAGCCGGAGGTAGCCGATCGGCTGATCGCTACCCAACACCTCAATTCCAATCCACTTCAAAAATGGCTCGCCATCGATCATCGCCGGCCGTTCGAAGAGATGCGGGTTACGCATTCGTTCGCTCTCGAACAGGGCGCGTTCCTGTTCACGCTCCTCTCGACTAAGCACCATAGGTGCACCGAGTATAGCACCGAATGCTTGTGGTTTCATCTATTTTGTGCTATCCTTATTCAGTCCTATGGGCAATTTTTCGAAAACCCTCATCTACGCCCTCATCATCTTTGTCCTGATCTCGGGGCTGTATGCGTTGATTCAGGGGCAGTTCCGGGAGCGGCGGGAGGTCGCGCTCTCCGAGCTGGTCGCTGACATCAACGCCGGCAAAGTGGAGAGAATCACGGTCGAGGAGGACTTGCTCGCCATTCGCCTCAAGGATGGCGAGGAGCTGCGCTCGCGAAAAGAGGCGGAGGCCGGACTCTCCGAAACGCTCAAGAACTACGGCGTTGATGCCGAGAAACTGCGGGAAGTCAAAATCGAGGTCAAGGCCCTCTCCGGACTTGGCTATTGGCTGGGCGTGATTTTGCCGTTCTTGGCCCCGCTTTTGCTCATCGGCTTTTTCATCTGGTGGACGGCGCGCCAAGTCCAGAGGGGCTCGATGCAGGCCTTCTCCTTTGGCCAATCGCGGGCGCGATTGATTACGCCCGAGAACACCCGCGAGCGGGTGCTGTTCCGCGATGTGGCCGGGGTCAAGGAAGCCAAAGAGGAGCTGAAAGAGATTGTAGATTTCCTGAAAAGCCCCAAAAAATTTCTCGACATCGGCGCAAGAATCCCCAAAGGCGTTTTACTCATGGGGCCGCCCGGCAGCGGCAAAACGTTATTGGCGCGCGCGGTGAGCGGTGAGGCCAACGTCCCGTTCTTTCACATTTCAGGTTCGGAGTTCGTGGAGCTCTTCGTCGGGGTTGGAGCGAGCAGAGTCAGAGATTTGTTTAAGGTGGCCAAGAAATCCGCGCCGGCCATTATTTTCGTGGATGAAATCGATGCCGTCGGCCGCCACCGCGGCACGGGACTCGGGGGCGGGCACGATGAGCGGGAGCAAACGCTGAATCAGATACTGGTGGAAATGGATGGAATGGAAACGAATGAAGCGGTCATTACCCTCGCCGCGACCAATAGACCTGACGTCTTAGATCCCGCACTCCTCCGCCCCGGCCGCTTTGACCGCCGGGTGGTGCTCGATCTCCCGGATATCATTGACCGTGAAGAAATCCTGAAGATCCACGCCAAGAACAAATCCTGGGATCGCGACGTGAACATGCGAACCATTGCCGAGCGCACTCCTGGGTTTTCCGGAGCTGATCTGGCCAATGTGGTGAACGAAGCCGCGATCCTTGCGGCGCGCATGGGCCGGAAATCTATTTCCCAGCTCGATCTCGTGGCCTCCATTGAGAAAGTTATGCTCGGCCCGGAGCGAAAGAGCCATATCCTAACGCCGAAGGAAAAAGAGATCGTGGCCTACCACGAAGCCGGGCATGCCTTGGTATCGGCTTCGCTCAAGCATACTGACCCGGTTCACAAACTCTCCATTGTGGCGCGGGGACGCGCCAGCGGGCACACCTGGCGCCTGCCATCCGAAGACCGACACCTCTTCTCGCGCTCCTACTTTCTCGACGAGCTCGCCACGGCCATGGGCGGCTACGCTGCCGAGCAACTAATATTCAACGAGGTCACCACCGGCCCTCATAATGACCTGGAGCACGCCTCCAACATCGCCCGCGACCTCGTGACCCGCTATGGGATGTCGGAGAAGCTGGGGCCGGCGGTCTTCGGCGAGCGCAAGGAGCTCGTGTTCCTCGGCAAAGAGATTGGGGAGGAGAAGAACTACTCCGAGGAGATCGCGCGGCTGATTGATCGCGAGGTGCGAAAGATCATTGATACCAGCCTCAAGCGCGCCAAGGCCATCATCCTGAAGCGCCGGGCCAAGCTCGAGGCCGTTGCCAAGCGCCTCATAGAAAAAGAAACCATTGAGCGCGAGGAGTTCGAGATGCTCATGGCTTCACCGGCATAGCCGGTATCCTACGAATTACGAATTTTGACCGAATTACGAATTACGAAACGGAGTAATCCTGATGCGTGTCCGAGACAAATTCCGCGAACCGCCGTGGGGCCGGGAGGAGATCCTGTGGGAAGGGCCGGCCGTGACGTGTAAAATATTGACCGTTCATGCCGGGCATCGCTTTAGTTTGCAAAGCCACCGCCTGCGGAGTGAGCGCTGGCATGTTCTTGGCGGAGAAGGAGCGGTTGAGATCGGCGCCAGCGTTGCGGCTGCCCGGCCTGGCCTTCACTTTGAGGTTCCGGCCGGCGCCAAGCACCGCCTAAGAGCCACTACGGCCGATCTCCATGTCCTGGAAATTGCCCTTGGCGAGTTCGATCAGGACGATATCATCCGCTACGAGGACGATTACGGTCGCGTGTAAAAAAGGGGATGTAGCTCAATTGGTAGAGCAGGCGACTTATACTCGCCCGGTTGGGGGTTCGAGTCCCTCCGTCCCCATTTCTGCCCTTGGCCCGTCCCGCACTTCCCGCTGAAAGCGGGACAGCGCGGGATTCAAATCCAAGCGCGCCCATAAACCAAAACTCAAACCCCGTGTGCACTCGGGGCTTGGGTTATTGCGTTTGGCTGATTTCTCCGCTACGATGGCGGGGAATCATGGATGCCAAAGCTAATTATCTCAAAGCCGGGAAAGCCGCTGACATTCCGACTGCGGGCGGGCGGATTTTATACCGTGCGCTGGAGATGCTCCCGGGGGCGCTCGCCTGGGTGACCATCGGCGGGATTTTTGTTGCGAGCCGCTTCGCACCGATTGCGGCAAGCTTCTTTGTCATTGCCTTTGACATCTACTGGCTCTTCAAGACGGTATTTCTTTCCATTCACCTCCGCGCCGGGTTCCGGAAAATGCAAGAACATCTCAAAACCGACTGGCGCGCAAAGCTGGAGACGTCTGACATTAGTCATTCGTCATTGGCCATTCGTCATTGGTCCGACATCTATCACCTCATTCTCCTCCCCTTTTATAGAGAACCGTACGAGGTCATCCGCCATAGCATCGAAGCCATCGCCGCGAACACCTATTCCCGAGATCGGATGCTCGTGGTGCTCGGAGTCGAGGAACGAGCCGGCCAGGAGGCGCACGAGGTGGCCGAGCGCATTAGAAATGAATACGGAGGCAAATTCTTCAAGTTCTTGATCGCGATCCACCCCCAAGACCTTCCGGGCGAACTGCCCGGAAAGGGCTCGAACGAAACATGGGCCGCGAAGCGCGCCAAGGAAGAGCTCATTGATCCGGCCGGCATCCCCTACGAACGCGTCATCGTCTCTTCGTTCGATGTCGATACCGTCGCCCCGCCGCAATACTTTGCCATCCTGACCTACCACTATCTCACTGCATCTCGACCTCTCCGCTCCTCTTACCAGCCCATCCCGGTCTACAACAACAACATCTGGGAGGCGCCGGCCTTCTCGCGCGTGGTGGCGACATCCGGCACATTCTGGCAGACCATGCAGCAGGCGAGACCGGAGCGACTTGCCACGTTCTCATCGCACTCCATGCCGTTCAAGGCGCTCGTGGAAATGGATTTCTGGCCGACGAACCTTGTATCCGAGGACTCGCGCATCTTCTGGCAGTCGCTCCTCTTCTACGATGGCGACTATCGGACAGTCCCGCTCTACTATCCCGTGTACATGGATGCCAACGTCGCTCCGACGCTCTTGCGTACGGCAAAGCAGGTTTATAAGCAGCAGCGGCGCTGGGGTTGGGGCATTGAAAACGTGCCCTATCTCCTCTTCGGATTTTTGCAAAACAAAAAAATTCCGTTAAAGCGGAAGCTTTACTTCTCCTTCAATCAACTCGAGGGCTTCTGGTCCTGGGCCACGAACGCTCTCATCATCTTTTTCTTGGGCTGGCTGCCGATCTTGATTGGATCCAGCGTCTTCAACACCACGCTCCTTGCGTATAACCTTCCCCGCCTGACGCGCTGGATCATGACGCTGGCCATGATGGGGCTCGTCACCTCGGCCTACATCTCCTTCCGGTTGCTTTCCCCGCGGCCCGCAGGAAAACCCATTCGTACCTACCTCTGGATGATCCTCCAGTGGCTGCTCCTGCCGATTACCATTCTGACGTTCGGCTCACTTCCCGGGCTTGAAGCCCAAACCCGCCTCATGTTCGGGCGGTATATGGGATTCTGGGTAACCCCGAAGTATCGCCAGAAGCGAGAGATGCTGAAGCCGCAGCCCCAGTGGTCAGATTGAAAGTTCTCGGCTGCCATGCTACCAGTGTGGAGGCGTTCAACCGAAGCGTCGCGACGGGGGAATAAACCGTATCCGAAATGAAAGGGAGGAGGGGGCGCGATGACGACAGCGGTGGAAAGCTCCTGGGAAGTTTTCAAGGCGCGGCTGCAGGCCGATGGGGTGGTGTTCTATCTCCCCGAGGCCACGTGCCAGGCGCTCCAAGAAGGTGAGCTGGATACGGTCATATTTGGGACCGACCAGCGCGCCTGGTGTGAACACTTTCTCTACGACAAGCTCAGGCGGATTCAGGCCGGCGAAATCGGCCTCTTCCAGCCGGGGCTTACTGATCCGGCCGCGGGGGAGGAGATCAAACGCCGCCTGAACGCACTGACCAGTGCGGCCAAACGCTCTCCGAGCGGGACATACCTCGCGTTCGGCAATAGCTCGGTGGTGGAGTTCCTGTGGTGCATCGTTCGTGTCGGGAAATACCACCGCGGGGAGCGCGTCGCCAAATACCGGCAAGAGGACGAGGGCCTCCTGGTTGCTGTCCTCCACCGCTACTCCCGCTACGCCGTGGAGCAAGCGCGCCGGGCGATCGAACGCGTCCTCCGCGAAGGCGACCGCGCCAACATCGTGCGGATCGCCGAGCTCCTCGACATTCCCATCTCCGGCAGCGTCCGCGAGATCAACGACTGACACCTACCCTGCCAGCACCCGAGACCGGGCGCTGGTTTTCTCATTGTTTGCCTGCGAGGACAAGCCGGCAGGCGCAGTCTGGGTAGCTACAAACAATAGAACCCGCCGAAGCGTTCGCGGAGGCGGGTTTCCTTGATGGTGAATTACTGACCCGTATGCGGCGTCACTCAAAATGCACTGCGCTCCCGATATTCTCGATCCGCTCCTGCAAAAGCGGGTATTTCTTTAGCTCGAGGTCTTTGGCAACTAGAGTTTGCGCCTCACTGCGAGCCGCCTCGACCATTTTGATGTTCTTCAAGGCCTCCATGCCGACGTCGGAAATGCCCCACTGCTTCCGGCCGGAAAGCTCTCCCGGGCCTCGGAATCGCAAATCATACTCGGCAAGTTCAAAGCCGGTCTTCACCTCCTGGAGCGCCTTCAGGCGGCGGTTCGAGGCATAATCCTGGCCGGTGGTAAAGACAAAACAATAGGACTTGCGCGAGCCGCGGCCGACCCGGCCGCGGAATTGATGCAATTGCGCGAGACCGAAGCGCTCGCCGCCCTCGATCATCATGATTGAAGCATTGGGTACATCGACCCCAACTTCAACCACTGAAGTTGATACCAGGATATCGAGCTCACCCGACTTGAATTTTCGCATCACCGTTTCCTTTTCTTTGGGTTTCAGCTTGCCGTGCACCATGCCCACACGGAGATCGGGGAAAATTTCCTCCGAGAGTTTTTTATATTCTGCCTTTACCGACTTCACATCAGCCCAATCCATCCGCTGCTGGTAGCTGGTGGCTGGCAGCTGGTAGCTCGACTCCTGCGCCTTGGCCTCGATGCGGGGACAGATGACAAATACCTGGCCTCCACGCCTCACTTCCTCGCGGATGAACTCGTAGGTTTTCTCGCGTTCGCGCAGGGCGACGACTCTTGTCTCCACCGGCTCGCGGCCAGGCGGCATTTCGTCTAAAACCGTGAGGTCGAGGTCGCCGTAGATGGTGAGGGCGAGCGTGCGGGGAATTGGCGTTGCGCTCATGCTCAAGAAATGGGGGCGGATTCCTTTGGTGGCCGCCCGACGCTGGGTAACTCCGAACCGATGCTGCTCGTCCACGATGACAAAGGCAAGCTTCTTGAATTTTACGCGGTCTTCGATCAGGGCATGCGTACCGATGAGAATCTGGATCTCGCCATTGAGACACCACTTCAAAAGCTGACTTTTTGAAATGTGCGTGTGGGATTTCGGATTGACTTTGGAGGGATATTTTCTCGCCTCGGATGAGGTAAGAAGCCCGATGCGGACTTTGAATGGTCTAAGTCGTGTGATGAATTCCTCGAAGTGCTGACGGGCCAGAATCTCGGTCGGCGCCATGTAAGCCACTTGATAACCGGCGGCCACGACGTTGAAGGCGCAGGCAGCGGCTACCACGGTCTTGCCCGAGCCAACATCCCCCTCCAAGAGCCGGGCCACGGGGTGCGGCTTTTGGAAATCCTGCAGAATATGCCAGATGGCTTTTCGCTGGGCGTTCGTTAGCTGGAATGGGAGCGATTCGACAAAGCGCTTGACGAGTTCGGTGTTGGTTTCTATTTTGAGTGACTTCTCTTGCGCGAGCTTCTTTCGCTCGCGCTGGCGGTCGAGCTGAATCAAGAAAATTTCCTCAAAGGCAAAGCGTTTGCGGCTGGCCTCGGCCTCACCAAGCGATTTGGGGCCGTGAATGACGCGGAGGGCGCGTTCGAACGACGGCAAATGATATTTCTCCAAAATTTCGCGTGGGATGACGTCGGGTTCGCGACCGATCCCTGGGAGCAGCCGCTGAATCTGATAGCGGAACCAGCGCGAGGAGAGGCCGTAGGTTTCGGGGTAAATCGGCAAGAGCGCATTGCCGTACTGAATCTTAAGCTCGCCTTGCTCAAGCGGCTCGAAAAGGGGGTTAACCATGGCCAGCCCAAGTTTGGTGCGCGAAACTCTGCCCGAGAGCCGGACGCGCGTTCCTTTTTTCAGAATGTTTGCCACGTAGGGCTGGTTGAACCAGACCACGGAGAGGAGACCGGTTTCGTCCTTGACCACGCCTTCGGCAATGCGCATTTTTCGCTTCCACGTTTTTTCCGGCTTGATGGCCACGACCTCGGTCATAACCGTGGCTTTTTCGCCCTCGCCGAGATCGCGGATGGATTTTTGCGCCCCGATTGCCTCATAGCGCGACGGGAAATGAAAGAGAAGGTCGCGCACGGTTTCAATACCGAGCTTTTTTAGGGCTGAAGCCTGCCGCGGCGTCAGGCGGAGTGTATCTTCAATTCTCCGGCCGAGCTCCATACGCTCTGACCATAATGCAAAACCGCGATGGTGTCATCACGGTTTTGCCTGCGTCCCTGCGAGGACTCGAACCCCGAACCTCCTGGTCCGAAGCCAGGCGCTCTATCCATTGAGCTACAGGGACAACGATGGGGGTAAGTTGAGTTATGGATGCACGACTGAACGGTAACAGGGAAATTGAAAAATCGCAAGATTTTGCTACCATACGCGCATGGCTCGAAGCACTGACGTCCCGACCGAAGTCCGCACCGTGATCAGCGGACTCGTCGCCAAGGGTTTTGAAGCGTATGCCGTTGGCGGGTGCGTGCGCGATCTCCTGCTCGGCCGTAAGCCGAATGACTGGGACGTGGCCACCAATGCCGCGCCGGAGCAAATCCGGGAGATTTTCCCCGAGAGTTTTTACGAAAACAAATTTTTCACTGTGACGGTGAAAATAAGCACCGAGGAGCCGACCCTCCGCGAGATCGAGGTGACGACCTATCGCGCCGAAGGCCGCTACCGCGACGCCCGGCATCCCGAAGACGTCAGGCCAGCCAAAACCCTTGAAGAGGACCTGGCCCGGAGGGACTTTACGATCAATGCTATGGCCCTCCGTCTCTCGAATGACTCTCAAATTAAATCGAATGACGCTCGAATGGCAATATTCGAGAAACATTCGAGAAAGCATATTCGAGAACCATTCGGGAAATACGAGATTATTGATCCCTACGGCGGTCAGAAGGACCTTGAGGCGAAATTAGTCCGGGCCGTGGGTAATCCCGAGCGCCGGTTCGAAGAAGATGCCCTGCGCATGCTCCGGGCGGTGCGTATTGCCTCTGAACTCGACTTGGCCATCGAGGAGAAAACAAAGGCGGCCATCCTGGCTAATGCCTCCTGGCTCCAAGCCATTTCCAAAGAACGCATCCGCGACGAGCTTTCCAAAATCCTGATGACCGAGCGGGCCTGGCCAGGTCTTGAAATGCTCCACGAACTCGGACTGCTGAAGCACGTTATCCCCGAGCTTGAGGAAGGGATTGGCGTGACCCAGAACAAGCACCACGTCTACACCGTCTGGGAGCACAACATGCGTTCGTTGGATTTTGCGGTCCGGAACAATTTTGGGCTGGCGGTGCGCCTGGGCGCCGTGCTCCACGACGTGGGTAAACCCCGCGCCAAACGCGGCGAAGGCCCGGATTCCACGTTTTACGGACATGACGTTCTTGGGGCCAAAATGACCTACCAGATTTTGACGCGCCTCCGCTATCCCGAAATCTTCGTAGATCGCGTGGCCAAGCTCGTGCGCTGGCATTTATTCCGCTATGACTACGAAGTAGATGAGGTGCAGACCACGGATTCATCTATCCGCCGCTTGATCCGCAATGTCGGCACCGAAAACATCGAGGATCTGGTGAAAGTGAGAATGTGCGACCGGGTTGGCTCGGGCGTGCCCAAGGCCGTGCCCTATCGCCTGCGGCACTTCCAGTTTCGCGTGGAGAAAGCGCTCCGCGAACACGAGGCGGTGAAGGTAACCATGTTGCAGGCGAACGGCGAAGATGTTATGAGGATCCTAGGCATT
Organism: uncultured Candidatus Saccharibacteria bacterium; assembly: GCA_964361655.1. Classification (GTDB taxonomy): domain Bacteria; phylum Patescibacteriota; class Minisyncoccia; order Sungbacterales; family SURF-37; genus CAYIBD01. The sequence goes on from CAYIBD010000005.1 coordinate 11,376, forward strand.
GAGCCGGGGCCGAAGGTAGGCCACGTCTTAAACGCGCTCCTGGAAGAGGTGCTGGATGATCCGACCAAGAATACGCGTGAGAATCTGGAATCTAGAATCAAGAATCTGGGAAAATTGAGCGACGATGAATTGATCAAGCTTCGAGAGCAGGCCGAGGAGCGCGTGGAGTTGCTGGAAGACCAGCGGGAGCAAGAAATCAAAAAGAAGTATTATGTAAAATGAAGCATTTGTCCGCGAGGGCAAGCCACAGCGCCGCCCGAACGGATACAAATGCTTCATCCCGAGCGCAGCGAGGGATGTAATGTCATCCCGAGGTCCGACGTACGTCGGACCGAGGGATCCCATCGAATAAGGCGGGCCATAGTGTAACGGCAGCACGAGTCCTTCGGGAGGATTTAGTCCCGGTTCGAATCCGGGTGGCCCGATTGCTGATTTGCCGGAAAGTAACCGCTTATGTTTGAAGAAATCGAAAACTCTTCACTAATAGTGTTGATTCGCAACCTGTCCTAAGCAAGTTGACATTTATCCACGCACCCTGCTACTAATGTTAAGGTCAGGATATAATGAAGCTGTACAGGTATCTGGCAAAATAACAATTTCAAAACTATGCGAAAATCAAAGATTGTAAAAGACAAAAGAATCTTGGGCGGTAAGCCAGTCATTCAGGGCACTAGGATTCCCGTCACCGCTGTCTTAGAGCAGCTGAAGAATGGAAATGGCACGGGGAAACACGTGAAAGACATGTACCCCCACCTTTCTCGTCGCGACATAGATGCGGCTTTAGAGTACGCCAGATCAACTAGGTAATTTGGTCTGCGAGGGAAAGAGCAATCCGTATGAGAAATACAAAGGAAAGAGGTAAATTCACGTTATTTGTGTACCGCGAACGGCCGAATTACTACGTCGGCGTCTGCTTAGAATTTGACCTGATCCAGGAAGGAAAAAACGCGGCAGAGACCTTGGGACGCATCAGAGCATCCAGCCTCGCGTTCCTCAAGACCGTAAGGAAAAAGCGCTACAGCGACAGCCTCCTCAACACGCCGGCACCAGACGAGTATTGGGGAAGGTACTACCGATTTCTCAAGCAGCGAGCCGCACTGGTGAGAAACATAGAAGAGCGATTAGGGAAAGCGAAACAAGAAAAGCTGATGCGCTGGGATGACTTTATCAATAGCGCCCAAACCGTACAAGACGTACTCTACGATCCTCGCTCTCTGAAAACGAAATCAATGCTCAATGTCTAGACGGGGTAAGAAAAAATCCGGCAAAGTAACCCTAACGCCCGAGAAACCACGGGAAGCAATCCGGAAGCTGGGGCAGAACGGCTTCCGGCTTGTCAATCGCGACGGCGGCGATTGGTTCTATTCCCGGGAGAAAAACGGAAAACGGTATTTGGTAATGGTTAGCGTCCATCCAAGAGAACTCGGCAAGCCATTTGTAAAAAACATCATAAGAAAATCTGGGAAAACCAATAGCGAGTGGGCGGAACTTTAGCGGTATTCCGCGGGAGACCGAGACACCCCGCCAATCCAAGGTTCGGAAATCATCCAAGAGTCCCGATCAGTAAAATTTAGGCGGGTGAAGGTTCGATTCAGCGCTCCGAATCAGTAATAACGAACAAGGGACGGAGGAAATCAACTGCTTGATTTCCGTTGGGAATCGAAGGGCAAGCGTTGCGCCGCAGACACCGCGAGCCCGGGCCCGCAGGGGGATTCACAGCGGCCCGACCAAACCAAAAACCCCTTGCGGGGTTTTTGGTTTGGTTTCAGGGACCGACCGAAAGCGCAAAGCGTAGCGGGTATTCCACAAATATTGTCGGTGGCATCATCCGACCGCAGTCGGCGTGATCGCGCACCAGAGGTGGTATGTTCCAACTTGATCTACGTGCCTTTCTTGTCAGCCCCTGAAAGAACGTCGGTCATTTCGCATGACACTAGCGGCATTGAGCCAACAGCTTTTTACACCTTCACTATGTGAAAACCGTCAAAAAAATCAAGTGGCAGCTAGTTAGGGTTACCCACATCCTATGCACAGAAATCTCAGAGATATGCGGAGGTTTTCCAGAAATCCCCCAGGCGCGCCGTATTGCTCGCCCGCGATTGAATTTTGCTCGCATGTTCGCTACCATAGCCCCATCCGAACCATCTGCGGGTATCGTATAGTGGCAATACCTTAGCTTTCCAAGCTAATGCCGGGGGTTCGATTCCCCCTACCCGCTCAACTTCCTAGAATCCTTCAAAATGTTAGTTGAACGGGTAGAGCAAGACGCCTGCGCGTCTTGCGTGGGGAATCGAAGGCCGGAGCGATGCGCCGAAGGCGCCGCGAGGCGGGGTCGCGACCGAGCGCGAAGCGCGAGAGTTGTGACCGATTCCCCCTACCCGCTCAAAGCTTCTTTTTTCAAAAGTATATTGATCAGCTTGGAGCGAGGTTCGTTCATCTCCGTGATTGATGCAATCTTGTCAAAGAAACGGCCTCTGGCGAACTCGGTCCAGAGGCACGCGGTACCCTCGGCATGCTCCTGACTATCAGGGCCTGGACGCCGCCCGCTCCCGGAGTTCTGCCACCGGAAGCTCGCGGACAGCCGGCGCACCATGCGGGAAATCCTGGAGGAGAATGCTGATGGTGGAGACCCCCTGGATCGCCAGGATCTCGAGCATATGCTGCGGGAACGTTCCGACGATCCGCGTCGTTCCAGCGCTCCGAATCTCGAGGATTACACAGAGCCCGAACCATTGCGCTCCAATGGTGCACGTTGCTCCCTGTAGCGGCGGGATCACGCTCCCATCGGGAGCGTAAACCTTGAAAGGGACTTGGAGGAGGCGTGGCGGCTCTCGCGGGCTCCAGGGGCTCAGGACCCCATAGACGAGCCGGAACGGCCGGGGATACGCAACCGTCACCTCAACGGCCACGGCGTGATCCGGTGCGGTTGGGTAACCCAGCTGAAACTCGATGGCAAACACCGTTCGCGCGGGAACGAAGAGGAGAAAGCCGACGATGAAGAGGGGAACCATCCGCGGGGCAGCTCTCGGACCCATCGCGTCCTCCTTTCTCAAGAGCTCGACAATGGTTCAACTGTATCGCTGCCCACCCCCATCAGTCAACGGTGGACTCCCGAAGCCGCGCCCCCAACGCAAAACCCCGGTCACCCGGGGCTTCGCCATTCTCTGAATCAAACTCGGGCTGCGGCCTATTTCACCATCTCCTTTAGCTGCTTGGCGGCACGGAACTTCGGCGCCACCTTGGCTGGAATCTGGATCTTCTGGCCGGTGCGGGGGTTAATACCCTCGCGGGCCGCTCGGCGCGAGACCTTAAACACACCAAAGCCGGCAACCTTCACCTGCTCGCCCTTGACCATCATCTTGGCAATATTGTCGAAAACGAGGTCCACGACCTCAACGCCCTGCTTCTTCGTGCCGCCGATGTGGTTTGTCACGAGCTCTGCCAGCCACTTCTTGTCTGGTTTTGCCATAGCGTAAACGCGTGATTGCTACAAAGTACTTAGCCGACCTTTGGTGCATTGCGGATGAATGCTGATCCTATAACGACATGAGTGTAGCAGGGAAAATGGCTTGAATCAAGGACTTTTCAACAGGGTGTGCATAAATCGCACGTAGCCAAGGGCGTATAGCGCGGCATGGGCCTAAAAGCTCATAAACGGGGGCATTTTTAGACCTAACCGCCAGAGCCCGATCTAACGGGCGAACTCGACGACCCGACTTTCCCGGATGACATGCACCTTGATTTCGCCCGGGTATTTCAACTCGTTCTCAATGCGAAGCGCAATCTCCCGAGCAAGGTCCCGGGCCTCAAGATCCGACACTTTCTCCGGGGTGACGAAAATCCGAATCTCGCGGCCGGCCTGGATGGCGTAGGATTTCTCGACGCCGGCAAAGGCATTGGCAATGGCCTCGAGATCGGCCAGGCGCTTCAGATAATTCTCAACCGAATCGCGCCGCGCCCCGGGCCGGGAGGCCGAGATGGCATCGGCGGTCTGGACAATGATGCTCTCTAGAGTCTCATACGGGAACTCCTCGTGGTGCGACTGCATGGCCTGGATGATGCGCTGGTCTGCGCCAAATTTCTGCAGGATCCGCCGGCCGATCTCAACATGGGTGCCCTGCACCTCGTGATCTACCGCTTTACCGATGTCGTGCAGGAGCGCTCCCTTCTTCGCAATCTGGACATCGCCGCCGAGCTCCTCGGCCAGCATGCCGCAAAGGTGCGCCATCTCGATCGAATGTTGGAGCACATTCTGGCCGTAGGAGGTGCGGAACTTCAAGCGCCCGAGGAGTGTTAAGAGGCGCTCGTCGAGATCAAAGGCGCCGATCTCAAAGGCCGCTGCCGAAGCCGCGGCCTTAATCTGCTTTTCAATCTCGGCCCTGGCCTTGTCCACGGCCTCCTCGATCCGGGCGGGCTGAATCCTGCCATCGGCAATGAGGTTCTCAAGGGCATGCTTGGCGATGTGCCGCCGTACCGGATCAAAGCCCGAAATCACCACGGCTCCCGGCGTGTCGTCGACAATAATCTCAACGCCCGCGGCGCGCTCGAGCGCCCGGATGTTGCGGCCCTCCCGGCCGATGATTTTTCCCTTGACATCGTCGTTGGGGATGGTCACCGTCGTGGTGGTGACCTCGGAGGTGGTGGCCGTGGCCAGACGCTGGATGATGGTTGCCAGGATGGACTTGGCTTTCCGCTCCAGTTCCTCCAGGCCAGTCGTCTCGAGCTTGCGAACGCGCGCGGCAAGATCCTCTCCGGCTTCACCCTCGATTTTCTTGAACAGCACTTCTTTGGCTTCGGCTTTCGACATGCCGGCGACCTCTTCCAGGCGCTTCTCGGCGTCGGCGCGCGCCGTCTCTACCTCGACCTTAATCTCGCGAACGCGCTCGATCTTCTCGGCCAGTTCCCGCTCGCGCTCATCGAACTGGGCGAGCTTCTTATCCAAAAGCGCCTCGCGCCCGCGGAGTCGTTCCTCGGCTCTCTTGAACTCGCGCTCCCGTTCTTTCTCTTCCTCCTTGGCCTCTTCGAGGGCTTTCACGGCCTTCGACTTGGCCTCGATGAGGATCTCTTTTGCCTCCTGCCGAGAATCTTCAAGGAGCTTCTTTACCTTGGCCTCAAGAGAGTTGCGGCGGACGCTCGCCAGCTGGTGGCGGATAACATATCCGAGGCCGATGCCCACGGCAAACAGAAGCACCAGCCCCCCCATGAGTGGGAGTGTCATAGCATCAAAACGACACCGGAGAAGTTTCGGCGATGAGGAGGCCTACCTCACGAATCAGCGAGGTGTCTTCGAGTTCCGGCCGGCGATGTCGCCGCGGGAGAAGATGAGACCACACTAGAAAAATCACAACCGGCGCACGCACCAAAAGACGCTCCAGAATCTCGTACGCCAAGATTCCCAATGGCCTTCACGATAGGGCTCTGCTCACAACGCCGCACCTTCACGGTGGTGGTTACAAAGTAAGACAGGATGAGTATAGCAAGCCGGCGGCGGCGAGGTCAAGGGCCAGGTGCAAAACGCCGGGCATGGGTGCCCGGGGTTTTGCCTTATGCAAATATGGCTACCGACCTTTGGGTGTCACATCCTGCCGGCCTCAGCCGGGTGTCCCCCCGGAGCCAAGGCCGAAGCGAGTTCCTCCATCCGAGGTCGACCCAGGCGCCGGAGGGCGCTCCGGATATCGCGGATGAAGAAGGCGACAATCACGAGGTAGGCGAGGAAGAGGAGCCGCGATTGGATGCTCTTGACAAAAAAGTTATCAATGAAGAACTGAACGAACGACTGCGCACCAGAGCTCGCGTTCAGGGCGTTCAGGAGAATGTGCCGGACCGAGATGTGGGCGAGTACCCCCGCGCTCACGCCGGCGAGCAACACAAACTCAACCGCCAGAAGCGGTGCCACGCTCCTCCAAAACCATACGGCATAGACCCGCCGCATGATCCGTGACTTCAGGTGGGCGTTCGCCGGAGTCATTAGGTGTATCGTAGGTTAGAAGGTCAGATGCTTCCTGAAAAGTTTGCGGGCCCGGAAAAGTTTCATCTTGAGGGCGCCGATGGTTATGCCCTCGTTCGTCGCGATCGTCTTATAGGATTTATCCTCGAGGTAGTAGGCGGCAAGGAGTGTTCGCAAATCCTCGGGCATCACCTCTAGTACCGAGCGCACCATGGCTTCGGTTTCCCGATCTACGACCGCCTCCTTGAAGCGAACCTGGGCCTCATCCGCCGTGGGGTCAACATCCTCCGGGAGCTGCCAGGCGCGCTTCCGCACCTTATGGTAGTGGGTGATGGCCGTATTCAAAACAATTTTATAGGCCCACGAGGAGAACTTGCGGCCCTCACCCTTCTTGAAGCGCTTGGCGTAGCGGTAGATCTTGACGAATGCCTCTTGGACGATATCCTCGGCTTCGGTCCGCTCCCGGACAACGCGCTGGGCCAAGCGCAGGAACGGCGCCTGGTAGCGCTCGACCAGAATACCAAAGAGGCCCGGCCGCTCCTGTGAGGAGTGCAGAATGGCCTCATCGGGAATGGCGATAGCGGCTGCAGCGGATGGCACGGCCTCGGTATGCTCCTCGTCAATGGTGAGGTATTCTCGCTTCATGGTCGGCGAACGACGCTGTCCCGAACTACTGTTCCATACGTAGCAGAACGGCGGCAGCGTTTCAACCCCCGACAGTGAAATCCTGGATTCGAAACGTGTTTGGAGTTTTACTTTTTGGACCTTACGGGCGTGTTAAGAATTTCGGATTCCGGGTTTCGAGTTTCAAATATTCACTGTTACACTGAAGCCAATGCCCCACGCTACGCGACCAGTCCCAAAACCCGTGGTGCTCGTCGTATTGGATGGCTTCGGCGTGTCGCTCGAGGAACGCGGCAACGCGGTCCGAGCGGCCAAGACGCCGAATCTGACCGCCATTGAACAACGCTTTCCGTTTACCACCCTCCAGGCCTCCGGCATTGCCGTGGGCCTGCCGTGGGGCGAGGCCGGCAACTCCGAAGTGGGGCACCTCACCATGGGTGCGGGCCGGGTCATCTACCACCACCTCCCGCGCATCAGCGTGGCGATTGAGGACGGCTCGTTCTTCACGAACCCCGCGTGGGAGAAAATCCTCGCGCACGCGAACGCCCGCGGCCGAGCCCTCCACCTCATCGGCCTTGTCTCGTCGGGTTCAGTCCATAGCTACCTCGGCCACCTCGAAGCGCTCCTCGAGCTTGCCAATCGCGCCAAGCCGAACGCCGTCTACCTCCACGCCATCACCGATGGGAGGGATGCTCCGCCGGAGGAAGGCGCGTCCTTCCTCCGCCTCCTCGGGGAGCGATTGGCCAGCCGCCCCGAAAAGGTGTTGATTGCCTCGCTCATCGGCAGATTCTTTGCCATGGACCGCGACGGGAAATGGGGGCGCATCCAGAAGGCCTACGAGCTCCTCACGGCCGCAACGGGCAGGCCGTTTGAGAACCCCGTTGACTACCTCAAAGCATCCTACCGCCGCGGGAACTCGGACGAATTCATCGAGCCGGCCTACCTCGTCAAGGACGGCAAGCCCCTTGGCCGCATCGAGCCGGGCGATGGCCTCATATTCTTCAACTTCCGCGAGGACTCGATGCGAGAGCTCATCGCCGCTTTTGCCAAGGACGGCTTTTCGGAGTTTCCCCGCTCCCTTCCGAACGACCTGGCCATTGCCACCATGACCCAGTACGCCGCGGGACTCGCGGTCGAGGTTGCCTTCCCGCCGATTGAGATTACCTGGCCGCTCGGCCGGGTACTCGCCGATGCCGGAAAGAAGCAACTCCGCATTGCCGAATCGGAAAAGTACGCCCACGTTACCTACTTTTTCAACGGCGGGAGAGAGAAACCGTTCCCCGGCGAAGAACGCCTGCTCATCCCGTCGCTCGGCATGCCGCATCCGGACGAAGAACCGGCGATGCGAGCCCCGGAGGTTACCGCCGAGATCATCGAGAATCTCGAGCGTTACGATTTCATCCTCGCAAACTTTGCGAACGCCGACATGGTCGGCCACACCGGCAACTTCGCTGCCGTAACGGCGGCGGTCGAGACGCTGGATACCGCGCTCGGTCAGCTCGCCGCAGCCGTCGCCACGACGAAGGGTCTCCTCCTCGTCACCGCCGACCATGGCAGCGCTGAGCGGAAAATCAACTTCCTCACCGGTGAGCCGGTTACCGAACATTCGCCAAACCCCGTGCCTCTCTACCTCATTGGCGGGGCCTACGAACGCCCGGCGGCCTTGGGGGAAGCCGAGGTGAAAGCACGGAAGACAGAACCGGGCGGCATTTTGACCGATATCGCGCCGACCGTGCTTGAACTTATGGGCCTCGCCAAGCCGGCAGAAATGACCGGAAAGAGCCTCCTGCCGCTCCTCACGCCTGACGGCTCGTGAAGGGAGGGGTTAGCCCCACCAACGGAAGGACAGTTGCGATACAGCGGCTCGTGCGGGCAGGACCGAACGTCCTGCCCCATTTTCATTCAAATTTTACGCGGAGTTTCTTCTCCCCCCGGTCTTTCTTCGGCAGCTTGATCGTCAGAATCCCGTTCTTCAGGGACGCCTCGGCCCGCTGGAAATCCACTTCCTCGGGGAGGATGATCGAGCGCGAAAACGAACCCCAGTAGAGCTCTTTATAGTAGAAGTTCTCCTCATTCACTTCCTGGCTGCGCTTTCGCGAGCCGCGGACCGTGAGGGTGTCATCCTGGAGAGCAATATCGATGTCCTCGGGCTTGACGCCGGCCACCGTGGACTGGATGACGATGTTGACGCCGTCGTCATAGATATCAACCGTCAGCTGGCCCTCTTCGACCGCTTCGGGAAGTGAGGACTGCGGCTCGGCCTCGCCGCTATCGGCTGCGGTAGGGTGGAGTATCCTGTCTTCGCCGGGGATATCTTGCTTACGCGGGCGCGACCGCAACGGTCGGGCGGAAGCTGCTTTCCGTTCGACCACGGTACGACCGCTCTCATCCTCGACGCGCACGCTGCCGGTGAGCCGCTCAAAAAATGATTTTACCATAGGATGCTGACGTTATGTTGGTATCCCGCCGGCGGGGGAGATGGGCTTCCGCTTCAGGCGTTCGAAATCTACAAAGACCGCAACCGCCATGAGTGCCAAGAGGAGGACGACCAAGAGCACCGATGCCGGAACCGTATCCTTGGTAATGATAAAGAAATTGAAGAGGGCATGCAAGATGCCGGCGGTGATGACGCCGATGAAGACGGCGTGTCTCCGCCACGGACTGAAGTGGTGGCGGGCAATGGCATAGCCGACAAAGGCCGAGGAAAGGGCGTGGAGCAGGTTTGCACCGAGAAACCGCTGGGCAGTCAGCTGGAATCCGCCGACGAAACTCCGCTCGTAGGCCGGGACGAGGAAGAGCGCGTTCTCGATAGCCGCAAAGCCGAGCGCTGCGGTCATCATGTAGATCATGGCATCAACCGGCTCGTCAAACTCCGGACGGTTGAGTACGGTATACCGGACGGCCAGGTACTTAGCGTACTCCTCGATCAGCGCGATCAACGAAAACACGATCGCGGGGTATCCGAGAACGAGTGGTGCTAAGCGATGGAAGAGACCAGCAAATATCGGCGGCCGAGCAAAGAGACCAACCTCCGCCACGGCGGTCGCAAGAGCTACCAAGATGCCGATGCCGAAGGTAAGGAGGATCAGGTGCTTCGGCTCCGGGTGACGATCCTCGTGGAGGTAAAAGAGCAGCCACACCAAAGGCGGCAGAAATGAGAGAGCGATATAGCCGGAGTAGACGGAGATCAATGCAGCCATACCCTAAGAATCAAGAAGCAAGAATCATGAATCAAGGCGTGGATGATAATGTTCATTCGTTTTCCATGATTCTTGATTCAAGATTCATGATTCACCCGTGGGGCCATGGCTCAACCATCAACAAGCCCTTTGTTCCCTTTGCGGCATTTGCGGCCTTTGCGGCTCGCAGATCTGCCCACAGCTCTTCCGTGATGAACGGCATAAAGGGATGGAGGAGCTTCAAGAGTGTGGAGTGAATTTCGACGAGGAGCGAGCGCGCCGCCAGCCGATCTTTGAGAACGCCACTGGCGAGCCGGGGTTTGGCTGACTCGATGATCTTGTCGGCGAAGGTGTGCCAGACATAGTGGTAGAGGGCCTCGGCCGCGTGGTGGAACCGGAAGTGCTCAATATCTGTCGTGACCAGTTTTACCAATGCCGCGAGCTCGGCAAGCCGCAGTTTATCTTCCCGCGAGTGCGCAATGTTAATCCCCGAGCGAAGTCGAGGGGCTACCTTAAGCGTAATGAACCGCTGAATATTCCAGAGCTTATTGACGAAGTTGCGGTAGCCGCGGATTTTCTCTTCGGAGATGATGATATCGTTTCCGGCGGTGTTGCCAATAACCAGGGCCATGCGTACCGCATCCGTTCCGTAAAGCTCGGCCACGCCCAGGGGGTCAATGACGTTCCCTTTTGATTTTGACATTTTCTGGCGGTCTTTGTCGCGGACAAGACCATGCAAATACACCGTGCGGAACGGCACCTTCCCGGTGGCGTAAAGCCCGAGCATGATCATCCTCGCCACCCAAAAGAATAAAATATCGTAACCTGTTTCCATCACATCGGTCGGGTAGAAGGTGTCGAAATCGGTTTTTAGCTTTTGGTTTTTAGTTTTAGTTTGCTGGTTGCTGGTTGCTGGTGGCTGGTTGCTACGCGACGCCATAAGCGTCGCGTATGGCCACTGTCCGGATGAAAACCATGTATCGAGCACGTCCAGGTCCTGGATCCAGCCGCTACCTTTCGGTGCCGTGCGGCCAACGTACAGCTCATCGCCACGGAACCACGCCGGAGTCCGGATGCCCCACACGATTTGCCGCGAGATGTTCCAGTCGCGGAGGTTAGCCATCCAGTGGAAGAACACCTTCTCGTAGCGCTTCGGAATGATCCGAATCTTCCCGGACTTCACCGCCTCCACCGCCATGTCGCGAAGCGACCTCCGGTGGGACAATTTTGTCCGATCGTGAGAATTTGTCCCCGGCTTCGGCGGTTCGGTCATCTTGAGAAACCACTGCGGCATCACCAGTGGTTCGACAAGCTCACCACACTTGTAGCAGACTGCGACATTATGCGTGTATCCTGGCTCGACTTTCACGAGCAGCCCGCGTTTCTCCATATCCTCGGCCACCTTTTTCCGCGCTTCCATGACTTTCAGCCCGGCATAGGGCCCGGTTTTCTCGTTCAAGCGGCCGTCCTTGCCAATCACCGAGCGCACCTCGAGGTTGTGCCGCCTGCCGATTTCAAAGTCCGCCGGATCATGGGCCGGAGTTACTTTGATAACGCCTGTCCCAAATTTCGGGTCAACCGCCGCATCAGTAATGACCTTGATTTTCGCCGGGCCGATCAGGGTTTCGATCTCGATATCCTTGCCAATGTATTGTCGGTAGCGCTTGTCTCTGGGGTGCACGGCCACGGCCGTATCCCCGAACTTGGTCTCGGGCCGGACCGTAGCCAGAGTCAAAGGCCCGTACGTTATATAGTAGAGCGGGTCTTGGCGCTCCTCGTATTTGATCTCGAGGTCCGAGAGCGTGGTCTGGTGCTTGACGCACCAATTGACGATCCGCTCGCCGCGATAGAGTAGGCCGTCTTGGTAGAGCTTCACGAACGTATCAGTGACTATTTTGACAATGTCCGGATCAAGCGTGAATTTATTACGCGACCAATCGCAGGAAGCGCCGAGCTTGCGGAGCTGGCCTTCCATGATTTTTTTGTTCTCAAGCGTAAAGGCGAGCATCTCGTTATAGAGCTGGTCGCGCGGCACATCGGCCCGGCTGCGGCCCTCTTTTTCGAGCTTTTTATCAAACACCACCTGGGTTTCAAACCCGGCATGATCCGCGCCCGGAAGCCAAAGTGCCTTTCGGCCGCGCATCCTCCAGAAGCGAATCATGATATCCTGCAAGGTTACGAACACTGCATGTCCGATGTGGAGCGCGCCATTGGCATTGGGCGGGGGCATGATGATGGTGAAGGGTTTACTTGCCGAGGGGCCCTTCGCTTCGCTCAGGGCGGATCGCCTTGGTAGGCGATCCGGATTAAAAAACCCCGATCGCTCCCAGGCACGGTAGATGCGACCTTCGACAGTTTTCGGATCGTAGGCCTTGGCGAATACGCGGGACATTGTGGATAACCTATTGACTCACTTACTGGATTCGGGTATGCTCCGATTGTGCCACAAAAACGGCGCGATTCCTACACTATGTCGCCCTGTCAGATTTCTTCAACCTTCACGATCCTGACCATGGCCGGAGGCCTGGGACTTTTGGTCCTGGGGCTTAGCATTGTCGCGAACCTCCTTATTACCAAGGATGGTGGAGCGTTGAAGCTGGTTAGGATGCGTACGACATAAGAAATTGAGGAATACAGCATCTGGATCGCCTTCAGCCCTCCACCGCACGGTGAGGGCTGAATTCATGCGTGGGCTCTGATGCCGCGGCGGGAAATACCCAAGTATCGCCGGGGGCAACTCCACAAGAGGCCGGGTTCAATCCCCGGGGAGCCCAAACCAGCTCTTTTCAACCTCGAAGCCGAGCCGATCCTCACCGCCGAGGAAGTTGAGCGCCGCCTGTATGGCCAAAGACCGAGCGCAACTGACTAACCCACATGAGGGGAGAGGACCATGAACGATGGTACAGACCTGGCCCAAATTTACCAGAAATACGTCGTCGAGGCAGATTCGTTGCGGCGAAGGATCACTGGCAGGCCTGCTGATCCGGCAAACCGGCAACGTATCGCACGTCTCAACGACCTCAAGACGCGGCTGATCCCGCGCACCCAGGCACGGCTGGCGGCGGCCGATCGACAAAGCGACTAATTCGGGTAGCGCTGCAGCCAATCCGAAACCCATGGAAGAAATCCATGGGCTTTCTTTTTGTGGAAAACCCACTTGACCGCCTTGGCCACCGCCTGCTACCGTGAATGGCGAACATGCATCCGATTGGATTCGCGTATTTTTGGGGCTTTTTCTTCCGACCGCGGTCGGCTGACGGCGCGTGATTTGATCTAGAGTTTACCAGGTGCCGTGAGCCGACCGGAACCATCCGGTCGGATTTGTTTTTTGGAGTTCCTTCTATCTGTCTATTCTAGACAGGGGGATATGTATGGGAATGAGACGAATTTGGCGGAATGCAACGCCAGAAAAGCTCGCTGCCTACGAACGCGAGCTCCCCAGAATCAAGGACCCCGGTCGCTTTACGGTAGTACTCCGGCGCAAACGGGCCATTGAGGCCTGCCTAAAACACATGGAGGGAGCGAATGGTAAGCGATGAGGAACGGAGGCGACAGCGGTTGGTCGATGCGATCACGGAGGCGCGGAGCGACGACCCCCAAAAGCGACGGCAGGGGCTCGTCAAAGTTGGTCAGGTTCTTGCAGAGGCAAGGGATCCTGAAGAATTCGGCAGACATTGCAAATTCCTGACCGGCCAGACCCCGCCCGTAATGCCTTAGGCCAGCCGCAGGTTCGCCTCGGCCTGGAGAGCCCTCCAGGCCGTTTTTTTCATTGTCGGCCCGCGAGGACAAGTCGAAGCGCAGTCCGAGCGGCTGCCGACAATAGAACCCCGCACTAATTTTGCAAAGGACTTCTGCAGCTGATCCCCTCTACGATCCAGCCTGTCATTCTGTTGCGGAGCGCGTGGCCGAATAGGCCATCCCCCGGCGGGCGCAGCGCTCCGCGTCGGCATAACAGGCAAAATTAGTGCGGGGTCTTTGTATCCAATCGAAGATTTGCATCCGCAACAAGATTTCTCCACAACTGTTTTTTGCCCCGATTGAACCAGCCGGCAAGCGCAATCATGAGGGCGTTGTCGCCGGTAAGTCGGACGTCAGGTATCAGATATCGGATGTAAGAACGTTGGCGGGCCAGTGCCTCCCCGAGCTCGGCTCGGAGCTTTTTATTGGCCGCCACCCCGCCGCCGATCATAACGGTCTTAACGCGATACTGCTTCGCGGCGCGCACGGTCTTGGCTACCAGCACGTCGGTCACGGCCTGTTCGAAACTTGCAGCCACGTCAGCCTGCCTAACACGGCCCTGCTGTTGACTGCGAGTTGTACTTCCCACGCGATCGCGTAGATAGTACAACACTGCGGTCTTGAGTCCGGAAAAGCTGAAGTTGAAATCCTTTGAGTGCAGCATCGGTCGCGGGAAATTGATGGCTTGCGGGTTGCCGCGTTCGGCCAGGCGCGAAATTGGCGGACCGCCGGGAAATCCAAGCCCAAGCATCTTGGCCACCTTGTCAAAGGCCTCGCCCGCCGCATCATCGAGCGTTTCCCCTAAAATCTGGAATTTACCATGCGCTTTCATAAGTACCAATTCGGTATGACCTCCACTGACCAATAGCGCAAGTGCGGGGAAACGCAAATCCGAAACCCTAAATTCTAAATTCGGAGCAAACCCCAAATTCGAAATTCCAAACCAGAAACGCCGAGGGTTTTGGGTATTGGAATTTTTGATTTGTTTCGGATTTCGAGTTTCCCCGGCCTCGCCCGAGCTCGGCCGAGGGCGGGCGGATTTAGGGTTTCTTTGCGCGGGCTGGAGTAATGCTGAGTAAAAATGGCCAGCCATGTGATTCACTGCGATAATGGGTCTTTGCCATACATAACTAAGAGCCCGCGCAAAATTGACCCCGACCCAAAGTGCGGGGGCCAAGCCCGGCCCCACGGTCACAGCAATGGCATCAATCTTGAGCGGCTTCAGTTGCAGCATCATTGGAATCATTCGCGCGAATAAGTCCGGCTCCCGCTCCAGAATCTCCTCCACCCTTGTCATCCTGAGCGATAGCGAAGGATCCCTTAGATCCTTCGGTCGCTTCGCTTCCTCAGGATGAGGGATAAGCTTCGCCTCCAGGAGCGCCGTAAGCAAAACCGGCACCAAGTTTTTCTGGTGTTCTCTCTTGGCCAAATGTGGCACCACTCCGCCATACTTAGCATGCAACTTCACCTGCGAGGCCACGACGTTCGACAACGCCCGAACCCGCAGCCGGGCGCGCTGGCCGGAGGCGTCAATGACCGCGATGGCCGTCTCGTCGCAGCTAGTTTCAATGCCGAGGATGCGCATAACTCGGCCATCGTATCGGTTTCATTGAGATTTTTCAATGCCTCTGTTACACTACTTCCGACCGCATAAGTTAAAACTTTAAACTAGGAACTAACAACTGACCAAGGCCCCATCGTCTAGAGGCCCAGGACACGAGCTTTTCAAGCTCGGTACATGGGTTCGAATCCCATTGGGGCCGCTATGCAACTCACCGACAAAAAATGTGTGCCGTGCGAGGGTGGGGTGATGCCGCTCACGCACGACGAAATCCAGCCCTATCTTGCCGAGGCGTCGGGCTGGGAAGTCATCGAGAGCGGAAAGAAAATTTTAAAAGGATTCCTGTTCAAAGATTTCCGCGAGGCCATGGCCTTTGTGAATCGCGTGGCCGAACTTGCCGAGGCCGAAGGCCACCATCCGGATATCCTCGCCCACGGCTGGAATAAGGTGCGGGTCGAGCTCTCGACGCACGCCGCCGGCGGCCTCACCGAAAACGACTTCATCCTCGCCGCAAAAATCAACCAATGGGGCGGTTAGCTCAGTGGTAGAGCGCGTCGTTGACATCGACGAGGCCAGAAGTTC
>CAYIBD010000006.1:0-25713 GCA_964361655.1 uncultured Candidatus Saccharibacteria bacterium
CCGCGAGGAGAATCCGAAGGACCGCCGTTCCTACCTCTACCGAATTTCAACCGAATTCCTGAAATATTTCGGTCTGCGGCAGCCCCACGACCTCCCGCACTACGACGAGCTCCGCCGCTCCGCACCTGACTCGCAGGAAGCATTCACACCCCGCTCGTGATATGCCTGATCTCTGGAAAGGCCTGGCTGGCCTCCTTGTCCTCCTGATAGCGCTCGGATTGACGAGCGTATTACTCACGGGACCTCCAACCTTGGGCGAGCGCGAGAGACAAAAAGAGCGTATTCCGCGCCTGGTTCGGAACGAGCAGCCGCTGCCGGAGGTATCGGCCGAAGCAGTGCTGGTGAGACGGCTCCGGACGGGCGAGGTGATGCATGAACGCAACGCCGACCGCACGCTGCCGATCGCAAGCGTAACGAAGCTCATGACCGCACTCCTCGCCGCTGACATCGGACCCCTCGAATTCGTGCCGTTCTCATTCGAGGCCAAGCGCGCTGGCGATGCGGATGACAAACGGAGTTCGGTCGAAAGCGGCGACGCCCTGAAGGCCGAGGATGTGCTAAAAGCGCTCCTGGTGTCGTCCGACAACGATGCGGCCTATGCCGCCGCGGAATACGTCGCGGTGCGGTCCCATCCGGAGCTTACCACCGCCAGCTTTGAAGAACGCGTCAAGGAATTTGTGAACGCGATGAACGATCGCGCTCGCGACATTGCGCTTGCGAATACGCGTTTCTCAAATCCGACCGGCCGCGACGATCCGGAGAACTTCTCGACGGCTCGCGATATCGCCGCCCTCGCCGATCACATCCGTCTCCACCGCCCCGAGCTCTGGGCAGTCACGCGGATCCAAGAAACGTTCGCTTTTAGCAAGAGCGGACGGCGCTACGGCGTGGTGAACACCAGCCCCCTCCTCGGTGAATTCCCCGCCCTCTACGGCTCAAAGACCGGATTCGACGACGAGGCGAAAGGGGCGCTCGTCATGCTCTACCAGATGGCACCCGACGACCTCGTTGTGATCGTCCTCCTCCGCTCGCGCGACCGCTTCGGTGATGGCCGGACGCTCCTCCGGTGGGTCGAATCGAGCTTCATGCTAGAATGGCCGTAAACTCGCCAGGCCTTATGGGTATCGAAGCCGAGCTCATCTTGAATGTCCTGAAGGTCTTTGGTTTGAGCGCCGTTGCCTTTTTTTTCGCGCTCGCCTGGACGCCGCTCCTCACCCATTTCCTCTACAAATACAAACTCTGGCGAAAGGCCGTGCGACGGACCGCGCCCGATGGCGGCGGCACCCCAATCTTTGCCTCACTGCATAAAGAGCGCGAGGTCTCAACACCTCGCCTGGGCGGGCTCCTGATCTGGATCACGACGCTCGTCGTGATCTACGCCTTTTGGCTCATGGCGAAACTCACCGACTCACCCCTCCTCGACAAGCTGAACTTCCTCTCTCGCAACCAGACCTGGCTGCCGCTCTTTACCCTGGTCTCGGCTGCACTCCTTGGATTTGCCGATGACCTTTTGCAGGTCTTCGGGAAGGGAAGCTACGTGGCCGGGGGAATAAAATTCCGCGTTCGCGTGGGGGTGGTCCTCCTGATCGCATTGATCGGCGCCTATTGGTTCTACTTTCGCCTCGAGCAAAACTCCATCTACATTCCCGGGCTCGGCGATGTTGCTATCGGACTCTGGTTCATGCCGCTTTTCGTGACCACCATGCTCGCGACGTTCTCGACCAGCATCACGGACGGCCTCGACGGGCTTGCCGGCGGCGTATTTGGGACGATCTTCGCGGCCTACGGCGGGATTGCGTTTTTCCGAGGCCAGATTGACCTGGCTGCCTTCTCGGCCGTGCTTCTGGGGTCGCTCCTCGCGTTCCTGTGGTTTAACATCCCTCCGGCGCGATTTTACATGGGCGAGACCGGAATCCTGGGGCTTACCACCACCGTGACCGTGCTTGCCTTTCTCACAAACTCGGTTATCGTCCTCCCTATCATCGCCTTTATCCCGGCAGTGGAGGCGGCCTCGGTCATCATCCAGCTCTGGTCCAAGCGCTTTCGCGGCCAAAAGGTGTTTCTGGTCGCGCCCATCCACCATCACTTTGAAGCCATTGGCTGGCCGTCGTATAAGGTGACGATGAGGTTCTGGGTTATCAGCGTCGTCTTTGCCATAATTGGTATGGTGTTCGCACTCGTCGGACGCTGATCACCCGCGCGCCCACAAAGTCCTAACCAACCAAATCACGCCGGCGAAAAGCAACCGCTTGGGCGTTTTTATTAGTGCAAAATAAGCTGGGGTTTGCTATTATGGCGCTATGACCTTCGATATCCTCGTTAAAGACGGCACGATCATAGACGGCACTGGCAAGCCGCGCTTCCAGGGCGATATCGGCATTTCGGACGAGCGCATCAAAGCCATCGGCACGCCAAATCTCGCCGGTGCAGTGGGCAGAAAGACCATCTCGGCCTTCGGGAGGTTCGTCGCACCGGGATTCATTGACATCACCAGCCACGCCGACAAGAACTGGGCGCTCTTTTCCAATCCCCAGCAGGACTACCTGCTCACGCAGGGGGTGACCTCAATCCTGGTGGGAAACTGCGGGACATCGCTTGCGCCCCTGCCCGCACGCCAGGCCGTCGAGTCCTTCAAGAAGTGGCTGCTCGTCCCGGGGATCACGGTGAACTGGCTCGCCGTCGGAGAGTTTCTCGCGGAACTTGCAAAGCGCCCGCTTGGCGTCAACGTCGGAACGCTCATCGGCCACGGCACGGTCCGCCGGGGATTGACGCGAGGCGAATCCCGGCCCCTCACTGAAGAGGAACTGCCGCAGTTCTCGCAGGTCATCGAGCGCGGCATCCGGGAGGGGGCGTTCGGGCTTTCGACCGGACTCGTCTACAGCCACGAGGCGCCTGCCTCTCCGGAGGAGCTTTCCGAACTTGCCAAAGCCATTGCGGCGGCGGACGGCGTGTATAAAACTCACCTCCGGCACGAGGGATTCAACCTGGCACCGGCAGTGAATGAGACCGTTGAGATTGTCAGGACCTCTAAAGCCCGCGTCGTCATCTCGCACCTGAAGGCCATCGGGAAACAGGCCTGGCCGGTCTTCGGCAAAGCCATTGCCATGATCGAGCGGGCGAGCGGCGACGGCCTCGCGTTCTACTTTGACATCTTCCCCTACCAGCGCACCGGCTCTTTCCTCTACCTCCTGCTGCCGCCGTGGGCGCGAGCCGGGGGGTTTGCAGAAATACTGAAGCGCCTCCGCGACCCGGCAACCCGCGCGACCATCGTGACCGAGCTCCAACGCCTGACCATCCACTATGACCGTTACATCGTCGCAACGTCAGCGACGCCGAGCACGAACGGCAAGACCATTCAGGAGATTGCTGCGAGAACCGGCGAAACCCCGGAAGACACTATCCTGGAACTGCTCCTGGCCAACGATTGCCGGGTGACTATCTTTGGGAAGGCCATCTCGGGGAAAAACCTCGCGACCGGCATCAGCCATCCCCTCGGCATGATCGCCTCAAACGGCTCGGGTATCTCGGCTGAACTCCGACGGACCGAGAAACTCGTTCATCCTCGCTCGAGCGGGGCGGCAACTCACTTCCTCCACCGCTTCATCCGTGAGCGCGGGCTCGTGAGTTGGGAGGAGGGGATCCGAAAATTGACCTCATTCCCTGCGGGCGTAATCGGCTTCAGGGATCGCGGCCGCATCCAAGAGAAATCCTATGCCGACCTCGTAATCTTCGATCCGGAGGAGGTCCACGACGGCTCCACCTACCGGAACCCCTTTGTCCACTCCACCGGCATTCACCACGTCATTGTGAACGGCAAGCTCGCCATTGAGAATGGTCAGCTCACCGGCATTGCCGCCGGCCAGGTGCTGAAGAAGAGCTGATGCTGAACCTCACTGACTTCAAAAACAAAAAGGTCCTCATCATGGGGCTGGGGTTGCACGGCGGCGGGGTGGGGACCGCCGCGTTTTTCGCCAAGCTCGGCAGCCGGGTCGTCGTTACCGACCTGAAATCCAGCCGCGAGCTTGCACCATCCATTGCCGCGTTGAAACCTTTCAGAAATATTTCCTACCACCTCGGCCGGCATAGAACCCGGGACTTTAAAACCGCTGACTATGTCATCCAAGGTCCGGGCGTGCCGGATAACTCTCGCTTCCTGAAAATCGCCAAAAAAGCCGGAGTCACGATCCTCTCCGATGTTGAGATTTTCTTCCTGGTCTGCCCGGCGCCGATAATCGGCATCACCGGAACGAAAGGGAAATCAACTACCGCCTCGCTGCTCTGTGAGCTGCTCGGCGCGCGGATCGGACGCAGATCTCGGACCGCACCCTGGGTGCGGCCGTCGCGGATCAAACGCGGATCACGGGTGTGGTTAGGCGGAAATATCCGAAGATCCGTGCTCGAGTTCCTGCCGAGGGTGAAACGCGGCGACCTGGTGGTCCTCGAGCTGTCCAGTTTCCAGCTCGATTCCCTGAAGCGCCAGCGCCGGAGCCCGCATATTGCCCTCATCACCAATATCTTCCCCGACCACCTGAACCGCTACTCCTCAATGCAGTCATACACCGCCTCCAAGGCAAATATTTTCAAGTTCCAAAAAAATGGCGATGTGCTCTTCATCAACGCCCGGGATGCGCTCCTGAACCGCTTGGCCCGAGGTGCTCCGTCTTGGGTCATCCGGTTCGATCCCGTAGGGATAATGCGCCGGTTTTCAAAAGCCCTGTCATATCAGCCGCCGCCCTACCAGCTTCCAAGTTTCGCCGCGGCCATTGCGGTGGCGCGACACCTCGGGGTAGGGGAAAGGGCCATCCGACACGTGCTCTCGCACTTCCGCGGCCTTCCCGGTCGCATGGAGCTTATCCGGAACGTCAACGGCGTGGAGTTCATCAACGACACGACCGCCACCAACCCCACCGCCGCTCGCGAAGCGATCGCAGCCACCAAGCGGCGCATCGACACACACGTCCTCCACGTCATTGCCGGAGGGGATGACAAGGGGCTGCCGGTCACGGACTTTGTCCGAGCGCTCAGGCGCCACGCGGCGACAATTATATTCCTGCCTGGCGGAGCGTCCCGAAGAATGAAATCCGAAATCAGAAATCAGAAATCCCCCGGCCTCGCCCGAGCTCGGCCGAGGGCGGGCGAAACAAATCCCAAATCTCAAATTCCAAAAACCCTTGATGCAAAAACAATGAGAGAGGCGGTGCGGGCGGCGTTTCGTGACGCCAAGCGGGGGGACGTGGTACTGCTCTCGCCGGGGGCGGCAAGCTTCGGCCTGTTCCAGCACGAGTTTGATCGCGGCGAGCAGTTCATAAGAGCTATCCGGCGACTAATCCCTTGACAGAAGATGTCAATCTAATGTACCCTCATCTTTAGTAGTCCTTCACGGCTTACATCCATCACCGAGGGAGGAGAAGGATGGAGAGAATGTCGATTCGCACCCAGCCAGGCGAGATGTACGATGAACTCGAGGAGGACGACATCTCGCTACCTGCCCTGCTTTGCATCCTCCTCATTGCCGCTGTCCTCTGGCTCTGGGTCTGGGCCACCAGGAACTGGCGGTTCCTCGCTGGACTCCTCCTGACTGCTGGCACCTTTGCTGGGATCTGGTGGGCGCTCGGCAGCTGGTTCAAACTGAACCACTAGGAGGTAGACATGCGTGGCTATGTCCGCGATGGCCGTCACCCCGTTTCCATGCAGGACGCGACTGGGGAGGAGATAGAGCGGGTTGATCTCACCGGCTCTCAATTCCCGGTCGCCGAGGTGAGGGAGCACACCTTTATCCTCAAGACATGGCGCGGGCTGCGCCTAGAGTACCTGCAGGACGACATCCTGCTACTCAGCGCCGGTCCCGTTACCCTGCTGGAAATCGCGGGAGGGCTCAACGCAGGAGGCATCGGGTAGCTACACCGACCTCCTGCTTTTTCGTTTGCCGCCAGAGGTAGTAGGATCGGGGTATGCGCCGCCACGTTGATTACCCGCTGCTCACGATCGCGCTCATCCTTCTGGGGGCCGGGCTTGTCGTTATCTCATCGGCCTCGGTGGTCATCTCGCAAAAGAACTTTGGGACGCCCTACTATTATCTCCTCCACCAAGGATTTGCGGCCGTGATTGGTCTTGGTGCCCTAGCCATAACCCAGGCCATCTCCTATCGGGTCTGGAGAAAGCTCGCCCTGCCGCTCCTCGTCCTTTCGCTCCTCGTGGTGGCCGCGGTGTTTCTTCCGCCGTTCGGCTATTCATTCGGCGGAGCAAGGCGGTGGCTTAACCTCGGGCCGGTCTCGATCCAACCCTCGGAATTACTCAAGCTATCGCTTATACTGTACCTGGCGAGCTGGCTTGACCGGAAAAAGGGGCAGTCCAAGGGCTTCACCACCGCCTTCGTACCGTTCCTGGTCATCGTCGGGCTCGTGGGAACGCTCCTCGTACTCGAGCCGGACATCGGGACGCTCATCGTCGTCGGCGGAGTAGCGACCATCCTCTATTTCCTCGGCGGCGGCAAACTGACGCAGCTCGTCACGCTCGCCATCCTCGCGGCTGTCGCGCTTACCGCCATCATCCAGGTGGCGCCCTACCGCGTGAACCGCCTCCTCGTCTTCCTCAACCCCACCCTCGACCCGCAGGGCATCGGCTACCACGTCAGCCAAGCCCTGATCGCAATCGGCTCGGGCGGATTCTGGGGTCGCGGCTTCGGCCAGTCAATCCAGAAATTCAACTACCTCCCGGAGCCGATCGGCGACTCGGTGTTTGCGGTTATCATTGAAGAATTCGGGTTCGTGGGCGGCCTCGCCCTCGCCGCCACCTATTTTGCCTTCCTGCTCCGCTCCATGACTATTGCTCGGCGCGCACCGGACTTTTTCTCAAAGCTCCTCGTGGCCGGCTTTGCCTCCATCATCATCTTCCAGGCCTTCATCAACATGGCCGCCATATCCGGACTCCTGCCCTTGACCGGCATCCCCCTGCCCTTCATCAGCTACGGCGGGACGTCGCTCGTCGCCACACTCGCCATGGTCGGCATCATGCTGAACATCTCACGGCATACGACATGACCTACCTATGAGAATCGCGTTTACCGGCGGCGGGACCGGCGGACACGTGACACCGCTCGTCGCCGTCGCACGAGAGGTGAAACGCATTGCCGAGGAGAACCGCCTCACCGATTTGGAATTATTCTACTTTGGCCCTGAACCGGCACTGCCCGCGGAGCTCGCCGCGGAAGGTGTCACGTTCCGGCATGTTGCCGCGGGCAAACTCCGCGCCTACTTTTCAGTGTGGAATTTCGTCGATCCGGTGTGGATCCTCCTCGGCCTCGTCGAGGCGCTGTGGCACCTGTTTACCGTCATGCCGGACGTGGTCTTCTCGAAAGGCGGCTACGGGAGTTTTCCGACGCTCGCCATCGCGCGGCTCTACCGGCTACCGGTGATCATCCACGAATCAGATGCCATCCCCGGCCGCGTGCACCGCTGGGCGGGCCGCTGGGCCTCACGGGTGGCGGTCTCCTTCCCCCAGGCCGCGGCCTACTTCCCCGGAGCAAGGACCGCCCTCACCGGCACACCCATCCGTTTCCCGGTCATTGGCGGCAGCCGCGATGAGGCGCGGGAAATGTTCGGGGTCTACTCGGACCGCCCGCTCTTGTTCGTCATCGGCGGCTCGCAAGGGGCGGTCATCATCAACGAAGCGGTCGTGCAAATCTTAGCGGAACTCACGAACCAGTTCGAGGTCATCCACCAAGTGGGCGAGAAAAACCTGGAAGACGTGCGCCTAGAAACCGCACCGATCCTCGAAGGCGGACGGGGGGCGTACTACCACCCCGTTCCGTTTCTCGATGAGAAGGGGATGCGGCTTGCCTACCTCCTTGCCGATTTGATCATCTCGCGCGCCGGCGCCACATCGATTTCTGAAATCGCCGCTTGGGGCAAACCGTCAATCATCATCCCCATCAAGGCATCGGCCCAAGACCACCAGCGGGCGAATGCCTACGCCTACGGCGGCCACGGTGCGGCCATCGTCATCGAGGAAGACAACCTCACGCCATCGGTGCTTTTGAACGAAATTGAAAAGCTTATGTCCGCTCCAGCGTACCGCGAGCGCTTCGCGGCACAGGCCCGTTCGTTCGCGCACCTCGACGCCGCCCGCCTGATCGCCGAGGAAATACTGCGGCTCGGCCGCCACTAGCCATGCCAGCCATCCGAACCCGGATCGCACCGAGCCCCACCGGCCACCTCCATATCGGTACCGCCAGGACCGCGCTCTTCAACTACCTCTTCGCCAAAAAGCAGGGCGGACACTTTGTCGTCCGCATCGAGGACACCGATCTCGAGCGTTCGGATGAAAAATACGAAACAGATATCTTCGACGGCCTGAAGTGGCTGGGGATCGAAGCCGATGAATCGCCCGTGCGGGGAGGGGATTTTGCGCCCTACCGCCAGAGCCAGCGGTTAGAAACGTACGAGAGGTTCTTGCAGAAACTGCTACGAGAACGGCGTGCATTCCATTGCCCGCATTCTGAACGAGAACTCGAGGATGAAAAGAAGAAGCAGCTTGATGGAAAGGAGCCGCCGCGACACATTTGCTCGGCGCGAGACCGACAGTTGCAAAGCGGGATTATTCGCTTAAAAAACGAAAGAACTGCCCCGATAATTTTTTCTGATTTGATCCGCGGAGAGATTTCTTTCGACCCCGAACTTTTGGGCGACTTCTCGCTGGCTAAGGATCTCCGGACCCCTCTCTACAACTTTGCAGTCGTCATTGACGATCATGAAATGCAGATCTCGCACGTCATCCGTGGCGAAGATCACATCCCGAATACGCCAAAGCAGCTTCTCCTCTGGGCCGCGCTCTGGCCCGACGAGCCCCCGCCGGCCTACGCCCATCTCCCGTTAATCCTCGGCCCGGATCGGGCCAAGCTCTCCAAACGCCACGGCGCCACCGCTATTCGCGAGTTCAGAGACGCCGGGTACCTCCCCGAGGCGCTGGTAAACTTCATGGCGCTCCTCGGCTGGAATCCCGGAGGGAAGCAGGAAATCTTTTCGCGCCAGGAGTTAATCAACGCGTTTTCGCTCGAGCAGGTTCAAAAGTCCGGAGCCATATTCAATATCGAGAAGCTCGACTGGATGAACGGCGAATACATCCGCAAAAAATCCGTTCCGGAGTTAACTGAACTCTGCCGACTTCACCTGGCGGATTTTTTGCAAACCCCAAATTCCAAATCCCAATTTCCAAACGAATACGTTCAGCAAGTGGTGGCACTTGAGCAGCCACGCATGAAGACGCTCGCCGATATTAGAGCAGCCGAGTTCTTCTTCCGACTCCCGGACTATCCACCTCTACTACTCAGTTGGGAACACATGTCGCTTGATGCAGTCCGCGGTGAGCTTAACCGCGCCACGGGCCTCATTGACAAGATCCCGGAGAGTGAATTCACCAAAAAGAACCTGGAGACGGGCTTCCTCCAAGAGATTGGGAAGGGTAGCAAGGGCGAGCTCCTCTGGCCGCTCCGCGTCGCCCTCTCCGGAAAGGAGGCCTCGCCAGGACCGTTCGAAATCATGGAACTCCTCGGCAAGGTAGAGACGCTTGGACGCATCCAGGAAGCGGCTGCAAAACTCACGAGCCCAGAAACAAAGGGGGAAACCTGATAACATTCAAGTCATGACGCGACACCTGCGACAATCGGCCGCTCTTTTCTTCTGTCTCCTGGCCATTGTCGGAGCCGTGGCCGGGGGGAGGGGAGTGCGGGCGGTTAATGACCTCCGCCGTCAGATTGAAGCCAAAACCGATGAAATCCAGCGCTTGGAAGCTGAGGCCGAGCAATACCGAGTGGTCATCGAAGATCTCGAGCGCACGGCGACCACTCTCCAGGCCGAGATTCGAACGGTAGACCGCGCCATCCAGCGCCTCGGCGCTACGATCAAACTGACGAACGCCAAGATTGCTCGCACCAATCTTGAAATCGAAGACCTCGACCGCAGCATTGCGAGCCACGAGGGCTCCATTGAGGCCAACCGCCAACGACTCCGCGCTCTCATCACCCTCCTCGCCGACCAAGAGCAGGAGACGCCGCTGGCAATACTAATGAAACACGAAACGGTATCGGCGTTCTTCACGTCGGTCGATCAACTCTTGATCGTCCAGACCGGAATCCAGGAGACGCTCGGCGAGCTTCGGGCTGCCCGAGAGGAACTGAGGCGGGACAAGGTGGGAGCCGAGGCAAAACGCTTTGAACTCAATGGACTCGCCGAGGACTTAGCCGACCAAAAAGCGCTCCAAGAACATGAGCGACGCGAGCGCACTTCAATCTTCGACGCTACGAAGAACCAGGAACGTCGCTACCAGGAGCTCCTGGCTGACGTCGAACGGAGGCGCGACGCGCTGCAGCAGGAGATTACCGCGCTCGAGGCAGATCTCGCGACCGACTTCGATCGTTCACTCCTCCCCCAAACGGGATCCGGCGTACTCGGCTGGCCGCTCGAGCGCCTTTCGACGCAATCCTGCTGGGGCCCCAACGCCGTAACCGGCCTGGTCAGCTGCATCACCCAATTCTTCGGACGGACATCCTTTGCCCGCTCCGGCGCCTATCGCGGCCAGGGTCATAACGGCGTTGATTTCCGTGCCGCCGCCGGCACGCCGGTCTACGCGGGCGAGCAGGGGAGTGTCCGCGCCACCGGTAATACGGATGCCGTCTGCGCCCGGGCCTCCTACGGGCAGTGGATCCTGATTGACCATCCCAATAACCTCGCAACGCTCTACGCGCACCTCTCCCTCACCAAGGTGCGGGCGGGAGACGCGGTGAACCGGGGTGAGCTCATTGGCTACTCCGGCCGGACGGGATACGCCACCGGGCCGCACCTGCACTTCACGGTCTTTGCGAACCAAGCCGTCACCGTTGGCCAGCTGAAGAGCCGGGTGTGCAAACGCACCATGACCTTGCCGCTGTCCCCGTTTGGCGGCTACTTGAACCCGCTCGACTACCTCTGATGACCCGGGCCGCACTGAAGCTTGCGCTCCTGGCGATCCTCGTTCTGGCTGGCATCGGGGTTGCCGAATACTACGGCTTTCCGATCCGCGAGCCGCCCCTCGCCGTCACCGAGTTCGAAGATCTCGAACTGCCCACACCCACCGCCGAGCCGGGAAAAACAATTTCTCCTCCAGCGTCCCAGCCGGAACCGGAAGAATCCCCGCCGCCACCATCGAAACCGCCTCCGCCTGCTCCTCGACCCCAAACCCCGCTCCTGCCGCCGCCCCCCATTCTCACGCCGCCATCACCGCCGAGAGACCTCGACCTTTACGAACTCCTGTCGCCGGCGGTGGTTCAGATATTCTGCAGCACACCGAGGGAGCTCTTTTCGGCGAGCGGTGTCGTCGTCAATGAGCGCGGCCTCCTGCTCACGAACGCCCACGTGGCTGACATCGTGCGCAAGGCCGGCGAGACGAACTGCCAGGCCCGCCACGGGAACCCGGCCGACCCCTTTGCCGCCCTTGAGATCGTGTTTGCGGCCGACACATCTCGGAAGATTCTCGAAAGCCAAGTACCTGAACGCGATATTGCCTTCCTACGCCTCACGGAGGCGCGGGAATCCTTTGGGAAGGCCGCGATCACGATTGCCGAAGTTACCACAGGCGCTTCGCTCCTGACGCTTGGATACCCGAGCGAGTTCCTCCAGGGCGCGGTTGCCTCGGCGCATTCGAACCTGGTCTTTTCCCGCCTCACCGTCGCCGACGTCATTGACATTGACGGCGACCGTTCCACCGCCGAGGGCTATGTTTTCCACGGCGGAATCGTGCTCCAGCAGGGGAGCTCCGGCACTGCCCTCTTCACCCCTGAGGGCAGGGTAGTCGGCTTAATCTTCGCTACCACCAAGGGCACGACGACTGCCGAGCGGGATGGTATTGCGCTTACAACGCCCTACATTGATCGTATCCTGCGACTCGAGACCGGACAGGGGATGGTTGAATTCATTGCCAGCCACTAGCGGGTGTATAAGCCGTTGGTTCGCAAAAGGATTATTGTGCGACTCTCTGGATTAAGAAAAACACCGGGTGGGCATCTGCTCCCCTCCCGGTGGGCGCCTAACAGTTCGAGAAGGCGCAGAACGTTCCGCCGATCGCCTGGAAGCCGAGCGCGGCCAAGGCGGCGACAAAGAGCGTGATCACGGTCCAGACCAGAGTCCGGAGTGAAATTCTGGGGTTGAGACGGTTGAGACGTGTTAAAAGTGACTGTCCGAAGCCCGCTCTCCCCTTCCCACTCTGCCACCGCTGAACATTAGGAACATTAGGTCTGGGCGCAATGATTTTTGCCATCCAGCCCCACCCCCCCTCTCTCTCTTTCCCGCACCTTATTGCAGATGGGGGCTAGCTGTCGAGATCAGAAATCCACAGCTTCACCCGGGGTACTTTTCTCGCCAGCCGCTCGTGAAGCGCGTCGCGACAGTCCTTGCAATCCCCGAAGCCCGCCTGGGGCTGGATATGGCAGGACATGGCCGCGCCAAGAGCCGGATCAAGACCGCCCTCAACGTACCCCGAGAGGCAGGCGTAGAAAATCTCGCACGCCATCGGCATTCTCGGCGCCTGGTGATTCCACAGGCCGTGGAACGCCAAGGCCTTTTTACTCCGCGACTGAAACTCGGCTCCCGGCGGGCAGCCCACGCAACGTAGCATCGGCTCACCTCCCCTAAGGAAAATCTATCCAAAGGGTAAGACCGGTAATACGGCGAGTTGGTTTCACCATATATGCATTTGCATCCTCGCGCCATCATTCGTAGATTGGTACTATGAGGACTTCCTACTCGGCCCTCGAAACCTACAAGCTCTGCCCGCAGAAATACAAGTTCGAGGTGCTTGATCGCGTCCCGGCCAAGAAATCCACCTCGGCGGTCTTTGGCACCCACATCCACTCCTGCCTGAAGTACATGTTCTCGCGCGACCCCCTCTTCCCTACTCTGGATGAGGTGCTTAATTACTTTAGGGACAACTGGCCTCCGCCGGAAAAAATTGAAGTCACGCCGGAAGAAAAGGCGCTCTACGTAGCCCAAGGCGAACGGATGCTGAAAAACTTCTATGCGAGAAACGCTCCGTGGAATTTTGCCGTGGTTGATCTCGAATCCCGCTTCGAGGTCCTTATTGAGGACCTCCGGCGCAAAGAAACCCATGTCTTGTCCGGCCGGATCGATCGGATAGACAAGACCGAGGACGGCTACGAGGTCATTGACTACAAGACCTCGCGGCGCATGCCCTCCCAGGCCGACGTGGACCGCGACCTCCAGATGTCTATTTACTCGCTCGGCGTGCAGAAGCGATGGCCGCACGTGAGGCCCGAAGACATCACGCTTTCGCTCTACTTCATCAAGCATGGCGAGAAACTCTCCACCACGCGCACGCCCGAGGCCACCGCGGCTACGGCCAGCGACGTTTTGAAAACCGTCTCGGAAATACAAACCAAGCTCGCCACGGGCAAGCGCTTCGAACCCAAACCCGGGCCCTACTGCGACTGGTGCCCGTATAAGCCCATCTGCCCGGCCTGGCGGCATTTGTATAAGAAGCA
The DNA here is from genome assembly GCA_964361655.1 of uncultured Candidatus Saccharibacteria bacterium. Taxonomy (GTDB): domain Bacteria; phylum Patescibacteriota; class Minisyncoccia; order Sungbacterales; family SURF-37; genus CAYIBD01. The sequence continues at coordinate 13,529 of CAYIBD010000006.1, forward strand.
AGAAGCAGGAAGCATGAAGCAAGAAGAGATTGATGAGGCGCTAAAAGAGTATTTTGAGCTTTTGAAAAACCAGCGCCTGCATGAGCAGCGCCTCGGTGAGCTCAAAACAAAAATCGCCGCCTATATGGAGGCCCAAGGATATGAGCGGGTCTTTGGTGAAGAGGGCTACCTCTCTCGCTCCCAGCAGAAACGCTACCGCTATGACTTCGAAAAGGTGCGGCAAATCCTCGAACCGCTCGGCAAATGGGCAGAAATCCTGACCGCGGACGAGAAACGCTTGAAAGCCATTCTCGCCGGGCTGCCGCTCGAGATCCAGTCCGCGATCGAAGCGGTCAAAATTCTCACCGGCGAATACACCGTGATCTCGGCCAGCACCAAGAAAATCCCGAGGCCTGGCAACTCCCCTCCTCCGGCGAGCCCCGGGCAATGAAAAGCCGGAGGCGTGATCTCCTCCGGCGGCGAACTCTGGGTCGCACAAAGACTAGATTTGGGGCCGCACTCCCGAAGGAAGGGATGGTTTAGGTGGCGAGGGAGTGGGCAACGGCGGCAGCGTCGCTTCCGGAGCTGCCAGGATATCTCTGACCGGGATCTCATAATCCACGACGTGGATGCTCGGCCCGCTCGAAGCCGCGGCGAACACCCAAAGCGACTCCACGGCCAAGTTTTGCAGAGTGTGGAGGTCAGCACTCCGCATGCGGATCAAAGCTCGCGTCGTGCCGCCGCCCTGGACCCTTGCACCCCACCACTGCCCCTGCCACTGGCTCACCTCGCCAAGCTCCCGCTGCTTCTTGGCCTGGACGCCAGCGATCTGCTTCTTCCAGACCGTGCTGCCCGGTGGTGTAGTGATCTCGTAGGCAGTGACCATGATCGGGAGCGGGATCCGCGGCGGCTCACGCCGGGGCATGAGGAGCCAGAAGCTGTAGTCTACTTTCTCCTGCGCGGTGATGTAGGTGATCACCACCCCGGCTTCGCCCCGCGGAAAGGTTGCCGGGGCGATCTCAATGAGGACAAAAGCTTGGGCGTGGCTTGCCAGCATGAGCCACCCCAAAACGACGGACAGAAACACCCAACGCGAAAAGAGCTTACCCATTCCCCTTCCTCCTTTGCCTGACGGTCTGACTCGCTCTCGAGCGCCTGTCAGCGCCATTGCCGCGGACGGTGCCTGCGGGAGAGGTCGAGGCACTACTGCCTTCCGGCCGTGGCCACGAAGCGCATCAGGATGGCGTTGCCCTGCGGATCGCGGAGGGGTAAATCCTTTTGGTGGTCAAACTGGCGGTCGCCATCATCGGCGTGGAGCATGGCGTAGTACACCCTCCCCTCTTCGATGCCGCGCAGGAGATCCGCAGCGCCCGTCTGATTTTGACCAGCGTTGAAGCGCTGCGCGCCCAAAATCCTCCCGGGTTTGCCGTTGAGATCCTCATGGACCACCACCCAGCCGTCGGCCGCAAGCGATACGAGTGAGACCTCCACCCGCATTCCGGGCGGCTGGTCGTTGACGGCAATGGCATTGCCGCCAAGGAGCGTAAGCCCCGAGATATTGGCCGCTTCGGCCGGCCCGGTTGCCTGGCCGGCCGGCCGGCTTGGGAGGCCACGGCCGAGCCAGAAGCCGAGCGCCCCGGCTAGCATCACCAAAACCGCAGCCACAACGAAAAGCTGGCTTCGATCTAAGTTTTGCCCTTGAAAATCCATATATTATATCGTGAAAGTCCCCTTTGGTTTTAAACTACCACAGCTCCGCCTTGCAGTGCAACCGCCGACTGGCTACGATAGCGGCAAGGAGATGCGTCTATGGCTCCTAGTTCCTGGAGGTGGCTCCTCCTCGCTCTCGGTCTAGAATTCTCGGCCATCGCCTTTGAGCCGAGCGAACTCGATGGCGCCGAGGTCTCGGTTCCATCTGTCACGTCCTCCGCCACTCGACCTTGTAAATCACGCCGGCCTTGTCATCAGAGAGATAGATACTTCCGTCCCGAAGAATGATATCTACCGGCCGGCCGAGTGCCCCTTCGGGGGTAAGCCAGCCAGTGATGAAATCTTGGACACCCTCATAGCGGCCGCTCGTATCAAAACGATGACGAACCACTTTATAACCGGTCGGCTGGCTCCGATTCCAAGAGCCGTGGTAAGCCACGAGGAGATCATGCCAGTAATCCTCGGGCCAGCGAGAATTCGGCGGCACAAAGCCAAGTCCGAGCGGAGCCGAATGCGCCGGGATATCAATGAAGGATGGGGCGCGGCTGATGCAGCGCGGATTCTTCACTGGTGTTAGCAACAGCTCCTCTCGTAAGGGGTCAAAATCGGTATCTTGGATATTCTTGCCGTAGCAAAGCGGCCAGCCATAGTGTTTCCCCTCTTCCACGATATTGATCTCATCCGGCGGAAGGTCATCGCCGAGCCAGTCGCGGCCCATCTCGGTCGCCCACATTCTGCCGGCGCTATCCCAGATGAAAAACACGGCGTTCCGCAGGCCGCGGGCAAAAATTTCTGATTGCTTCGTCTCCGGATCGTAGCGGAGAATCGCCGCCCGTCTCTGGTCTGACTCCTGGCAGACATTGCAACTGGAGCCAACCGAAATATAGAGCTTTCGGTCCGGGCCAAAGTCGATCGTCCGAGTGAAATGCCCTTCTCCTTGAGGAAGATCAAGGACGTGCACCCCCGTCGCATCCTCGGAGTAGGTTTGAAAGCGGCGGATGCGGTGTTCCTCCGCGATGTAGAGCCGGAGTCCCTGCTCGGGATCAAAGGCAAGGCCGTGGGGTTTTTGCAACCCGCGAAAAACATCGCCCTGGTTCCGCACTGCACCCGTATCTCCATCAATCTCAAGAAGCGTGACTGCACCTTCGCTGGTGCGGCTGACCCAGAGGTTGCCAGAGCGATCAAAGCGCATCACGCGCGCGCCGGGAAGGTCTTTGGCAAAAACGGAGATCGAGAAGCCGGGCGGCAGGTCAAGCGGCATGCCGGTCTCGGTGAGTGACCCAGCCGGCACTGAATCTTCAGGGAGAAACTCGGTGATGTCAGCCGGCGGCGGCCCAAAGGGCGCGAGGTACATCAAACGATACTGGCGGCCGACGAGGAACCCGCCGATGAGCGCTATCGCGGCTATAACCATGATCGCCTCACGCCTCGTCATGGGGTCAAGCGGCGTATGGATCAGTTACGAGATGCAATACCGAGCTCCCGGAATGCGGCCACGGTCTTGCGGTGGCCTTCGGCCAAGAGCCCCGAGACGGTTTTATGGACGAGCCGGAAGAGCGCATAGGATTCGTTCTCCTCGCTTGCATCCGGTTCAATGACCACGAGACGCACTTGGCGCTTGCCTTGGAAACTAAACCGCTGCTTGGAAAAGGCCTTTCGCACTTCCTTGACCAGTACGGCCTGCCCGCTCGCGGTATTCTCCGCTACGGCCTGGGTCACCTCATGCAGAAGTTTCTCGTAGGCGTCGAGGTTGGCGTTGATCTCCATCCCGCGCTCGATGTCTTTTTTCCCCACCCGCCACGACATGAGGTTTCCGGCGCGCCGTGCGATGAAATACACCGAATGGAAGAGTTTTGAAGTGCGCATGTGCTGCTGCGAATCGGTGAGGATGGCAAAGACGGTATCGCACCCCTCCCGGATGGCGTGGGAAATGGGGTTGGCGGCAATGATCCCGCCATCGAAGAGCTGATGTCCCTCGTAGAGAAAGGGCGGGAAGACGACCGGCATCGCGGCCGAAGCCAGCAGGGCGTTCGTCAAAAGTTCGGGATCCTGATGCGCCCGCACCTTGTTTGAAAATACTTTAGCCGCCCCGCTCTGGAAGTCGGTGGTGATGATGTCCATTTTCACGTCCGAGGCGATGAGCTCGGCAATGCCGAGCCGCTTCTCAATCAAACGGCGGAGCGGCGTTGCGAGCAAGACCGACTCTGACCAGAAGAAAAGCCGCAGGAGACCGTGGAGGTTCCAGTCGTAAAGGAATTTCGAAGGCCGGGGCGCAAGGGCGGTATACATCGAAAGCAGCGTGTCCATCTTTCCGACGGCAAATGCCGCACCGTTCAGGGCGCCGACCGATGCGCCGACGATATAGGCCGGTCGGATACCGTGCTCGTGGAACGCTTGCAACGCCCCGGCTTGGAACGCTCCGCGGAGAAACCCGCCGGTGAGCACGATGCCAACTTTCCCAAGTTTCTCCGGTGTATCTGCCATAGCGGTTCTCTCTCGGAGTTGTAGTATATCGAATCCGCGAACGTCGCACAAACCAAAAAGGGCCTCCGGCCCTTTTTGGAATTAGCGCACGGCCAGGGTGTAGGCCTGCCCGTTCGCCTCGGCTTCATACTGGAACACCGACGGATCGAGCGGCTCGCGGTCAATGTACTCCCCGACGAGGAGTGTCGTAACCAGTGCCTCGCCGCCGCTCACTGCTGGGTAGGACTGATGATCGAGGTAGTAGAGTTCAAGCGCGGTTGCGAGCTGGTGGCGGTTGGCGCCATTGGCAGCGCTCTTGGCGCTCGTTAAGATGTCGGCCGCTGGCAGCGAAAGTCCGGCAACGGTCAGGGACGTACCAATCAACGAGGCCGCGATTACGTCAAGAAGGGCTCTATTCATATAGAAACCATAATATCATACTATATATCAAAAGTCAATAGCCAGGCGTACCGCCTCCTGCCGGCTCTCCGGAGACGCTACCCGATGACTTAGGGGTGGCGGTAGAGGTACACGCCACCGCCGGAACGCTTCGCTTCCCAGTTCGGAAACGGAAAGGCGTTCGAGACGACGCGGGCATTCGGCTTCAACTCTTGGCGCAATTTTCTCTCGAGCGGCGCCATGATGTGGTCAATGCCAAAAATTGTAATCACGTCAAAGGGCGAGAGATCCGCGTTCCAGAAACTCATCCAGTGGATACGGGCCCGCCCCTCGAGCCCGGCACGCCGGATCGTACGGCGCGCCCACCAGACGAGGACGGGGTTCGCTTCAAAGCCATGCGCTTCGGCGCCAGCCCGGGCAAAGGCGATGACGAGGCGCCCGTCTCCCGAACCCAAATCCGCCATACGCTCCCCGGCTCTGACGTCGGCCAGTCGAAGCATATCCTCAACCGCAGCGGGTGAGGACGGCACGTAGGGCGCGCCGCGAAGGAATGACCAGATGAGGAATATGAGCGCACTGATAACGAAGAGGTCGCCGAGGAGATATAAGGATAGCAACGCCACCAACCCAATCATGACCGTGATGCTACAACCCGCGCGAGCTCCTTCAGGCCATCCACAATCGAGCGAGCGTCGTTGGTGCCCTGGTGCGCCCGGTGCGGCGACTCCTTGCCAAAGGCCGCAAGAACCGTGCTCGACATGAGGCCGTCAACCGCTACGTCGAATCTCCGGAAGACATCGCGGATATCACGAAACGGCTCTCGAAGGGGGCATGGGATGCCATAGAGGCCGCAGTTCTCGAGCACGACGTCCCAGTCCCCGCCCCAGACATAGATGGGGCGGCCGCCGGACCATGCCCCAAAGCGCCTCACCGCCGAGGGGAAATCAACGCCGTCGCGATCCACCAGCTCCTGCGTGATTCCGGTCAGTTTGATGAAGTATTCGGAGAGCTTGGGGTTTTTTAGGGGTCGAACGAGCCCACGGAACGTATCCAGTTCCGTGAAGTTCGCGGTCTCAACGAGGACCGCTCCTATCTCGACGATTTCGCGATGCTCGCCAGGGCCGCTCCAGTCCCGCGCCAAACTCCCCTTCCAGGCAGTGTACTCGGTATCAAGGACTACAATCTCCGCAGGTAAATCAAGCATGCCCGGTAGTCGAAGCCGGTACTCCAATAAATTGCAGTGTCGGGTACAACCCCTCTTCGGTTTTAGTTTTAGACATCGGCGTATCTTGGCTCATGGCTTGAGCAAGTCCGAGAATTCATTTCTGACCTTTGCAACCTTGGGCTTGATCATTGCCTCGGCGTACGGCGCATCGGGGTTCTTGGTGTAGTAGCTTCGATGGTAGGCCTCGGCCGGGTAGAAGGCGTGGAGGGGTTTCAACTCGGTAACGATGGGGTTCGCGAATTTCCTGGCCTCTGTAAGTTCCCCGATCATGGCCTCGGCTCCCTTCAGCTGTTCTTCGGTAGTGTAAAGGATAATCGAGCGGTACTGTGAGCCAATGTCAGCTCCTTGGCGATTCAGGGTGGTCGGATCGTGACTGGCAAAAAAGACCTCGAGGAGCTTCCGGAACGACAGTACGTCTGCATCATACTCAATCTTGATGACTTCGGCATGACCGGTCCTGCCGCTCGAAACCTGCTCGTAGCTGGGGTTAGAATGGGCTCCACCAGCATACCCCGGCGTAACTGCAATCACGCCCTTCAGTTGCAAAAACACGGCCTCGGTGCACCAGAAGCACCCGCCGCCAAACACTATTGTCTCGTAGCCAATTGCCATGCACCATCTATTCTCAAATTCTTAAGAATTTGAGAATAGATTATTGCGCCGAATCAAATCGTCGACCAAATAGCTCTTCTCGCAATGCGCGCACGCTCTGCGAACGCTTCGAACGTACGATGAAATATTCCTCTTTGGGAAAATGACGGCTAAGTCGCAAAATCCGCTCAATATCGTGAATCTGGGAGCGATGAGCCAGCATGGCAGCGAGCTTCGTTTCCCATACGTCACGGACGTTCACGATGAGATCAATCTCGGAGCGAGCGTAGCCCGGGGGAACGTAAATGAAGTAGCCGCGCATGGCGGCTGCCCGGGCTCTGGTGCGGCAGACCTGGAGCAGCGTTTTTACGAACTTCAGCCGTTCGAAAAGATAGCTCGCCACCATAGAAACAACGATGTGATCAATGTGCCCCGAGACGCCCGACGGCTCAAAGGTCATGAGAACTTCCGGCCGGAGACGTTTGAGGTGCACTTCAATCTTGGCCGCAAGCGCGTGGTAGAGGTTATTCGAGAGCGCCCCGTCCTTGAACCCGAGAAAATATACATTCCGCGCGCCGAGAATCCGTGCCGCGGTCCGGAGCTCCTCTGCTCTCCGGCGGGCAAGAGTGCTCTGGCCCTGCCTTTCACTGTCCTCCCCGGCCTCACCCTTGGTTGCTGACAGGATGTAGACGCGATGGCGTTTGGCAAACTTGGCGATCGTGCCGCCGGGGCCAAAGGCCTCGTCATCCGGGTGCGCAAAGATGCAGACCACCGTTTTCATTGGAATCTGCCGCGGCCGCGAACGTGTGCTGATGGCCCGCGGCTGACGCCGCGAAGAGCGCGGTGCGGCATGCGGGGCGTTCGAACCGGCGCGGGCAGGGGCTGGCGCGCCGGTGGAAGCTCCGGCAGCCGGGATACCGGCACGCTCCTTCGGATCAGCCGCTCGATGCCGTGGATCTCGCCCCGCTGTTCCGGAGTAACGAAAGTAATCGCATGCCCGCCCGCGCCAGCCCGGGCCGTGCGACCGATGCGGTGCACGTAATCCTCGGGTGTGGTCGGCACGTCGTAGTTGACGACGAGCGCAATGCCGATGACGTCAAGCCCCCGCGAGGCAATGTCGGTGGCCACGAGTACTCGGTACTTCCCGGATTTAAATCCCTCGAGCGCGTCCTTGCGCTGGGCGAGCGAGCGGTTGGAATGGATTTCGCCCGCACTCTGGCCCATGGCGCGGACCGAGCGTACCAGGCGCTTGGCCCCGTGCTTGGTCCTCGTGAAAATGAGAGTCGATCCCGAATACTCGCCCAAGAGCTTGTCCAGGAGTCGGGTCTTTGCATCCTTGGGGACGATGAAAAGTTCCTGGGTCACGCGCTCGACCAGCGTCCCGGTGGGGGCAACTTCGACCCGTATCGGAAGTTTCAAGTGGCGAGTGGCCATGGTCATGATTTCGGGCGGCATGGTGGCCGAAAAGAGCATGGTCTGGCGGTCCTTTGGCAGTGCCAAGAAGATTTTCTCAATTTGCGGGGCGAAGCCCATGTCGAGCATCCGGTCGGCCTCGTCAAGCACCACGATCCGCACCTGATCGAGGCGGATGTTTTTCTGGTTGAGATGATCAATCAGCCGGCCGGGGGTGGCAATGACGATGTGCGGTTTTTTCGCGATGGCCTGCACTTGGGGCCCGAGGGCAAGCCCGCCGATGAGCACCGCGGTCCGCAACCCGATCGGACTCCCCACCTGGTGGAGCATCTCATTAACCTGGAGGGCCAGTTCCCGCGTCGGCAGGATCACCAGGCCCTGGCCTTTCAGGCGGGCCAGGCGCTGGATCATGGGAACGCCGAAGGCCAGGGTCTTCCCGGTGCCGGTCTGCGCAATGCCGACGATGTCTTTCCCTTCCATGGCCACCGGAATGGCCTGGGCCTGGATCGGCGTCGGCGCGGCGTAGCGGAGCTTGGCCAGAATTTCAAGAAGGCCCGGGGCAATGCCCAGGCCCTGAAATGTTTCGGAATTTGTCCTATACGGCATCGGGATGTGCGAGCAGCCAATCCATCAGCCGCTTCCGATGCCGATCAATTGACCAGAAATCGCCGTTCTTGAAGAGCATCGGGTAGGTCACCTGGAACTGTTTCAACGCCCTGACTGAGGCGCGGGGGAACCCCGCGGGAATACCCTGGTTGTAGGATTCCATAAAAACCGCAAGCGATGTTGCCGCCTGATTGCGTTCCTGCTCCATGTCTTTCGTTCGCCGCATCCTTTCATCTTACCACGAATCATTCGGAGATTCAAATGATTGGGCTCCTACCCTCCTCCCTGCCACATCTTGATCGCCTCGAGAGGGTAGATGAGCATGATGATGTTCAGGGTCAGGTTATCACGGATCCAATAGCCGACAAAGGCCTCCAGGCCGAGAGTAAGCCCAACCGTGGCCCACACCGGAAACCAGGCGGCAAGAAAAAACCCCAGCACCATCCAGAGGACATCCGAAACCGAGTTGATGACGCTATCGCCATAGTAATCAAGCGAAATCGTCACCGCACGATAGCGGTTGATAATGAAGTCCGTATTCTCAAAGGTCTCCCAGGCGGTCTCGGCCAAGAGCGCCAACACCAGCCGCAAGCCAATGGGCCAGCCCTGACCGGGATTCAGCCGCCGGCCCAGCCACCAGAAAAGCAGGTAGAATCCAAAGCCATGGATAACATGGGAAAAAGTGTACCAGTCCGAAAGGTGCTGGGAGTTTTCCGAGCTATGGGTAACCCCGTGCCATAGCTTGACATAGCCGCACTTGCAAATCAGCACCTGCCCCATCAGGGCCAGTGTGGCGGCAAAAACAATCAGGAGAACTAAGCCAAGAACAAGATAGCCCCTAAGCGAAATCCGTTCGTGCCATTTCATGCCCTTGCGTTTGCCTGGCCTCCCCCGCTTTCGGTCTCCTCCTTAACCGCATGCACAATAATCTCAAGATTGCAGCTCTTATGCTCCTTGCACCAGGCCTCGCACTTCTCGGCCCACTCTTTTCCCGTGATGAGCAAAGTCGAATCATCCGCATACCGAAACCCGCATTCCTCGCATTGGTAAAGCTCCCGATCTCCTTGGCGCGCTACCTTGACCATGCTAGGGTTTCTCGACCTCCTCCACCGGAACCTGCTGAACTTTGCCGTAGCCGCAGCCGCCGGGATCCGGAATAACCGTGCCGTCAAGGGCCGTGACTGAACTTAAATTGGCATGATAATGCGGGATCTGATTGGCCTCGCTGTCGCACTCCGGCCCTTTGCCAACATGAACCTGCGAAAGCGGCACCTTTTTCCCGCGCACCACGATCACCTTGATCTTCTCCTTCTCGCCGACGAACTCCTTTATACCCTTAATTTCCTCTTCGGTCAGCGGCTCGAGCGTCGTTCCGGTCGGCGTTCCTTCCCACACCTGCAAAAATCCCCAACTCGCCACCGTAACCCCATCGAAAGGGTAGCCGACGATTTCATTGCCGACCACCTCGTAGGTTTCCGTGCCTTCGGGCGTCTTTGGGTCGTTCACGTCTATAAACGTTTGACCACCCTCGGCGCGTACGCCAGTTACGGTCACCATGTGCCCGCCCACGACCTTGCCGCTCGCATCCCCGAATTTTAGCCGCAGCTCGGCCGCGCCACCGCCGGCCAGCCCATCGAGCAGCTTCTCGAGCGTTGAAGCGCCGTGCTGGTCGCCAACCTTCTTCGTGCGAATAGGCAGGCCGTGCTTGGCCGCCCACTCGTCTTTCCCTTTGACAAACGAGTCCGGCAGCACGCCGTCAGCCGGGGTCCAATCCATATCCCCCTTCAGTCCATCAACAATCTCCGTTGGCGTTGGCAAATCTCCGAGCGAGACGCCATGCTCCTCGGCCAGGGACATGATGCTGTTGGCTGCCGCAGTCGGCGCGCACTCGGCAATGCGCTGGGTCAGATCTGGAACTCCGTCCCGTGAAGCTTGGGTGGCCGGCTCCTTGGCGTAAGCCGGAATTATACCCCAGCCCTTCATGGACTCCTCCGGATTTTTCACACTGGCCAAATCCAGGAGCGCCCCAGCATCTTCTCGCGAGACGCTCGCTCGACCTTCCCAGCTCTTGGCGCCGTAGGCAACCTTGATGCGGATACCGCTTGCCACGCCCTCTGGGAGCGTCACAGCAACAGCGTTCTTCCAGTTCTGCCGCGGCCGGAGCGGGATGCCCTTGGCAATCTCCTCTCCGGAGCCGAACGTGCCGTCGCCGTCAAGATCAGCCATGGCCTCAACCAGCGCCTCGCCCGCACCGCTCGCAAACGGCAGGTAAAGCAGCCCCTTGCCAATATCCCTGGCGCCGCTCGTATAGATGAGGAGCTCGGCCGGGGAGGAAAGCAACGGCTGCTCCGGCTCGCGCCCACCGAACCCGCCCAGGAACAAAACCAGACCCAACCCGATGACCACAATGCCCGCGATGATGAGGTATTTTGCATTCATGGCGTCGGTATAGATCGCTGGGCACGAACCCACAAACTCCGCCAGAGCTCGTAGTTAGCTGGCAAAGGGGGACAAGTTCCGAACGATAAAGTGGAATAAAATGTTTGAATCTCTTGAGCCCCGCGTGATCTAAATACCCATTCTCTTTTTCAATTCAATGTGGGCGAGCGCCTGTCGATAGAGTTCTTCCACGTCTGCAACCGTAAGGATCCTAATCCTGTTGGCGATCTCGTGGAATGTTCCGCTCAACAAACTATTCACTTTTTCTCTATCTTTATCAGTAATTACAATAAAAGGCTCGCTGTTCCAAAGGTCATTTGCGTGCTTCAATTTTGAAAGCGCCTCCGTAACATTCCCTCCAATCTGCACTTCAAATACTCTAGTCGGAACGCCATTCACAACCTTTCGCCAAGCGACATCCAGCCTCTGTCCGTCGAGAGGATACTCGATCTCACTTAGGAAACCCTCGAGAACTCCAACCTCACGGAGAATATCACGAATATTATTATGCAAACTCTCCCCCTGTGCCTCTTTAGGAATACTAATCACCCGTTCTATAAAATCAAACTTCTCCTGCGATAGATTCAACCTCCACTTCTGATTGATTCGGCCAATGAGTTGCCCGATATTCTCGGGGTTACTCACCGGGTTCATGCCGGCCTGGATACCAAGCTTGAGGTCTCTCAGGGCGATACTATCGGCCTTCCACCGTTCCTTGGGTAAGTAATAAATGATCTTAAACTCGAAACGATATGGATAGATAACGGTCTTGGTGCGAACCTCGTCGAGCCAGAGCGGTTTGTCTTGCCTGAATTTATTTTCGGCCAAACCGACGCCAACGGCCGCACTTATGGGAGCCTTAACGTAAAATATTAATAAATCGCCATTCTCCAACCGATCCCAAAATTTCTTGAGCCGGCCCTCGCGGACACCCCAAATCTCATCGGCAATTGCCCGATCCCAATTGATCTCGTCACCGGTTAAGATCCAAACCCGCTTTGGCATACTGGATTTTCCCGCATCATCCCATAACAATGCCATGAAATCAAACAGAAAACGCACTGGCTGGGCCTCGTACGTTTTGCTATATGAACGGCTGCGGGGTTAGGGCTCCCCGCCTGCCAGGGCCTGAGCTGGGGAGCAGGGATTCGGTCACAACTCTCGTTTCGCGAGGTCGCGACCCCGCCTCCTTGCGCCTCCGGCGCATCGTCCGGCCTTCGAATCCCTGACGCATGAAAGCAGTTTGCATGCTCCCGTCAGTCGCTTCGCGACTGTCTGTCTTGAACAAAATCCGAACTTTTTTCAAAGAAAATCCGGACGCTGACTTTTGATAATTTTCGCTCGGGCGGGCAAAAAGGAA
>CAYIBD010000007.1:0-24922 GCA_964361655.1 uncultured Candidatus Saccharibacteria bacterium
AGGGACGAACCCGCCAAAGCCCGCAAAACCGATGGCGGCAAGTACGGAGCTTGCCGCGAGGCCGCGGTAGAGTGCGGTCATGATGTCGGGCTTCTCCGGATTGATTTTTACGGCAAAACTCCCGGCAATGGAGGCCAGGAGCGCGATCGCGCCCAGCATGAGCGGTGCCGTGACCAGGGGTGAGGTGGCGCCATAGAGGAGTGATCCCAGCAACATGGCCGAGACCGCGGTGATGGCATAGGTTTCAAAGAGGTCCGCCGCCATACCGGCGCAATCCCCGACGTTATCCCCAACGTTATCGGCAATCACCGCCGGGTTCCGCGGATCATCTTCAGGGATCCCGGCTTCAACCTTGCCAACGAGATCGGCCCCGACATCGGCCCCCTTGGTGTAGATGCCGCCGCCTAACCGCGCGAAGACCGAGATCAGCGAACCCCCCAAGCCGAGCCCAATGAGTGAGGAAAGGTTGCCGGAGAGCCAGTAAAGAGCGGTGACCGAGAAGAGTGCCAGGCCGGCGACGAGGTATCCGGTTACCGCACCGCCGGAGAAGGCAACGGCAAACGCTTGAGCCAGGCCTTTCTTGGCGGCCTCGGTAGTGCGGACGTTGGCTTCAACCGCGGTCATCATGCCGAGGTAGCCGGCGAGGGCCGAGGTGGAGGCACCGACGACGAAGCCCGCCGCGGTCTTGAAATCAAGCGTAATCCAGATGAGGAGGGCGAGGGCCACCGCTACCCAGAGGACGGTTTTCGTCTGGCGCCCGAGGTAGGCGCGGGAGCCGGCCCGGATGGCATCGGCAATTTCAACCATAGCGGCGGTTCCCTTGGGAAGGGCCATGGTTCGCGCCCGGAGCCAGAGGGCATAGCCGATCGAGAGGAGTGAGGTGACAAGAGCGAATGCGAGCATAGCGCGTTTGACGTTAGGCGATGGTTACTTGCAGCAGTTACGTTTTTTCCGGTTTCGGCTTCGTGACCCTCCGCTTCTTCGGCTTTGGCATCTCCGGGAGGGCGACGGCTCCGTCGGTGGCCGGCGTTAGGGCTGGCTCGCCGTCAGCCGCACCGCTCGGGGCACTTACGGGAGCGGGCTCTTGCGCCGGAAGTTCGATAGTGCGAGCTCCACCACTTGGCTCCACGCTCGCACCTGCCGGGGGCGCCGCCTCTTGAGCCAGAGGAAGCTCTCCCACCCCCTCGATCGCGGGAGCCGCCTCTGGCGCTTGCGCACTTGCGGAGTGAACATCAATTCTCCATCCGGTGAGCTTGGCTGCCAGGCGGACGTTCTGCCCGCCTTTGCCGATGGCGAGCGAGATTTGATCATCGGGGACAACCGCCCGCGCCTCGCGCCGTTCTCCGTTGAGGACAACATCGAGAACCTTGGCCGGGGCGAGGGCATTGGCGATGAATTCCCCCGGATCATCCGACCACTCGATGATGTCGATCTTCTCGCCACCGATTTCATTAATGACGGTCGAGACGCGTACCCCGCGCTGACCGACCATCGAACCCACCGGGTCTATGGCCGAGTCGTTAGAGGCAACGGCAACCTTTGAGCGCGAACCGGCTTCGCGGGCGATGACCTTGATCTCCACGCTTCCCGCCGGAATCTCGGGCACCTCCAGTTCGAAGAGTTTCTTCAAGAACCTCGGGTGGGAGCGTGAGAGGAATATGCCGGGGCCCCGGGTGTCCTTCTCTACCCCGATGATGAGGGATTTCAGGCGCCCGCCGATGGCGTAGTGCTCGCGGGGGATTTGCTCCTCAAAGGGCAGCAGGCCCACACCACGGCCAAGATCGACGAACACATTGCGTCCTTCGAGCCGCTGGACGATCCCAGAGACAATTTCACCCTCGCGGGATTTGTATTCGCCGTAGGTCGCTTCCCGCTCGGCTTCGCGGATGCGCTGGATGATAACCTGCTTGGCGGTCTGTGAGGCGATTCGGCCGAAATCGCGTCTGGCCTCAAGAGGGAACTCCAGTTCCTCGCCCGAGGCGACATCGGGTTTGGTGCGCCGCGCCTCCTCGAGCATGATGTGCCGTTCAGGGTTGAAGCGCACTTTGCGGACTTCGGTGGCCTCACCCCCGCTGGCGAGCTCTTCCCGCTCGTCGGTCTCTTTGGGGGTCGCCACCGGCTCACCGCCGCCTCCGGCTATGGCCGAGGCAACCGTCTCTTCGGATGCGATCTCCTCTTCGCTCTTGATCATCGTCTCGTCAACCACGATCTTGACTTGAGAAAAGCGAAGGTCACCGCTCTCGGAGTTGAACCGAGCGCGGATGATTTGGCCCTTTTTGCCGTAGTCCTTCTTGTAGGCGGCGGCAATGGCCAGCTCAATGGTTTCGACGACTTTCGTCTCGGCGACACCTTTTTCTTCTGCGAGTTCGCGGATGGCTTGACCAAATGTCCGGAGGTCCATAGCGAGGTGAAGGTCCGATGGCGGTATTACCGTAGATACATCTTCTGGGAGGAAGGAAGCGCGATCCGTTTGCCTCTGAAAAGAAACCCCGTCCGTCGGGGCGGGGGATCACGGCATTCGCCAGCGGGCCAGCGGAAATAGGCAGGCGCATCGTAGCGCGATCGGCGGGGGCGTGTCAAGCCCCTGTATCTGGCCCTATGCAGCCCCGCGCTAGAGAGCGGCGCGGGGCTGCATTATTCATTTGCGGGCCGGATTGCTGGGGCGGTATACTGGAGCCGATGGTCGCCTTCGCGAAGGACCTCGACATCTTCCGGGAATGCCGTGACGCACGGATAAGCCCGTGGTCGTGTCCGCCAGTCCTCTTCATTGTAATGGGGATTCTCAACATCGTGGCGATGCTCGCTTCGTACCTCCTCGCGAGCCGCTACGTCGAAGAGCCGGAGCTGGCAGCACTGGTTGTGATCAGCGTCTCGGGCGGTATTTTCGTTCTCGGTAACTTCATCATCCACGGCTTCCGGCAAATCGCGGAGGCCAATCGCATTAAGACCGAATTCATCGCCATCGTCTCCCACCAGCTCCGCTCCCCCCTTTCGGTATTCAAGTGGACCCTCGATGCCATCGCCCGAGACGATCCTTCAGCCCCGTCGACATCCGAGGAGCAATCCTACCGGAGCATCCTCGCCGAGAACACCGAGAAGATGATTCAGCTCGTGAACATGCTGCTCGACGTCTCGCGCATCGAGGCGGGACGCTTCAGTGTGAAGCGGGAGGCGGTATCCCTCGCGGTGCTCACCGCCGAGCTCCTCCGCTCGTTCGAGCCCTACGCCCGCGCCGCCGAGATCACGCTTACCTCCTATACGACGGGCGAGGCCATCCCCGCGGTGCTCGGAGATCGTGAGAAGGTAAAGATGGTGATTCAAAACCTGGTGGACAATGCCATCCGTTACTCGAAACCGGGCGACAGGGTGAGCGTACGGCTCTTGCCCGGCGGCGCGGGTAGCGTGGAGTGGCAGGTCGAGGACCAGGGCATTGGCATCCCCCTAGCGGAGCGGAATTTGATTTTTCAAAAGTTCTACCGAACCTCGCTGGCCCGCCGCCACCAAACCGACGGGACGGGTATCGGACTCTACATTGCCCGAGCGGTGATTGAGGCGCTCGGCGGTGAGATCGGCTTCCGCTCCGAGGTCGGGAAGGGGTCAACATTTTGGTTTCGGTTACCGGTGTCGCGGTAACGGTTCTCACCTATGGGACGCATACTGTTCGTCGAAGATGAGCCCGCGCTCCAGAAGACGCTCGGTGATTTTTTGAAGAGCCACGGCTACAAGTTCAGTTCGGCCTCGAACGGCCCCGATGGGCTCGCCGCAATCGGACGCGAACGTCCTGATCTCGTACTGCTCGACCTGGTTCTTCCCGGCATGCACGGCCTCGAGGTGCTGAAGCGGATGCGGGCTGATCCAAACACTTCGGCAATCCCGGTGGTGGTGCTCACCAACATCGAATCTTCAGAATCGATTGGCGAGGCACTCGAGCTTGGCGCACGGGCCTACCTAGTGAAGACAAACTACACCCTGGATGAGGTGCTGGCTAAGGTGAAGGATGTCCTCGGCCAGAAGTCATAATGCGAATCAACGAATACGATGCAAATGATGCGAATGGTGAGTGGTTCCCCGGCATACGTATTCGTAGCATTTGCATTCGATTCTTAGATTTGCATTACCGGTATGCGCATTGACGATGCCCGTTTGAAGTCCTTTATCCTCGACGGAGGGCTGCTTTCTGAAAAGGATCTCACCCGCGCCGAACGCGAGGCGAAGGCGCACGGCAAGACCCTCCACGAAGCAGTTCTGAACCTCAACCTCATCTCCGAAGTTGAGCTCGCGAAACTCGAGGCCTACATCCTCGGCATTCCCTTCGTTGATCTCACCCGAGAGGCGATTGATCCCGAAGTGTTGAATCTCATCCCCGAGCCGATCGCCCGCAAGAACAATATCATCGCATTCAAGAAGTCCGGGAAGGAGCTCGAAGTGGCGATGCTCGACCCCGATGACCTCCAGACGATCGAGTTTATCAAGAAGACGGCCAACCTGAAGATCCGCCCTCGCCTCACGAGCCCCGAGTCAATCAAGGCGGCTCTCCGGTCCTACCAGAAGAGCTTGGAAGCCGAGTTCGGCGAGATTATTAAGAAGGAGGCCGAGAGCATTCGGATCGTTGAGGGTGCGGAAGCGACCGCGGTCGCACCGGAAGACCTCAAGAAGATGGCGGAGGACCTGCCGATCGTCAAGATCGTCGACACGCTCATCCGCCATGCCATTCTCCAGAACGCCTCTGACATCCATGTTGAACCGAGCGAGAAAGAGGTCGTAGTCCGCTATCGCATTGACGGCATCCTCCACGACGCCATGACCCTCCCGAAGCAGGTCGCGGCCGGCGTGGTGGCACGCATCAAGGTGATCTCTAACCTGCGCCTCGATGAGCACCGGCTGCCCCAGGACGGACGGTTCAAGATTGAGACCGCGGAGTACCGCATTTCCTTCCGCGTTTCCATCCTTCCCGTCTTTGAGGGAGAAAAGGTGGTCATGCGGCTCCTGCCCGAGTCGGCCCAGGGCTTCACCTTGGAGAAGCTCGGCTTCCGTCCGGACCAACTCGATATCCTCCACCGCCACATCCGCAAGACCACCGGCATTGTGCTCGCCACCGGCCCCACCGGCTGCGGCAAGACCACCACCCTCTACACCCTCCTCGATATCCTGAATAAGCCCGGCGTGAACATCTCTACGGTCGAGGATCCGGTGGAGTACCGCATCCCGCGCGTGAATCAAACGCAGGTCCGGCCGGAGCTCGGCCTCTCGTTCGCCAACGGCCTCCGATCACTCCTTAGGCAAGACCCGGACATCATCATGGTCGGCGAGATCCGCGATAACGAGACCGCTGGCCTGGCCATCAACGCCGCGCTCACCGGCCACCTCGTCCTCTCCACGTTGCACACGAATTCTGCGGCCGGCGCCCTCCCGCGGCTCCTGGATATGAAGGTGGAGCCGTTCCTGATCGCCTCGACCGTAAACCTCATCACCGCACAACGGCTCGTCCGAACGCTCTGCGAAGAGAAGGAGGAATATACACTCTCGTCAGCCGAGGTCGCCAGTCTTTCGAGAGAGGTAGATTTCAAGCGCGTCCTCGAAGTATTGCGGCGCGAGCGGATCGTGCCCGCGGGTGCGGCGATTGAGAAGGTCACATGGGCACGGCCAAAGAAAAGCGAGGAATGCCCCGACGGTTACAAGGGCCGCATCGGCATCCATGAGGCGCTGGAGGTCACGGAAGCGATCAAGGAGTTTATCGTCAAGAATGCGACTTCAGATGAAATCGCCAAGCAGGCGCGTGCCGACGGCATGATGACGATGCTCGAAGATGGATTCATCAAGGCCGCCCAGGGGATCACCTCGATCGAGGAGGTACTGAGGGTTACGAGCGAGTGAGCATGGTATCGAAGCTGCAAAGGCCGCAAAGGTTACAAAGGTTCCAAAAGTTTGGTACGGGCTTTTGCGGCCTTTGTTGCCTTTGTAACGTTTGTAACCTTTACCCGCGCACCGGAAAGCCATGGGCTTTAGCCCATGGATGGAGCGGAATCCCAGCGGCTTTCGGTGCGGGGTTCCGCGCTCCAATGGATTACGGGCTGAAGCCACCGGCTTTAGCCAGTGGAGCGCTTCACTGATGCGCTACTCCTTCCGTGCCGTTGATCGATCCGGCAAGCCGGTCACGGGTGAGCGCGAGGCCGGGTCGGAGCGTGAGCTCGCGGATCAGCTCCGCCGGGAGAACCTGGTCCTCCTCGAAACCACGGCTTCGGAGGTTGTTGTTCGCCGGCGTTGGTGGGAATCTCTCCCGAATCCCCTCGGGCGGGTCTCGCTCGTCGATCGGATGGTCTTTGCCAGGAATTTAGCGGTGATGATTGGTGCGGGCCTCGCACTCGCCCGCGCCCTCGAGGCCCTCGCGGAACAGACGACGAACGGGCGTTTCCGTGTCATTATTTCGGCAACCCGCGATGGTATCGTGAAGGGGAAATCGTTTGCGGAGAGCCTCAAGCCGCACGAAGGCGTATTCGGGGTGCTCTTTATCAATATGGTTGAAGCCGGCGAGATCTCCGGCAACCTCGAGCGGGTCTTGAAGATCCTCGCCATCCAGATGAAACGTGACTATGACCTCCGCGCCAAAGTCCGCGGGGCGATGATCTACCCGGCGATCGTGGTCGGAGCGCTCCTCGCCATCGGCATCCTGATGATGGTATACGTTGTTCCCGTCTTGACCCAGACCTTCGCTGAACTCGAGATCCAGCTGCCGCTGACCACCCGCATCATCATCGGAGCTTCGAATATCCTCGTCGGCTACGCGTGGTATCTGCTTGCCGCCGGGGTTCTCGCCGCGCTGGGGCTTACGCGCCTGGCCCGCCTGGCTCCGGTCAGGCGCTGGTTGGATGCCGCCATCCTTCGGGTACCGCTCTTCGGGGACCTCGTGGTGAAGTTGAACTCGGCGCGCTTTTCCCGCATGCTCTCCTCGCTCATCCGCTCGGGCATTCCCATCACCCGGGCGCTCGAGACCACCGCCTCGGTGCTCGGTAACGTTCATTTCCGCGAGGCACTCCACGCTGCTGCCGGTGCCATCCAGAAGGGGACGTCGCTCCACGAAATCCTCCACGGCTACCCGAAGCTGTTTCCCCCCATGACGGTTCACATGGTTGAGGTCGGGGAAGAGACCGGCACGGTGGCGCGGATGCTGTTGCGGGTAGCGCTGTTCTACGAGGAGGAAGTGGACAATACCACGAAGAACCTATCAAATGTTATTGAGCCGCTACTCATGATTGTCATCGGCGGCATGGTCGGGCTTTTTGCCGTCTCCATGATCCAGCCGATCTATAGCGGTCTCGGCAACCTCTAGCACATGAAGCACGAAGCACGAAACACGAAGCACGAAACAAATTCAAAACTCGAAATTCGAAATTTGAAATGGGTTTGGGATTTTAAATTTGAGAATTTGTTTCGGGTTTCGGCTATAGCCCGGCTAGCTCGCCCATTTAGGGATTTCAGATTTCGGATTTCTAAGCCTCGGCCGGGATTTACCCTCATTGAAGCCCTGATTGCCGCTGCCATCCTGGTGTTCCTTGCCGTTATTTCCATGAGCGGTATCGCCGTTTTCCGCGAAGCTGCCGCTCTGGATCAGGCGGCCGATGAGGCGCTGGAGCTTTTTCGCGAAGCGCGCACCAAGACTTTGGCTTCGGAAGGCGCGTCGGAATATGGAATTCACTTCGAGTCTTCGGCGCTGACCCGCTTTAAGGGAACCGCTTACGACCCGTCCTCGCCGGATAACGACATCCGGCTCCTGCCAGCGCTCGTCGAGATCTCGAGCCCCCCGGCTGACTTCTACTTCATCCGCCTCACCGGCGCTTCCTCGGCTGGCACCGTGGTCACGGTTACCTTCAGCTCGAGGCGTTCTGCTAAGACAAGAACCATTCAGATTTTGGCCTCGGGGTCCTTTATCAAGCAGTAGCTATGAACTTCCGCCGACATTCTCGGCATGACGCTTCCGATCTCCCTGGATTCGGTCTCGTGGAGACCGTCGTCGGTGCTGCAATCATCGCGGCAGTGCTCTTCGGCTTGGCCGAGATCGGACGCTTCAGTTTCCGCGCGGTGGCCGATGCGAGCTTTCGCCTCCGCGCTTCGTTCCTGGCCGAGGAGGGCGTTGAGATCATTCGTCTCCTCCGCGATACAAGCTGGTCAGGCCAGATCCTGCCCCTCCAGCCGAGCCGGAGCTACCATCCCGTCTTTGCCGGCGGGGCTTGGACCTTGAGTACGACCGACGAGCACTTCGCCGATAGCGTATTCGACCGCACGGTGCGGCTCTACGACGTCTACCGCGATGACGTGACTCAAGACATCAAGACCACGGCAACCTCCAGCGGCTCAACCCTGGATTCCACTACCCGCGAGGTACATGTGACGGTCTCCTGGTCGAACCGCGGCAGCACCTCAACGGTGGAAGTCGCCACCTACTTCACCGATCTCTTCGGCAACTGACATGGGCGGTGCAGCAACTCAAACGTCGAAGGCTGCCAAGAAGCGTCGGCTTGCGAGCGCCGGGCGAGGGTTCTCGTTGGTCGAGGTGGTGGTCTACGTTGCGGTGCTGGCCGCAATCTCGGCCATTGCGGTTAATACCCTCCTCCGGATTCACGCCGCGCTGGCCGAGATCCGGGTAACCCGGACTCTCGCCGCTGCTGGGGGCCTCGCCATGGAGCGCATGGTCCGGACGATTCGTGACGCCGCGGCGGTAGATACCGCTGCGAGCACGCTCGGTACCTCGCCGGGCGTCCTCTCGCTCACCGGCTCCGAGACGCCGGCGCTGATCCACCGCTGGGCGCGGGATGGCGCCAATGCCCTCACCCTTGACAGCGGCGCCGGAGCGGTGGCGCTCACGCCGCCCGGTGTGGAGGTGTCAAATCTCATCTTCCGCTTCATCCCGGCCGGGCCGAGCGTCGAGGCCGTCCGGGTTGAGCTTTCCGTTTCTGCCTCCTCGGGCCGCCGCACGACTACCGCGAACTTCTTCGGCACGGCCGTACTCCGCAACTCCTATGCCCCATAAATTCCTACGAATTACGAACTTTGATCGAATTACGAATTACGAATTCGTAATTCGTAATTCGGGGTCATTCGTAATTCGTAGGGTAGCGCGCGAGCGCTTCGTAATTCGTAGAGAAGCGCCTGAGCGGGCGGGGCAGGCGGTGCTCACCACGGTCATATTCTTGCTCTTGACCAGCACGGCGCTCACCGCGAGTTTCGCCTCCATCGCGCTCACCGAGGCCCGCTCCGGCCGGGCGGACCTCCGAGCCAAGCAAACCTACTTCCTGGCTGAAGCAGGCGTTGAGGACGTGGTCTATCGGATGAAAAACGCCAAGTCCTACGACTCGAGCGAGACGGTGAGTCTGGGGGGGACATCGGCTACGGTCGCGGTGAGCGGGACTGGCCAGACGAGGACGGTCCAGTCGACCGGCGATGTGGCAAACGCCATCCGGCGGGTGGAGGTAACGGTCAAGACCGGCACCGGCGTTTCGTTCACCTATGGCATCCACGTAGGCCGCGGCGGCCTGCGTATGGAGAATAGTTCCACGGTAAACGGCAGCATCTACAGCCACGGCGATGTCTACGGCGGGGGCACGGGCGACATCAGCGGCGATGTCTTTGTGGCCACGACCCACGAGATCCACGACTCGCCGGACATCGGCGGCCAGGCGCAGGCGCATCGCATCCGGAACGTCCGCATCGCCGGAAACGCCACCTCGAGCACGGCGCTCGACGCGAGCACCGTTGGCGCCCACGCCTATGCCGACACCTTTGCCACCAGCACGAGCGTGACCGGCACCTGTTTCTACCGGACATCCGTCTCGGCCAATACCACCTGCGGCGCCAAGGTACAGGTGGCAAGCGTGGCCGCAAACCTCCCGGAACTGCCATTCCCCATTACCGACAGCCATATCGCCGATTGGGAAACCGCGGCTGCGGCCGGCGGCACCCACACCAGTCCCTGCCCCTATACCCTTACGAGCGGTACCACCACCATCGGGCCGAGAAAGATCAACTGCGACTTCACCATCCAGAATACCGCTACCGTCATTGTTACCGGTCCTATCTGGGTTGTCGGCGATCTTGACATCAAGAACTCGGGGATACTGCGGCTCGCGGCGAGCTACGGGTCAGGAAGCGAGGTGGTCATCGTTGATAACCAATCCAACCGGACGACTTCGAGCGAGATCAACGTTCAAAATTTTGGCGATGTCCTCGGCTCCGGCACGGTCGGGAGTTATCTCGCCCTCATGTCCCAGAATAACTCGGCCGAACTTGGCGGGAACGAGGTCGCCATCCGCGTCCATAACAACGCCGAGGGAGGGATTTTCTATGCGCTTCACGGCCGACTCCAGATTTCCAATGCCATCACCCTGAAGGAGGCCGTGGCCTACGTCATCCATATGCTCAATAACGCCACGCTCACCTACGAACAGGGCCTGACGAGCGTCACCTTCACGAGCGGTCCCACCGGCGGGTGGAACATTCAGGGCTGGAAAGAAGTTCCTTAGCGTTCGGCTTGAAGCGAGCGGTAGTGCCGGTCTCGATCCCGGGCTATAATAGAGGCAGCATGTTCCAGGCGCTTAGCCGAAAGATCTTCGAGCCGCCGGCGTTTGGGCTCGACATATCCGACATCACGGTTAAGTTCTGCCGCATCACCAGTCGTGGTTCGATCCAAGCGGTCGAATACTACGGCGAGGTTGAAATCCCCGAGGGGATCGTTGTGGGCGGCGAGATCAAGAGGGCCGATGCGCTCGAGCTCACGCTTCGGGACCAGCTTAAGCTCGCCGCCGGCCGGCCGGTTCGCGAACGCTACTGTGTTGCATCACTCCCCGAGGAGAAGAGCTTTGTCCGGGTCATTGAGCTCCCGCGGATTCAGCCCGAGGACGTTGCCCATGCGGTGCGCTGGGAGGTCGAGGGCGTGATCCCGCTGCCCTTGGGCCAGATCTTCTACGATTTTGCCGTCCTGCCGCCTCCGCCAGCGTCAGCCGATCACCAAGATGTGCTCATCACCGCCTTCCCCAAGGCAATTGTGGAGAGCTACCACGCCGTGCTGCGTCGCGCCGGCCTCATACCGTTAGCACTCGAACTCGAATCGCAGGCGATCTCGCGGGCCGTGGCGACCGAAGGCGTTGCGGAACACCCCGTGATCATCATTGACATGGGGGCCACGCGAACGAGCTTCATCATCGTTGCCGGCGGTTCGCTCATTTTCACGAAGTCAGTAACCGTTGGCGGGCGTGATCTGGAAACGGCAATCGCCAAATCCCTGGGCGTGGATATTGCCGCCGCCCGGCGCATCAAGATCGAGGCCGGCCTCAACAAGAATTTTCGCGGCGGCGCGGTGTTTTCTGCGCTCCAGCCAATCTTGAGTACGTTTGTCAGCGAACTCCAGGAGCAGTTTGCCTTCTACCGTTCCCACCCGCGCCAGAAACACGCCGAGTATGGCGACATTGCGGCAATCTATCTTTGCGGTGGGGATGCAAACCTCATTGGCCTTGAGAAGTACCTCGCCACCGCCATCAAGAAGCCCGTGAAGCTCGTCGAGCCGTTTGCGAAACTGGCACTCCCCCCCGGCACCATCCCACCCATCGCGCGGCCGCATGCCCTGAAGTATACGACCGCCATTGGCTTGGCACTCCGTGCGGCCGGATTATGAAAAGCGCAAATCTTAACGCGCAAAGTTCAAAGCTAAGGCCGTCGCCTCCGGTCAAGAGGCGAGACGCATTTTGCAAAAGCAAAATCGCCCCCGCTGCGGCTTCCACAACTTTGCGTTTTGAGTTTTGCGCTTCGCGTTCATGTTGAACTTGAATCTGCTCCCCCCCGAAGAGAAACGCCGCTTGCAGTATACGATATGGACGCGAGCCGTGATTGCGATCGGCGGCGGGCTTTCGCTCGGCCTCGGTGTATTCATCGTACTCCTCCTGCCAGCGTGGCTCTTCCTCAAAGCCGAGGAGCCAGCGCTCTTCGATGCGCTCACCTTCGAGCGCCGAGCCTACAGTCAAGCGGCGCCGGGTGTGGCGAGTGACGTCCGTACGCTGAATCGGCTGGCGCGATTTGTGGACGAGCATGCCGGTCGGCGCGTTCCGGCGTATGCGCTCATCACGGAGGTACTCCGTGTCACGCCGGCTCCAATCCGCCTGCAGGAGGTCGTGTTCCAAGCCAGTCCGGGTGAACTGCGGATTGCTGGATTTTCAGCCACCCGCCAGGCGCTCCTCACCTTCATTCAGTCGCTGGAGGGGAACCCGCGCATTGCATCGGTCTCCTCACCCCTCTCGAATCTCGTCCGTGAAACCAACATAACGTTCACGCTCACGGCGAAGCTCCGGTAATATGATACCTGGCGTGGCACGACAATTCTGGTGGACGCTTGCGATCGCGACGACGGTGGTAGGCGTCATGGGCGCCGTCGGTTTCCTCGGAACCCGCATGCTCCGCCAGGACTGGCAGGAGCTCGCGTTGGCGCGGGCTGAACTTGCCTCACTGGAGCGCGAGCGCTCATCGCTAGCTCGAGCAGCAGAACTCTTCGAGAAACTAAAACCGGAGCGCACCGTTCTTGAAGCGAGCTTTGCCGATCCCACCGCCCCGCTACCGTTCATTGAGACCATCGAGGAGCTTGGCCGCCGGTTCGGCGTTGCCGTGGAGCTTGCCATTGCGTCAGGCGAGAGCCGGGCCGCTGCCAAGAACTACCTCCTCTCGGCCGAGGGATCGTTCGGCGGCGTGATGTCATTTCTCAAGAACCTCGAATTTCTACCCTTCCATACTGATGTTGTCACGGTCGAGCTAAGGGGGATTCCGCGGGGCACGGAGCAAGATTCAGGGCTTGTTCTCCGCCTGAACGTTGCCATTCAGATCGTAACGCCGCCGAGCGGTGGAGGGGAAACACCATGAACATTACCATCCCGCCATTCATCCTGCGTTCAGTACGCTTCAGGGTATCACTGCCGGGCGTGCTTGAAGCGGCGTGGTGGGCGGTGCTCATCGTCGGACTCGGGCTCCTCATCGTGGATGGGCTCGTATTCTACCAGTACGGTTTGGGCCAGGCCGCCTTGCCGACGGTGCTCCCCACCCGCGATGGCGTACCGCCCGAGGAGGAGCTCATTCGTAAGGCAGCGCGGATCATCGCGCAAAAGCGCGCCGCCTTTGAGGTTCACGAGCCGGCGCCATCGGATCTCCCGCGCCCCTTCCAATAAGGAAAGCGGGCAGCGGTTTAGTCATTTACCCCGTTACCAGGAAGCCATAGGCGGAAGGCCGTGATAACAGGGTTCACCCCGTTACAACCCGGACGCCCCACGCGGGGAGGGGAGGAGGGAAGAATCCAAGAAGTTCATTGGATGCTCCGGCCGGGTTGTAACGGGGTTCACCGGCGCCGAGAGATTTTTCCCGCGAGAGCTGTCCAAAGTTCGTCAATGATCTTGGACGGCTCCTGGAGCGCATTGATGAGAGAGATGGTGTCGACGGGCGGGTTCAGGAGGGCGAGATAGTTTTTACGGATCTCCACGAGCTTCTCGGGTTTCTCAAAGGAATCCAACTGGCGAGACATGCCGGCGAGGCGAGCTATCGCGGTCTCTGGGGGAAGGTCAAACAGAAAGGTGATATCTGGCCTCAAGAAATCATTGCCGAGAATTTCTCGATGCATGGCAACGAGTTCCTCAAGCGTGGCGGCAAGCATTCCATAGGCGAGGGTCGAGAGCCAGTAGCGATCGCAAAGAACTATATGACCTGCATCGAGGGCCGGCTGGAGTACTGCGGTGATGTGTCCTTTCCGGTCTTCAACATAGAGCCGCTGGAGCTCGAGCGGGGGGAGGATCCGGTGACGGTTATGGAGGATATCGTAGATCTCCTTTCCGATCTTACTGTCGGTGGGCTCGTGGGTAACGGTGACGGTGTGACCGGAGCGCTCCAGCCGTTCTGCGAGCAGGGGGAGGACGGTTGACTTCCCGCAGCCGTCAATACCTTCTAAGGCTATAAAAAAGCCCCTGCGGATCTTGGGCATGGTCTCTCTGAAAAGCTATCTTTTTAAGGGAAACTTCAACGGCTGATCCTGGACATAGGCAATGCCGAGGTCGCGAGCTACCTCGGCCTTCTGGAGTTCTGCACCGATGTCCATGAGGTGGTCGGAGCGGCAGAGAAGGTCGAGGAAGGCCATCTTCTTATAAATCTGCCTGGCAGTGCGTCCCTCGAACGTGAGGAGGGTAGCTCCATCCGGCGTGGCGAAGTCGGCAACAATGGTGTCACCGTCGAGTCGGATGAGGACGACACCGCGCGGATCGGCATCTCGCTCCTGATCAAAGACGAGCGGCACCTCCCGCTCCCAGATGGCGCAGCGAATGAGCTTCGTGGCCTGATCCCAGTCCTCCTCGTAGATGTGCGCTGAGTTCGAAACGATAGCGAGCGTCCCGACGGCAAAGCCCGTCTCTTGAGCCAGGTACTCCTGGAGTCGGCGCAGGCCGAAGGCATTGGCGATGGCTGCCTTGAAGATATCGTGCGAGCGGAAGGTGGCAAGGAGGTGAAGCTTCCCATCGGTCTGGATGGCCTGCATCATGACGAAGCAGGGCGGGTTCTCGGTCCTGGGATCAGCATCCACGAACTGATCCCACGTGGTGGCCACGGCCCGACGAGTAACGGCCGAGGCCTTGAAGTGGGTGATGATCTTCTCGATCTGCGAGACGCTGCGGCTTGACCCCTGCTCCCGGCCGTACGCCCATAAACGCTGTCCGTATGTGTAAGCGGTTCCGGCGGGAAGCTCCGGGCTCATGAACTCGGGATAGTATCGCTCAATGGCTTCACGAGACGCACCGGTGAGCTTCATGATTTCCTCCGGCCAATCGGGAAGGAAGGGGGCTCCGGTTGTCTCATTGGCCACGACCCAGGTGACACCCACGAGTTCGCGCTGCCGGTTGCCGTACTCCGTCTCCTTGACCACGCCGTAGCGCATCACCCGGTCGACAACCCGAAGCCAGGCATCAACGATCTTCGGCCCGCGGACCACAAAGCCAATCCCTTCGGAGGGGAACGGTTCTCCTTCCGCACGCTGGTGTTCGGGGAACGCCTGGGGCTCCATGTAGGGTTTCCGCGATGGGGTTTCGGCAACGGCGGCCACAGCTTCGGCGAGCGGTTCCTCCGAGAGATCCACGAGGGTGACGTTGGCGAGTATTGTTCGGATGACCTCGGGATTAAACTCGGGGTGGAGCAGGAAGTTCGTTCCGGTTATCTTTCCCTCCGTATCGAAACCGCGCCCCCAGAGCTGTTGGATAAGCTCTTTCCCCACGAGTCCGAAGGGGGTGCGGGAGAGCGCGCCGTTGCCCCATAGGAAGATGTGGCCGATGTCCGGGTTCAGGGCCAGGTTTCGGAGGATGATGTTCACGCCCTCGCGGCTGTAGAGTGTACCGATGATGGCCGCCGAACGCGTGAGCTCCGGAGATTGGGTGAGCACGAGCGCCGGGTCGGACCAGATAGTGCAAAAGCCCGACGATCCGGCGCCGAGGAGCACGCGGTACTTCTGGGGCAGGTAGAGGGTGCGCTCCATGGGACGGAAAAGGGACGGTTCAGCGTTCGAAGAGGTTTTTGGGGTTGGCGATCGCCGGGGCCCGCTGCTTTCGATAGAGCGAGCGCTGACGCTTATTATAGGGCACTTCGGCCGGCGAGGAGAGGAATTCCACCGCAATCTGACAGATGTACATGCGCGGGTAGAGGGCCACCGCCACGTTCGACTGGTTCGAGATCTCGAGCGTCAGCACGCCTTCGAACCCAGGATCCACAAACCCGGCGGTATGGACAAGGATGCCCATCCGCGCAAGCGTACTCTTGCCTTCGGCGCGAACGGCGATGTCGTTAGGGACTTTCAGGTATTCGATGGTACTCGCGAGGATGAAGTGGTTCGGATGGAGCACGAAGGGCTGGCTGGGCTTTAACCGGTAGGTATCCATATAGTCCTCCGGCAGCCCTTGCTTTGGATCCACAAGTGAGAGCTTGGTCACGTGGAATGTCTTAAAGATCGGTCCGAGCCGGAGGTCAATTGACGCCGGCCCGATTTGTACCGGCTTTAATCTTGGCTGGAATACAAGCCGGCCTTCTCGGATCGCTTTCCTGATGTCCCGATCGGAGAGAATCATAAACCAGACACGTATTTCCGTTGTAGCACGGGCGAGGCGATATCCAAAATCTTTTCACCCCGTTACAACCCGGACGAGTGGATGCCCCGGCCGGGTTGTAACGGGGTTCACATTCCCGACAGCGCGGTGGGCCGGAGAGGGAGTAATTATCGCTGGTTTCTTAGGGAGACAAAAACGTCGTGCTAAGCATAGCACGAGGCGGTGCGGCGGGTCTCGAGGCCGGCGTCAAGGTCGGGTGATGGTGGCTAGGTATGGCAGGAGCTCCTGTGACCAGCCCTCCACTAGGTGCGCCGCGGAGATGATTTCAGCCGGTTTCTCAAACTTCCCTTCGGCGAGCTCGCCCCCAATTCCCCGATAGCCGGTGATCGTGGTGGTGAAGATGAGACCGAGGTGCACTCGATCAACCGGATGCGCTGTTCGTCGGAGGAACCCTTGGAATCTCAATCCGGCGAGTTCATCGAACGCGAGCTCTTCCCGCAGTTCGCGCTCCGCCGCCCGCAGGAGATCCCCGACGCCGAGTTCGTTCTCGCGGGCATCCGCTTGTTCAACGTGCCCGCCAATGCCAATCGAATGTTGGTTTGCAAGCCGCTCCTCCTGATGATCCCGCCGCCGTCGGTAGCGAAAGACATGCCCCTCGCCGTTGTACACCACGAGGTACGGGATGAGTTGTTGCCACCGTTCATCTCGCTCGAGCTCCTCGCTCCTACGCTGGAACTCTGACAAGATCAAAAGCCGCGAAAGCACGTCCCACTCTGCTGCCGTGAATCCTATCGGGATCGGTATCCGGTCAAGCGCACTCGTTGGCACAACCGCGATAAGACGATTCCAGCTCGTCATACCATCACCTCCTCAAAGGAACAGATATCGAGTAGCAAGTCCTTGCTACTCGATTTCAATCCCCATGGAGCGGGCTGTTCCGGCAATAGTCTTCTCGGCCCGCTCAATAGAGTCGGCGTTCAAATCCGGCAACTTCTTCTCGGCGATCTTGCGGATATCGGCGCGGGTGACTTTTCCCACCTTCGTCGTGTGGGGCGTGCCCGAGCCTTTCTCCACTCCTGCGGCTTTGCGCAGGAGGTCGGAGGCCGGCGGCGTTTTCAGAATAAAATCAAAGCTGCGATCCTCGTAGATGGTGATCTCCACCGGCACCACGTCTCCGGCCATGGCCGCGGTGGCCTCGTTATACTTTTTCACAAACTCGCCGATGTTCACCCCGTGCGGCCCCAAGGCCGTGCCCACCGGCGGAGCCGGGGTAGCGGCTCCGGCCGGAAGCTGAAGCTTCAACTTGGCTTTGACGGGCTTTGCCATGCCTAGAGTTTCTTGATCTGCAACGAATCCAGCTCCACCGGTGTGGAGCGGCCGAACATCGAGACCAAGACCTTCACCTTGCCCTTCTCTTCGTCCACTTCAGACACCTTGCCGTCAAACTCCTTGAACGGGCCGTCGGTGATCTTGACCGGATCGCCGGGCGAAACCTCGATCTTGAACTTCGGCTCCTCCACGCCCATGCGTTTCTGGAGCTCTGACATCTCTTCGGCGGAGAGCGGTGTGGGCGTGGTCCCGGAACCGACAAATCCGGTCACACGCGGGGTGTTCCGCACCACATACCACGAATCGTCTGTCACGAGCATCTCTACGAGTACGTAGCCCGGGTAGATTTTCTCCTCCACGATGCGACGCTTGCCGCCCTTGATCTTTATTTTCTTTTCGGTCGGGACGAGTACGCTGAAAATCTTGCCCTCCATGCCCATGGTCTCGATGCGCTGGCGTAAATTCCGCGCCACGGCATCCTCGTAGCCGGAGTAGGTGTGCACCGCGTACCAATTGCGGCCGAATTCGCTGGTTTGTTTAGGCATAATCGCTCTGCTCCACCTACGAATTACGAATATCGTTCCGACTATTCGTAATTCGTAATTCGTAGGACTTCATAGCACAAAGGTATTCAAAATAAATTGAAATAGAACGTCAAGCCCCCCCAAAAACGCGGCCACGACCAAACTCATCGCGATCACCGCCAGGGTGTAGCGCAGGGTTTGATTCCGAGTCGGCCAGGAGACCTTCTTCAGTTCAATCCGGGCCTCTTTCAGGAACGTTACTATTCGTTCCAACATGGTTAGCGAGATGTCGAGGTTTCAGTATCGATGCCAATGCCTGTGGTGAGCCACATCGAACCATACGAATGGATACGAATTATACCAATCCGCCATTAGTATCATTCGCATGCATTTGTATATTTGCATCGCATAGCGATTTTAAAACGGCCCGCAGGCCTCAAGGCCACGATAACGTGATGGAGAGGCTGCTGTCAAGAGAAAAGCCCCACGCGCGGGTGGGGCAAAAACTGCGGGGCTCCGGGGTCAGCATGAGGGAGGGCTTGCGGCTACTCTAGCCGGAATATCACCGGTACCTCGATCCACATCTCAATTGGCTCGGGCCCGCGTTCGGCTGGGGTAAAGGTCCAATCCTTGGCTGCGCTTAGCGCCGCTTCGTCCAGTATGGCCGTGCCCGATCTTTTCTGCACCGTGGCCTGGCCAACGGTGCCGTCGGGGCGGATGAGAAGAGCCAGCACAGCCGTTCCCTGCCAGCCGCGGCGCCGGGCCAGTATGGGATATTCCGGCTTTTTTACGGCTTTGAACGCCGGCGGCGTAATGAGCGGAGCGGCACGAACCGTGATTGGCTCGAGCTGATGGATTTCTCCCGGCCCAGGTCCGGGCTGTTTCGGTTCCTCGCCGGCCGCGGCAGCCAGAAAAGCGAGAAACAGAATCGGGCAGAAAAGCGTCAGATACCGCCCTACCATGGGACACCTCCTTTCTACCCTCGGCTTCGCCTCCTAAATATCGAGGTTCTTTACTGCTTTCGCATGAGTTTGGATGAACTTCTTTCTCGGCAATACCTCGTCGCCCATCAGAAATAGACATGGCGCTTCCCCCGACCCCCCACTTCAGAAACCTCTCGGTTTCTGACGCTCGCTTCGCTCGCTGGTTTCCTACACGGGGGAAGCGCATTTTGATGGGCTGGGTTAAATATCTAAGTTTTTTACTGCCTTAGCATGGGTTTGAATAAATTTCTTGCGCGGCAGCACCTCGTCGCCCATCAAAATGTCAAAAATCTTATCGGCCTCGGTGGCGTCTTCGATTGTAACTTGTTTCAGGATGCGCCGTGCCGGATCCATGGTCGTCTCCCACAGCTGCTCCGGGTTCATCTCGCCCAAGCCCTTGTAGCGCTGGATGGAGACGCCTTTTACTTTCTCACCCTCGCTGTCCTCCTCCGCTGCTTCGGTTTCTCCGGGTTCTGGTTGTTCCTCTGTCGCCTCGGCCCTTTTCCGGCCCAAGAATTTGACGATCTTACTTTTCGTTCCGCCCTTTTGGAGTTCAGCCATGACTTTTTCTTTCTCTACGTCCGAGTAGGCGTAGCGGATTTCTTTTCGTTTCTCGAGCCGGTAGAGCGGCGGGCTCGCAATGTAGAGGTAGCCGGCTTCAATCACCCGCGGGAAGTAGCGGAAAAAGAGCGTGAGCAATAGCGTTTTAATATGCGAGCCATCCACATCAGCATCACAGGCAATGATGATGCGGTGGTAGCGGAGCTTCTTCTCATCAAAGTCATCCCCGATGGCCGCGCCAAGGGCAATGATCAGGGCGCGTATTTCTTTGAAGGCCAGCATCTTGTCAAGCCGAGCCCGCTCGACGTTCAATATCTTTCCTTTTAACGGAAGGATGGCCTGAAATTTCCGATCCCGTCCCATTTTACACGAGCCACCGGCCGAATCGCCTTCCACCAGAAACAATTCTGACTCCGCCGGATCGCGCGACTGGCAGTCGGCGAGCTTGCCGGGCAGCGTCATGCCTTCGAGTGCCCCCTTGCGGAGCACGGTTTCCTTGGCGGCTTTGGCTGCCTTGCGGGCTTTTTGCGCCAGAAGCGCCCTGCCGATGATCGCCCCGGCATCGTCCGGATGCTTTTCAAGAAACTCCTGCACGGCCTCGGCTATCACCGATTCCACCGCTGTTCGCGCTTCGGGGTTGCCGAGCTTGGCCTTGGTCTGGCCTTCGAACTGCGCTTCCTGGAGTTTGACCGAGATCACCGCCGTCAGCCCCTCACGGACGTCATCTCCAGTGAGGGCCTCGTCGTCTTTTTTGAAGTAGCCGTTCTTCTTGGCGTAGTCATTTAAACTTCGTGTAAGCGCGGTGCGGAATCCAGTGAGGTGCATGCCGCCATCAGGCGTATGGACGTGGTTAGCAAAAGAAAGCTCGCGCGATTGGATGTCGTCGGTGTACTGGAAGGCCGTCTCAACCAGAATAGCTCGCTCGCCATTGACCTTGACCTCCCTCCCGACATAGAAGATGTGTTCGTGCTTCGGGGTCTCGCCGCGGTTTAGGTACTTGACGTAGGAGACAATCCCGCCCTCGAAAGAAAACGCGTAGGAGGGAATGAGCGGCGAGCCGTCCTTGGCCTGGCCGGGGTTGCGCTCGTCGCGGAGGACGAGCGTGACGCCTTTGGTGAGGTAGGCCTGCTGGCGGAGTCGCTCCAGGATCCGTTCCCAATCAAACTGGATTTCCTTGAAAATTTCCGGGTCGGGTTCAAATGTCACCGCTGTGCCCGTGCCCTCGCATTTTCCTATTTTTTTCACCGGCATGGCGGCTTTACCGCGCGAGTACTCTTGAGCGTACTGGACGTTTTCGCGGCAGACCTCTACCCGCATCCATTTCGAAAGCGCACAAACCACCGAGACCCCGACTCCGTGGAGCCCGGCCGCAACCTTGTAGGATTCGCCGCCGAACTTGCCCCCGGCATGGAGCGTAGTCATCACTGTCTCGAGAGCTGACTTCTTGGTCTGTTTATGCTTCTCCACCGGGATGCCGCGGCCGTCATCAACCACCATGACGCGATCATTCTGAAGCAGGGTCACGGCAATGTTCTTGGCAAAGCCGGCCATGGCCTCGTCAATACTATTGTCAACAACCTCCCAGACAAGGTGATGCAAACCGTCAATGCCGGTTGAGCCGATGTACATCCCCGGGCGCTTGCGGACCGGTTCCAGGCCTTCGAGGACATAGATGTCTTTGGCCGTATATGAAGCCGACGCGTTCGTCGTCTCGGGTTTTAGCTCCTCTTTTTTCTCGGACTTTCTAGCCATTTATAAAGCCGAACACCCGCCCGGCAAAGACCGGAACGGGCCATTGAAACGGCAGTGTTTACGGCGCTTTTTTGTGCTTCAGCACCCTTTCAGGGTAGCAAATTTCAAGCCCAGCCGCAAGGCAAAGTTACCCTCGGATTTCCCACCCGTTTGACTTCAGCGCCGCGATAATTCTCCGGAAATTTCGATCCACCTCCTGGTCAGTGAGGGTGCGCTCTGGCGATTGGAATATCAAGTGGAAGGCCAGGGATTTTTGGCCGGCCTCTGTCATGGCCTCGTCCTGGAAATAATCAAAGAGGTCAACGTCAATGAGCAATTTGCCTCCGGCGTTTTGGATTACCCCTTCCACGTCATCGGTCTTCACGTCCTCGGCTACAATCACGGCAATGTCGCGCACCACGGCCGGATACTTGCCAATGGGCCGGTATTCGGCTTCAGCGCGAGCAAGTTTCCAAAGTTTATCGAACGATAGTTCAGCGAATACAATCCGGGCCTTGGCTTTGAGCCGCTCCTGGACTCTTGGGTGGAGCTCGGCTACGACGCCGATGAAGTCATTGCCAACCATGACTTTGGCCGTGCGGTAGGGATGGAGGGCGTGAGTTTTTTTCTTTTCTCTGGCCGTCAAGGCGTCGTCATACCAATGGTCGCTAATGCCCAGTCCTTCCAGAAGCTGATCGAGAGCGCCTTTCAACGAATAGAAGGTCTCGGCATCCGCCCCTTTCTCCGCCGCAGTGAGCACCAGAAGTTTCTCTTCGCTGGCCGGCTCTTTTGAAGACGGATTTTTCGCAGGCCGGAATCCCTTGGCTATGCTAAAGAGGGAGATGCGGCTAGTATGCCGGAGATTTTCGGCGGTGATGCGGATCAACTGGTGGGCCGGATGCCGCGCCAAGTACTGTGTTCCCGGGTTGGTCGGGTTCTCTAGCTCAAGATAGCCATCCGGCGCGTCGCCGAAGGCCTCGAGCAACTCGCGGCCGACAAAGGAATAGACATAGGCCTCGGTCATGCCGCTCGAAACCAGGAGGTCTTTCACCTTGGCCTCCCACTGCCGCTCTTCTGATACATCAGCCGGCGCGAGGCGAGAGGCGGGGGCCTTGGCTTCAATCTTTTCGTAGCCCAAGAGACGCACGACCTCTTCAATCACATCCTCCTCAATCTGAATATCGCGCCGCAGCGTGGGCGGCATGATGACGTAGTTGCCGCCTTTTTTTGAAAAAGTCCAACCAAGACGTCTCAAGCTGGATTCGATAACCGCCCTCGGGATTTCAGCGCCAATGAGGTGTTCCATATAATCAGGCCGGAGCAGGATTTGCGTTGGCCGGAGCTGGCGAGGATAGCTATCCACTTGACCGGCCAGAATCTCGCCTCCGGCCAGCTCCTGAATGAGTCCGGCCAGGCGGTCAATGGCCGGCGTAGTTTCATTGGGATCCATGCCGTGCTCAAAGCGGTAGGAAGCGTCGGTTTTCAAGTGTAAGAGCCGCGAGGCGATGCGGGTGCGAACGGGATCGAAGTTGGCCGACTCTAGCACGATTGTTTTCGTTTTCGCGCTCACGCCCGATTCCTTCCCGCCCTTGATGCCGGCAATGGCGATCGGTTCTTTCTCATCCGCGATCACGAGGATATCTGGAGATAGGGGATAAGTTTTGTCATCGAGCGCCAAAAGCATTTCGCCTTTTCTCGCTCTCCGTACGACAATTGTTTTGAGTTTTGAATTTTGATTTTTGGATTTGTTTCGGATTTCGGATTTCGGATTTCGGGTTTTGAGGCGCTCATAATCAAATACATGTAAGGGTTGGCCAAGCTCCAGCATCACATAGTTCGCTGCATCCACGAGGTTATTGATGCTCTGGATCCCGCAGGCCTCCAGCCGTTCGGCCATCCACTTGGGCGACGGTCCTACCCTCATCCCGCTCATCACCCGCGCCGTATAGCGGGGGCAATCCGCAGGATTCTTGATGATTACCTTCAAGACATCGTTCGCGCCCTGCGTTTTACTTTCGCTAACTTTAAACTTTAAACTTTTAACTTTAAACTTGCGGAGCGCCGCGAGCTCCGCTGCCATCCCCACATGCCCGCTCGCATCCGCCACCCGATTCGGCAGTAGCTTCACGTCCAGCACCCAATCGCCGCCCTTCTTCACCACTGACTCCACCTCAAAAACCCGCAGAGTCAAAAATTCCCCCAGTTTCTGGGGCGATTCCCTGAAACCCGCTAGCTCTTTCAGCCAGTTATAAGAGAATTTCATATCGAATTCTTTTTCTCCCGTCGCTCACGTTCAACGATGATAGCGTTGGCTTCGTTGTTGAAGAACGGAACGAGGACTCGCCAAAAGAGCGGAGGGAGATCCTGTCGGGGTGTGTCATCCGGGTCGAGCAATCCGCTTTCGAAGCCTCGGAGGTCCTCGCGGGTGATGGTACCATTGCGAATTTTTTCCATAACCCTCGCGGCATGCATCGTCTCCGGCCGTTCGCGCTGCCCAAGGAGCGTCTCGAGGTCGAGCCTGGGGTAATCAGGAGTTCCCTTGAGGTGGGCAGTGGCTCGCTTCCCGGTCTCTTCCTCTTTGAGATAGGTCGCAAGGTGTTCCAGGAACTCATCTATGATCCGTTCTCCGGATGCTTCCGGGGTCGCGGGTTGCGGCGGTTGCTCGTCCATATGACTAGAATTGCGTAAGGAACCTAAGGTCGCCCGAATGGAACAGCCGGATATCCGGAATCTTGTATTTCATCATGGCCAGGCGATCAATGCCCATGCCAAAGGCAAAGCCGGTCCAGTGCTTTGGGTTATAGCCCACGGCTTTGAACACGTTCGGGTGCACCATGCCCGCACCGGCAATTTCCAGCCAACTTGCTTCCTGCTTCCTGCTTCCTGCTTCTTGCCTCCGGATATCCACTTCAAAGCCGGGCTCGACGAATGGGAAGTAGCTTGGCCGAAGCCGCACCTCCATTGCCGCGCCAAAGAGTCGGGAGAAAAATTGGTGGATCACGGCCTTGAAGTTGGCGATGGAAATGGCTTTGTCCACCATCAGCCCCTCCAATTGGTAGAACTGAATCTCGTGGCTGGCATCCGTGGCCTCGTGGCGATACACGACCCCCGGCACAATGATCCGTATCGGCGGATTATTCGCCTCCATGTATCGTATCTGCACCGGACTCGTGTGCGTCCGCAGCAAGAGGCGTTGGCTCGAGCTCCGCTGCCATCTTCCAGCTGTCGGCCTCTGCCTGCTGGTAGCTGGTAGCTGGTAGCTGGTAGCACTGTGGTTGCTGTGCAACCACAGTGTGTCCCACATATCCCTCGCCGGGTGATGCTCGGGGATATTGAGCGCATCGAAATTGTAATACTCGGTTTCCACGCTTGGCCCTTCGGCAGTGCTAAATCCCATTGAGCCGAAAATTTGCTCGATCTCGCGGATGATTTTAGTGATGGCATGCAGGTGCCCACGCGTGGGTTTGAACCCCGGCCGGGTGACATCCAGCCGCTCGGCCTTTAAGAGCGATTCGTGTCCGACTTCTTTCAGAGCATTTTTGCGGGTTGCAAGCAGCGCCTCGATTTTATGGCGGAGTCGATTGGCACGTTCACCAACGGCTTTTTTCTCTCCAACCGGCAGCTCCTTGATGCGCCGCAAAATCAAGGTCAGCGCCCCACGCTCGCGTCCCAAAAATTGGATGCGGCGCGCCTCGAG
>CAYIBD010000008.1:0-24390 GCA_964361655.1 uncultured Candidatus Saccharibacteria bacterium
AGGCCCCCAAGCGCTCCCGGGATTGCTTCGTCGGCCGCCAGTGGTAGCCTCCACGCAAGGACCGGTGAATCGTCATTGCGAGGCCGCCATGCGGCCGAAGCAATCCCCACGAGATCGCCACGGCCTTCGGCCTCGCGATGACCCTTTGGGTCAGATTGCTTCGCCGGCCCCCTGCGTCGGCCTCCTCGCAATGACGTAAAGAAAGACCCCACACCATTGGTGTAGGGTCGGCAGGGTGGGCCACGACGTTCGGGTCATGGCGCCGCGGCGGTAACATCGAGAGGTGGGCATTACTTCGTGCGGTACCCCGCTACCTGATTCCATGGGATTTCAATCCCACCATCACTTCGCTCGCAGATCACGGCCTTTTTCACGAAAGCTAACCCTTTCGCGCATTGGAGGACGGTGCCATCTTTGAGCTGAACTTCTGCTGGTCCATGCCACGAGGAGCAGGCGGCAAAGATCAGGCTAACACCGGCGAGCATAAAAAGAACTGCTTTCATGACCAATTCCTCCTATTTTTCTTGCGTTATGGGAGGTTGATAGCTGTCGATATATTATGTAGAGCATATACAGATGAATGTCAAGGTCTACAACCAATCAGGCAAGGAGGCCGGCACCATGGAGTTGCCCAAGGTTTTTGAATTGCCGTGGAATGCGGATTTGGTGCACCAGGTGGTGACGTCGCAGGCCGCAAACCGGCGGCCGGTGGTGGCCCATGCCAAAGACCGCAGCGAGGTCAGGGGCGGCGGGAGAAAACCGTGGCGGCAAAAAGGTACGGGCCGGGCGCGCCATGGCTCGATCCGCTCGCCGATTTGGAAAGGTGGCGGCGTGACCCATGGCCCGCGGAAGGAGAAAAGCTACAAGAAGAAAATCAACAAGAAAATGGCAGCCAAGGCGTTGGCTACGGTGCTCGCGGCAAAGCTTCGGGACCATGAAGTGCTCATGCTGGATGATCTGAAGCTCGGGTCGGCAAAGACCAAGGAGGCCGCGTCACTTTTCAAGAACTTTGCAAAGATCAAAAGCTTTAGCGACATCATCGGCAGCCGCAGCCGCGCCCTCCTGCTCCTGCCCGGTCCTGCACCCCAAACCCGGCAGGCCTTGCGAAACCTGCCCTACGTTGAGATTGATGAGGCGCGCAATGCCACGGCGCTCGATGTACTGAACCGCCGCTACGTGGTGCTCCCCAAGGCCAGCGTTGAGGTATTAGTAAAGCGCTTAGCACCGGCGCGTAGTGCCTAGGCCTATGGTTGCGATTCTTGATCGTTTCAAGAGGAAGCGGAAGGCGCTCGGCCGGCCGGAAGCGGCGGAGGAACCAAAGGCCGCCGGATCAGCTCCGGCCGCCGCGGCGCGAGATCGGCCGAAGGGGGAGCGCCGCATCGTCGGGGTGATCGTTGCTCCGCACCTCACCGAAAAGAGCTCGGCCGGCAACGCCCGGGGCTGGTATACCTTCCGGGTCCGCGATACCGCCGATAAGATACTGATCAGGAGGGCGGTTGAAGATCGGTACGGCGTCACGGTCGAGCGGGTCAGAATTGTACATCAGCCGGCAAAGAAGGTTCGCCTCGGCCGGATCACGGGCGAGGCGCCGGGGTTTAAAAAGGCCATGGTAAAGGTCAGGGCCGGCCAAAGCATTGAATTTACCTAGCGACGCTAATACGCGAATTCATGCGAATGATGCGAATTATCAAAATATATTAGCATCATTCGCGTGAAGATTAGCATCATTCGAGTCGCGGTATGAAGAAATACGCTCCCACATCACCGGGTCGCCGTCAGGCCGAGACGTTCGACACCTCGGCGCTGACGGTCCATGAGCCCTTTAAGCCGCTTACTATCGGCTGGCATCGGGCCGTAGGCCGGAATGCCCAGGGCCGCATCACCACGCGCCACAAGGGCGGCGGCGTGAAGCGGCTTTACCGGATGGTTGACTTCGTCTACGACAAAAAGGACATCCCGGCGGTGGTGGAGTCGCTCGAGTACGATCCGAACCGCACGGCCTTCATTGCGCTCGTGCGCTACGCCGACGGCGAGCGGAGTTACGTGCTCGCGCCGCAGGACTGGAAGGTCGGAGCCCGATTCCTTGTTTCTGAACAGGCTCCGGTTGAAGTCGGTAACCGCCTGCCGCTCGCCAAGGTCCCGGTCGGGACCTCGGTGTTCAACATCGAGCTCACTCCCGGGCGGGGCGCCAAGCTCGTGCGCTCGGCCGGCGTGAGAGCGCAGGTGCTGGCAATTGATGCCGGCTACGCGCAGCTGAAGCTTCCCTCGGGCGAAATCCGTATGGTGTCCTCCGAGAGCTGGGCGACGATCGGCTCACTGTCAAACCCGGAGTGGGGTTTCCAGACCATCGGCCGAGCCGGCCGCAATCGGCTCCGCGGCATCCGGCCGACCGTGCGGGGGACGGCAATGAATCCCCGGGATCATCCTCGGGGGGGCGGCGAGGGTCGGGCGCCCCGCGGTACCCGCCGGCCGAAAACCATGTGGGGCAAGGTGACCGGCGGAGTCAAGACACGGAAGAGGAAGAGATCAGACCGGTTTATCTTGCAGCGACGGAAGTAGTTTGTAGTTATCAGTTATTAGTTTTAGCTTTCAAGTTATTAGTTACAGTTTGAAGAAAACTAAAATCAAAAACTGTAAACCAAAACCGAGAACCAAAAACTAAGAACTGATTATGGCGCGGAGTTTGAAAAAAGGTCCATACGTTCACCCATCGATCTTGAAATGGATGGCTCGCACCAAGCCCGGTTCGGGCACAGCCATCAAGACCTGGGCGCGCAATTCCGTGATTACCCCCGAGATGGTTGGCTACACCTTCGGGGTGCATAACGGCCGGACGTTCGTTGAGGTGAAGATCACCGAGGAAATGGTTGGACAGCGTCTCGGCGAGTTTAGCCCGACGCGGAAGTTCGTCAGGCATGGCGGACGCATGCAGCGGGAACTCGAGGCCAAGGCCGTGGAGACCGCGAAGGCCACGGCGGCACCGGGGCAATCGTAGATCGGACATTGATCCCATGAAGGTAGAAGCACGGTTACGGTATCTGCGTCTATCGCCGCGTAAGGTGCGCGGCGTTGCCAACGT
This sequence comes from uncultured Candidatus Saccharibacteria bacterium, assembly GCA_964361655.1. Taxonomy (GTDB): domain Bacteria; phylum Patescibacteriota; class Minisyncoccia; order Sungbacterales; family SURF-37; genus CAYIBD01. Next base: position 3,080 of record CAYIBD010000008.1, read on the forward strand.
GATTCGGGGGAAGCGGGTGCCGGAGGCCGAGCGCATCCTCGGGTCATTGAGGCGACGCGCGGCCGGCCCGATCGCCAAGGCCCTTGCCTCGGCGATCGCGAATGCGAAGCATGATTTCCAGGTGAGCTCGCCGGAGTCGCTCGTCGTGTCCGGAATCTCGGTCGATGGCGGTCCCACGTTGCACCGCCGTCGTCCCCGGGCGCGGGGCACGGCGTTTCCCATCCGCAAGCGGACGAGCCACGTACACGTGGTGCTCGAGAGCACCGAACCTTCTAGCCGCCTTCGCCCGAGGAAGGCCGAGATCGCTTTCGCAAAGGACGAGGCGATCGAGGGTGAGGCCGAAGCAGGTCGGCCCGCTGGAGCGGAGCGAGCCCCATTGCGATCAAGGCCCCGGGTCCTCACCAAACCGCGGGACTTTATCCGGCGGGTCTTCCGCCGTAAAGTCATATGACCCACCGTGTCCATCCCTACGTTTTCCGCATTGGCGAGACCACGACCTGGAAATCGCGGTGGTTTAACCAGAAGCGCTTCCGTTCCTACCTACGGGAAGATACGCTCCTCCGCGAGTGGCTTTCCCGGCGTCTCCGCGGCATGCACGTATCCAGCATCGAGATTGAACGCTCCCCGAATGCTCTCGTCGTCACCGTCAAGACGTCTCGTCCGGGTATTCTCATCGGCCGGGGCGGAGAAGGGATCGAGAAGCTCCGCCGCGACATCGCCGGCGTTATCCGAACGATTGCTCGGCGTGCGGGCGCGGGAACGCCTCCTCCCGAGAAGCGGGAGCTGAAGCTCGTGGTCGAAGAGGTACGTTCCCCCGAGACCGATGCAGCGATTGTTGCCGAGCAGGTCCGTGAGGACATCGAGAAGCGGATCCGCTTTCGCCGCCTCCTCAAGCAAACCGTGGAGAAGGTCATGGCGCATAAAGAGGTCCAGGGGGTGAAGGTGATGCTTTCCGGACGCCTCGACGGCGCGGAAATGTCGCGGGTCGAGTGGGCCAAGCGCGGCCGGATTCCGCTCCAGACCATCCGCGCAAACATTGACTATGCACTCGCTGAGGCCCGCACCAAGTATGGGACGATCGGCATTAAGGTGTGGATTTACAAGGGCGACGTTTTCGAAGAAAAACGTAAAGCGTAAAACGAAAAATGCAAGGCAACAGCGCAAATTTCAAAATAGCTTTAAGTTTTAAACTGTTGCTTTACCCGCGCACCGGAAAGCCATGGGCTTTAGCCCATGGATGGAGCGGAATCCCAGCGGCTTTCGGTGCGGGGTTCCGCGCTCCAATGGATTACGGGCTGAAGCCACTGCAGTGGAGCGCTTCACTCTTTGCGTTTCGAGTTTTAAGTTTAATTTATGTTGCAACCCAAGAAAGTTAAACATCGCAAGTGGTTTCGCGGTCGCTCCCGGGGAGTAGAAACCCGCGGTGCGGAATTAGCTTTTGGCAGTTTTGGCCTGAAGGCCGAAGAGGCCAAGTGGCTGACCGCCCGGCAGATCGAGGCCGCGCGTCGGGCCATTACTCACCACATCCAGCGCGGGGGCAAGGTGTGGGTGCGGGTGTTCCCCGATAAGCCGGTGACGAAAAAACCTCCGGAGGTAACGCTCGGTGGCGGCAAAGGCGCGGTTGACCACTACGTCTTCCCGGTGCGGCCGGGCCGGATTCTCTTTGAGATGGACGGCGTGACGAATGCAGTGGCTGCGGCGGCGCTCAAGCGCGCCGCCGCGAAGCTACCCATGAAGACGCGAGTGATAACCAAAGGGTGAGCCATGAAAGCGATGGAACTCCGCAAAAAGTCAACGCCGGAGCTCCGGGCCTTGCTCCGCGAGCAGGAGCTCCGCCGCGAAGATCTCGTGCTCCTCCTCCGCCAGCGGAAGGTGAAGAACGTGCGGGAGCTCCGCGCCGTCAAGCGGCTGATCGCGCGTATCCATACCGTTATGGGGGAGGCGAAGCTATGAGGGCGTTCGAAGGGATCATCATATCGAAACGCATGGCCAAGACGGCTGTCGTCCGGGTCGATCGGTTGCGGCGCCATCCGAAGTACCGGAAAGCATTCCGCACCTCCCGGAAGTATAAAGCCCATGTCGAAGATGCCATTGCGTGTGGGGTAGGCGATCGGGTGCGTATCGCGGAAACCCGTCCGCTATCGAAAGGCAAGCGCTGGAAAGTCATGGGAGTCGTTCGGCGGGCTCTCACCGACGAGGTTGAATCCGAGGCATCCGAAGCGGGAAGCATGAACCAAGAATCATGAATCGTGCGGCGATTCATGCTTCATGATTCTTGCTCCGTGATTCATATACCATGATTCAAACGCGTAGCATGCTTAAGGTGGCGGATAACTCCGGTGCGAAGTTGATTCAAGTGATCCGCGTATTGGGTGGCTCGCATCACCGCTACGCTCGGCTCGGCGATACGGTCGTCGCGACGGTGAAGATCGCCGAACCCCGGAAGCCGGTGAAGAAGAAAGATATTGTGCGGGCGGTCATCGTCCGCCAGCGCCAGCCCCACCGCCGTCCCGATGGGACTGCGGTGCGCTTCGATGACAACGCCGCGGTGATCGTCGATGGGCGTGAGCCGCGCGGCGGCCGGATCTTTGGGCCGGTAGCGCGGGAACTGCGCGAGCGCGGGTTTCTCAAAATCATCTCCTTAGCACCGGAAGTAGTATGAAAGTCACGAGAGGCGATAGCGTACGCGTCCTTTCCGGGAAAGACCGCGGCAAGAGCGGCAAAGTCGCCCGCGTATTCCCCAAGACCGGCCGACTGCTCGTTGAGGGGGTGAACGTGAAGAAGAAGCACCGCCGCTCCCGCCGCCAGGATCGGAAGGGGGAGATTGTTCTCCTGCCCGCGCCGATTGCCGCCTCGGCGGTTTTGCTCCTGTGCCCTTCGTGCGGCCAGCCGACGCGGGTGAGGTACGGACGGACCGCAGCGGGAGAGAAAGTGCGGGAATGTAGGAAATGCGGCAAAGCACTCTAACCAGTGAACCATGGAGGTGGAGTCAAGAATTATGGAGAGGGCTAGCGTGATCCAAAATTCCTGATTCATAATTCAAGCCATGACGAGTTTGCTTGAGAAGTACCGCAAAGAGGTAGTACCTGCCATGCAGGCGCAATTCGGATATTCGAACGCCATGGCCGTACCGCGGATCGAGAAGGTAGTGGTGAACGCCGGCGTCGGTCGGCTGCGCGAAGAAAAGCAACTCCAATCGGTCCGCGACGTGTTGGCGCTCATTACCGCCCAAAAGCCGATCCCGCGACCAGCGCGGAAGGCCATTGCTGCGTTCAAGACGAGACAGGGGCTTACCGTCGGCTACCAGACAACGCTCCGGGGGCGGCGGATGTGGGATTTCCTCCTCCGCCTCGTGGCGGTGGCGATCCCGCGCCAGCGCGACTTCCGCGGCATTGATCCGGCAATGTTCGACCAGCGGGGGAATTTGACAATCGGTTTCAAAGAGCATATCGTTTTCCCCGAGATGACCGGCGAGGCAGTGCCGTTCATTTTTGGTCTGGAGGTCACGGTGGTCACCACGGCCAAGCGGCGCGAGGAGGGGATGGCGCTCCTGAAGGCGCTGGGCTTCCCCATAAAAGCATGATGCCAATATGCGAATTTCATGCCAATCTACGAATATGCAAATTCGCATATTCGCTGATTCGCATAAGATTTGTAGATTAGCATCGCATTGATGGCCAAGAAATCCGTCATTGCTCGAGCATTAAAGAAACCGAAATTCAAATCTCGGGTGGTGCGGCGCTGCTTTCGTTGCGGTCGGCGGCGGGGGTACCTCGGTGATTTTGGCCTCTGCCGCATCTGCTTCCGGGAGCTGGCCAATAAGGGAGAGATACCAGGAATTAGAAAGTCATCATGGTAAAATGTGAAATCCTAAGCTCTAAATCCTAAGCTCTAAATAAATCCCAATGACCAAAATCCAAATGATCGAAACGTATTTTGAGCTTTTGGTATTTGAGTTTTGGGCTTGTTTAGGGTTTTGAAATTAGGACTTAGGGTTTCAGAGTATGGATCCTCTTGCCGACATGTTCACTCGTATCCAGAATAGTTACCGCGCCAAAAAGCCGACGCTTATCGTGGCGTACTCCAAATTAAAGGAGGAGATTCTCCGGATCCTCCAGGGGCGGGGGTACGTCGCCGACTATGAGAAGCGCGGCCGGAAGATCCGCAAATTCCTCGAAATCAAGCTACGGTATGATGGCGAGACGCCGGCTATCGAGCGTATCCGGAGGGTTTCGAAGTCCTCGCGGCGTCTCTATGTCGCCAGAGACGAAATCCGACCCGTACGCCAGGGGTACGGCTTGGCCATCATCTCAACCTCTCGGGGGCTGATGAGCGGCGAGGAAGCCCGGAAGGCCGGCGTCGGCGGAGAAATCATTGCTGAAGTGTGGTGAATTCTATGAGCCGTATCGGTAAAAAACCTATCGAGTTGCCTCGTGGGGTCACGGTGGAACAGGAAGAGGGCAGAATCGTGGTGAGCGGTCCCAAGGGGATGCTTTCGGCGGCGCTGCACCCGGCGGTGACGGTCTCGTTTCGTGACAACACCATTGTCGTCGCGCCGGCCGTTCGTGGCCGGCAGACGCCGGCCCTGTGGGGGCTCACGCGGGCTTTGATCGCCGGCATGGTCGAGGGCGTTAGCCGCGGTTATGAAAAGAAGCTGGAGATCGAAGGCGTTGGCTACCGGGCGAATCTTGACGGAACAACGCTCGAACTCGCACTCGGCTTCTCGCATCCCGTGCGCGTGGAGGCACCAGCGGGCGTCACCTTCCGTGTGGAAAAGAACGCCGTCGTCATTTCCGGGATAGATAAGGCGCTCGTCGGCGACGTCGCGGCGAGGGTTCGCGCCCTGCGGCCGCCGGAGCCCTACAAAGGAAAGGGCATCCGGTACAGCGGCGAAATTATCCGCCGCAAGGCGGGGAAGAAAGCGGCGACCGCAGGTACCGGCGCGGCAGCGTAGGCGGCTATTCTATGAAGCGAGGCGTTGGCATTCAGATCGCGAGGGCGCGGCGTGCGCACCGCGTGCGCCGCGGGGTGAGGGGAGCGGCTGGCCTGCCGCGACTTTCGGTATTCCGCTCCCATCGACATATTTCCGCACAGCTCATAGATGATACGATCGGCAAGACCGTTGCGAGCGCCTCTGATCGACACGGCTCCGGCCGCACGCCTGCTCGGCGATCTGCCTCGCGGCTGGAGCGAGCGGGAGCGGTCGGAGCGGAACTGGCACGGCAAGCCAGCGCCCGGGGAATTCGCCGCGTTAGATTTGATCGCGGTCGGTACCGCTACCATGGCGCGGTGGCCGCTCTCGCGGAAGGGGCGCGGAAAGCGGGACTACAGTTTTAATTGGTCGGTATGCGCGGACGACAGCGGAGAATGTATCGCGGCGGTGAACGGGAGCGGTCGGAGTTCGACCGCCGCCTCTTAGACGTGCGGCGGGTTGCCCGCGTGGTCAAGGGGGGGCGACGCTTCAGCTTTCGGACAACCGTGGTCATCGGCAACCGTCGCGGCAAGGTGGGGGTGGGCGTAGCCAAGGGCCCTGACGTTGCCGCTGCTACCGAGAAAGCAGTACACCAGGCACGGAAGCACCTCATTATCGTTCCCCTGACGCCCGCGGGTTCGATTGCCCATGAAGTGCGGGCGAAGTTCTCCGCAGCCCGGGTACTCCTCCGGCCACGGCCAGCCGGAGCGGGGATCGTGGCCGGCGGTGCGGTCCGCGCGGTGGTGGAGCTTGCCGGTATCGCTAATATCTCTTCGAAGATTCTTTCGCGTACGCCGAATAAGTTGACCAATGCCATGGCCGCCCTGGAAGCCCTGAAACAATTGAGAAGCACGAAGCAGGAAGCAAGAAGCACGAATCACGAGGTCACCCCTGCGTCATGATTCATGCTTCATGATTCTTAATTCAGAACTTCGGCATGAGAAACTATGCAAATCCAGCAGTTGAGGCCGAAAACTAGATTGCAGCGAGAGAAGCGCGTCGGTCGGGGTGACAAGACCGCCGGCCGCGGAACCAAAGGCCAGAAAGCCCGAGCCGGGGCCAAAATCCGGCCGGCCATCCGCGACATTTTGAAAAAACTGCCCAAGCGGCGCGGCTACCGGTTCCGGTCCTTCCAGGGGCCTCGAGCGGTCATTGACCTCGCTGCCGTTGCCAGACACTTCGAGAGCGGTGCTGTGGTCACGCCCCAGGCGTTGCTGGAGCGGAAACTCATCCGTAGAATGAAGGGGCGGATACCTCCGGTAAAGATCCTCGGGGCTCGACCGCTAGAGAAGAAGCTTACCGTCCGCGGTATCTTCCTTTCCCGACGCGCTCGGGCTCTCATCCAGGCGGCGGGCGGGACCGTTTCGGGGTGAAAGCGCAACTATGTTCGAGAAGCTCGCCTTAGCGTTCAAACTGCCGGACCTACGGAAGAAGATTCTATTCGTCTTGATCATCCTCCTCATCTTCCGGATGGTGGCAGCGATTCCAGTACCGGGCGTGGATCCGACGCGCTTGAAGGAGTTTCTGGCCGGGAACCAGTTCTTCGGGCTCTTGAATATTTTTTCCGGAGGCGTGCTCGAGAACCTTTCAATCGTCATGCTCGGGGTGGGCCCCTACATCACCGCCTCGATTATCATGCAGCTCTTGACGATGATTTTCCCCCGCCTGAAGGAGATGTACCAGGAAGAAGGCGAGGCCGGGCGGACAAAGTTCAACCAGTACGCCCGGCTGCTCACCCTTCCCTTAGCGCTCCTGCAGGCCTACGGCCTCTTGGTCATCTTGGTCCGACAGCAGATTCTCCCTCCGCTTGATGCCTTCGGGTACGCGACGAGCATGATTACGGTCACCGCCGGGACGATCTTCCTCATGTGGCTCGGCGAACTGATTACCGAGAAGCAGATCGGTAACGGCGTCTCCCTCCTGATTTTCGCCGGGATCGTCTCGCGGCTGCCGGTTGATCTCCGGCAAGCCATCCTCGCCTTCGATACCTCGCAGCTGCCGGCGTACGTCGCGTTCGCGGCGGTCGCGGTGGCCGTCGTGGCCGGTGTCGTGATCATTACCGAGGGCCAGCGGAATATCCCCGTTTCATATGCCAAGCGCATTCGGGGCAACCGCATCTTCGGCGGGGTGGAGACGCATCTGCCGTTACGAGTCAACCAGGCCGGCGTCATTCCCATCATCTTCGCAATCTCGATCATTCTTTTCCCGGGGCTCATCGGGAGCTTCCTTGCCACCGTTCCCAACGATTTCGTCCAGACCGTTTCGCAGTTCCTGGTGAACCTCCTGAATAACCAGTGGCTCTACGGCGGCCTCTACTTCTTGCTGGTATTCCTCTTCACGTACTTTTACACCGCCGTAACGTTCGACCCCCAGGCCATTGCCACCAACATCCAGAAACAGGGCGGGTTTATCCTCGGCATGCGGCCGGGCCGTCCCACCGCCGAGTTCCTGGCGCGCATTCTGAACCGCATCACCCTCTTTGGCGGGCTCTTTTTGGGAGCGATCGCCATCCTGCCGCTCGCGGTTCAGGCCGGCTTCGGGCTCTCGGCCCTGACCATCGGCGGAACCTCGCTCTTGATCGTGGTGTCGGTGGTGCTCGAGACGTTGAAGCAAATCAATGCTCAATTAGTAATGCATGAATATGAATAGGTTTTACGAATTACGAATCATTACGAATTTACGAATCAATGTCGCGCTATGACTAAGCGGCGGATCGGAAAAGCTAGGACACTAATACTTCTTGGCATCTCCGGTTCGGGCAAGGATACGCAGGCGCGTTTCCTATTGCAGGCGTTATCGCACAGTCGCAATTTCAGCACTGGTGATGCTTTCCGTGCGATTGCCAAGAAACGAAATCTCATCGGCGGCTATATCAAGCGGATCCTCGATCAGGGCGGACTCGTACCCTATTGGGGCGCAGTTCATACGTGGCTGGCGGACTTTTTCGTACGTCTCCGGCTTGACGAGCACTTAGTATTCTCTGGCTCCCCGCGAACGATACAAGAAGCCGAGATGCTTGATGATGTGATGCGTGATATCGGGCGCTCGCTGCCGGTGGGAATTTATCTCAAGCTCCCCGAGTCGGTGGCTCGTCAGCGGCTCTTCAGACGCGCTCGCTTTGATGACAACCGGCGTGCCATTGCGGGGCGCTTTCGCTTCTTCCGAGCGCATGTCCAGCCGGTGATTAAGTTCTACCGCCGCCGCGGCCGGCTCATCACCATCAACGGCGACCAGCCGGTGCCGGCGGTGTGGCGGGATATCCGACGGATGCTTCGCCTAAGAGGTTAGCCAAATCAGCAAGGTATGAAATCAAAAATTAACCTCGAGTTGAAATATCATTGTCAAGCATTCAGCCCGTTCCGGATGATATTGGAAGGCCTCGGCGCTCGAAAAGTTGTTACCAAGCACCAAAAGGATTATTTTTTCAATTTATCGGTAGCACGTGACCTGAAAACTCTGCCGCGGCTGAAGTTGAGGGTAGAGAATCAGCATCGAGAACTCATTTACTATCAACGTCCTCCCTTTGTGGAACGGCGGGGGGCTAGCGCCACTATTACCCTCTATCCGGTGCGCGACAGTGCCCTTTTCGATTTTCTACGAAAAGCGCTCGGCGTCCTTGCCGTGGTTGAGAAGACTCGAGAACTTTGGCGCAAAGGTAACGCTACTTTTCACCTTGATCACGTCAAGGGCGTGGGAAACATCTTTGAGATTGAGATTTCGACCACTCCGCGCAACAATAGCCCCGACCGTAAAAAGCTCGCTGATTATCGGAGGAAGTTCTTGCCGTACCTTAGCCGCATGGTAAAAGGGTCAAATCTAGATCTGGTGCTACGGCGATCAGCTGTTCGTAAGAGTTGATCCGTTCTCGTGACCATCTCATCCCATCAGGATCTCGAGGTGCTCCGTGAGTGCGGCAAAAGACTTGCGGCTATCATGGCCGAACTTATCGCAGCGGTGCGGCCGGGCATTGCCACGCTCGAGCTTGACCGCATCGCAGAGCGGCTCATCCGCGAGGCCGGCGGTGCGCCGGCCTTCAAGGGTTACCGCACCAAGCGTGACGACCCGCCCTTTCCGGCCTCGATCTGCGTCTCGATCAACGACGAGGTAGTGCATGGCATTCCTCGTTCAAATCGCATTCTTAAGCCGGGTGATATCGTGGGACTTGATATTGGGATGCGCTGGCCCGCTCCGCAGCTGCCAGCAGCCAGCCGCCCGCAGCCAGCACGTTTTCGGGCTGCGAAGCTGGAAGCTGGACTCATCACCGACATGGCCATGACCGTGCCGGTAGGCCGCATTCCTACCCAGGCCGAGGCCTTGATCGCAGCCACCGAGCGAGCGCTCCGGGCCGGTATCGCAGCACTCCGGCCGGGAATCTGGATGGGCGATCTCTCCTATGCCATCCAGCAGACCATCGAGTCCCACGGCTTTGCCGTTGTCCGCGAGCTCGTGGGCCATGGAGTCGGCCGCCATCTCCACGAGGATCCCTATGTCCCCAACTTCGGCCAGCCCGGCGAAGGGGTGCGCATCAAGGAGGGAATGGTGCTGGCCATCGAGCCTATGGCTACCGCCGGGAGTCCGCTGGTTATGCTCGATAGCGATGGCTGGACGTGGCGGACGAAGGATGGATCTCTGGCGGCCCATTTTGAACATACGGTGGTCGTCACCAAAGAGGGGGCCGAGGTGCTCACGAGAATCATGAATCAAGAATCATGAATCAAGGAGATGGGGAAGAGCAATTTCCGTTGTGCAGCATGATTCATGATTCCAAATTCATGATTCATCGCTATGCGCTACCTCGGCGTTGATTACGGCAAAAGGCGCATTGGCCTTGCCCTCTCTGATCCGGAGGGCAAGATTGCGTTTCCCCATGGGGTCGTTGGACATCTTTCGGACGTGGTTGCTCTGGCACGGACGGAGGGGGTAGGCGAGATTGTGGTTGGGCTGCCGCGTTCTTCGAGCGGCGCGGATACGGTCGAAGCGCGATCGGTGAGAACGTTTGCTGCCAAGCTCCAATCGGCGGTAGAATTACCGATAGCATTCGAGGATGAGCGCCTCACGACGAAACTTGCCCGTCGCCACACTCCAGAAGCGAACGTTGATGCCTCGGCCGCCGCCCTCATCCTGCAATCCTACCTCGATAGGATAAAACCCGAAGAACTAGATCCTAAGCGCTGAGCAAGCCCCAATGACCAAAATCCAAAATGACACGAAGTGTCATCCTGAGCGGAGCGAAGGATCTACACGAGTTCCTTCGGGCTCTGCCCTCGGGCCTGCACTGAGCGAAGCGAATGTGATGACGCCTTGTGGCGTCAGTTTAGGATTTAGAAATTAGGGTTTAGGATTTCATGTATTTGTCCTGGATCATCCCGGCCTACAACGAGGAGAAGCGCATTGCCCGGACGCTCCGAGAGGTCGATACCTACCTCCGGGCTCGGAAGGCCGCCGGCCGGATTGCCGGTTACGAAATCATCGTGGCCAACTCGGCCTCACGTGATCGCACCGCTGCGGTCCTCGAGGGGCTGCGGAATGAGATCGCTGATCTCAAGCTGTTGAATCTCGAGAATCGCGGCAAGGGCTGGGCGGTCAAGCGGGGGATGCTCGCCGCTCGAGGCGATATCCGCCTCTTCTCCGATGCGGATAATTCGACCGCTCCAGCAAACTTCGACGCCATGGCGGTTTACTTCCAACAGGGCTATGACGTGGTCATCTCGTCCCGCGATCCCAAGGATGTCGCCGGTGCCTCGCGTGACGTCAAGGAGCCGTGGTACCGCGAGCTCCTCGGCAATCTCGGTAACCTTGTCATTCAGGCGGTCGGCGTGTGGGGGGTCTGGGATACGCAAAACGGCTTCAAAGCGCTCTCGGCTAAGGCCGCAGGAGCGATCTTCTCACAATCGAAGATCAACGGCTTTGCCTTTGACATTGAACTTCTGGCCCTCGCGAGGCGCTTCGGCTGCCGCATTGCCGTTATTCCCGTCCGCTGGCGGTTCGACCCGGATAGCCGCGTCACGGCCACGGCCTACCTCGAGGTGCTCGTCGACGTGTTTCGCCTCCGGTGGAACCTTATCCGGAGGGCCTATTCGTTATGAGCGGCATTTCCGAACTGCGGCAGGACCTCGTGACCGGCGATTGGGTGGTGGTCGCTACCGGCCGCGCCCGACGTCCCCATGAGTTCGCGAAGCACCGCATCGCCGAGAAACCGCAGCCCCGGGCGAGCTGTCCCTTTGAGCGGCTGCTGCCCGGTGCGCTCCTCGTATACGATCGGAAGGGTGCGACACCCCATGGCACGCGAGGCAACGCATCCGCTCGACAGGATAGGTGGTGGGTGCAGGTTCTACCTAATAAATATCCGGCTTTCAGCCCGAGCGACTCCTGTCCGATCCCGCGGCCGGTGGGCCCCTACCACTGGCAGGAAGGGGTTGGCTTCCACGAGGTGGTAGTTACGCGTCACCATACCCGAGCCCTCGGGGCGATGACGGGTGAGGAGGTGGGCGTGGTACTCCGCGCCTATCGCGATCGGTACCTGGCCCTCCGGGGTGAACCCTGCGTGCGCTACGTTTCGATCTTTGAGAACCATGGCCGTGCGGCCGGGGCAACCATTTCCCATCCCCATTCGCAGATCATCGCCATTCCCGTGATCCCTCCGGACGTGGAGCGTTCGCTCCGGGGATCGGCCGCTTACTTCAAGAAACGTCGCAGCTGTGTGCACTGCACCATGATGGCGTTTGAGCGCCGGCAGGGTTGGCGGGTTGTCTACGAGAACAAGGCCTGTCTCGTCTTTTGCCCCTACGTATCGCGGCAGGCCTTCGAGGTACGCATTTTCCCGAAGCGTCATCAGCCGGCCTTTGAGAGCGTGAGTGAGGATGAGCTTCACGCCACGGCAGACGCTCTCCAGGCAGCGCTCGCCAAGCTCAACCGCGGCCTGGGCGATCCGGCATATAACTTCTTCATCCACACCGCACCGACCACCGGCAGTACTGCCGCGTCCTACTACCACTGGCATATCGAGATCATCCCCAAAACCGCGGTTTGGGCTGGCTTTGAGATTGGGACGGGCATTGAGATCTCCACCTCGAGCCCCGAAGCCGCAGCGCAGTTCTTGAGAAAAATTAACGCGTGAGCAGCCGGTGAAGCCGTTGGTTGTCGCCAATTGGAAGATGAACCCGAATTCCGCGGCCACGGCCCGCGCGCTTTTCGGCGCGGTGGCGCGGGGAGTGGCGCGGGTCCGAGGGGTGGAGGTTGCCGTAGCACCGCCGTTCCCGTACCTCGGCCTCTTCCGGAGAGGTGAACGGCGGCTGACCCTGGCAGCGCAGGATGTCTTCTGGCAGCCGCGCGGTCCCTACACCGGCGAGGTTTCTAGCCCGATGCTCGCGGATCTCGGGGTACGCTACGTCATCATCGGACATTCCGAGCGGCGGCGGCTTGGCGAGAGTGAGGAGGCGATCAATCGCAAGGTGAAAGCGGCTCTGGCGGCCGGTCTCCACGCGATCGTCGCGATCTGCGAAGAGGCGAGGGAATCCGAGGAGGTTACCCCGCAGTTTCTCTCGCGTCAACTCTCTTCGGCACTCGCCGGCGTCCCCCGGGCGAAACTCCGTAACCTCGTCGTGGCCTATGAACCGGTGTGGGCGATCAGTACGGCGCCGGGGTCAAAGCCCGATAGCTCGGATCACGCTACCCGTCGCGCCATTTACATCCGGAAGCTGCTTACCAAATTCTTGGGGAGCCGCACGGCGAATGCGATCCGTATTCTCTACGGTGGGTCGGTAACGGCAAAGAATGCCGCCTCGTTCCTCGCGCACGACATTCGGGGGATGGAAGGACTCTTGGTGGGCGGGTCGAGCTTGAGTGCCGAGGAGTTCGTCAGGATCGTGCAATCAGTTGCCGCGCACCGCCGGCAATAGCGCAAAGCGTAAAGCGCAAAACTACAACCACAAGTTCAGAGCTTCTCGTTTTGCGTTTTGCGCTTTACGCTCCTCGTTCAGTCATTTCTAGTTCCGTAATACACGCTCCGTAACCACATCGGCCATGCCTTTCGCCACGGCAGGATGAAGAGGAGATAGCGGAGTTCCACGAGTTGCTTTAACACCCAACCCAGGAAGCCGGAGAACTTTACGATTACGAGATCCGTGATGGCATACTTACCGCCTACGGCCAGGATGAAGGGGTAGTGGGTCATGGGACGAAAGGATTTTTGCCCTTGCCCTAGGATAGACGCGGCGATGTTTTTTGCGGCCAGGCGGCCTTCGGCCTCGGCCACCGGCACGTTTCCCGGCAGGAGTTGGCCGGTCTTTGGATTGATGAAACCCGCGCAGTCGCCGATGGCGTAGATGCCCGGCGCGGCCTGCCCGTCCGGCAGGCGGGCTTCGAGGAATTCGTTGACGATGATGGCGCCTTTGGCGTTTGACTGGAGGCCGAAATTGGAGAGCACCCTAGCCGGCTTCACGCCGCCCGACCAAATCAAGAGGTGATAGGGGAGGGTGCGGCCGTCCGTGAGGATGATGGTGCCCGGCGTTACGGATTGAATTGTTGAATTGGTAAGAATCTTGACACCAGGGGTTTCTAGCCGCCGCCGGGCTCGCTTAATAATGGGGTGGCTGAAGCCAGAGAGAATTTCAGGCCCGGCCTCGACGAGCGTGATTTCCTCCTGGCACTTCCCGGTTTGAACGTGCTCTTTCATGTAACAAAGGAAGTTGATGAATTCGGCCGAGAGTTCAACACCCGTTGCCCCGGCACCGCCCACGACGATACGGAGCGCCCCCGAGGTGCTGGCGACCAGCGCCTCGACGCGGTTTCTTAGCCGCACTGCGTCCTCAAAGGTTTTAATGGGGCAGGCATACTCTTCGAGACCTGGAATGTCAAAGAAGTTTGTCTCGCTGCCGAGGGCGATAACCGCGTACTCAAAGGCGAGTTTTTCGCCGCTTTCGAGGGTGATGGTTCGGGCATGCGGGTCTAGCCCCTTCACCCTTCCGCCGACAAAGCGGATGCCCGGATACGGCGCAATGATGTCTTCAATGTGGATACAAATAGAGGATTTGAGACAAACGGCATCGGCCTCGCCCTTGGGGATAGAGGCGATTTCGTAGAGGGCCGGGGTGTAGAGGTGCTGCGGATTCTTGTTCACGATAATCAGCTCGTAGTGCGCCAGGAGCCCGTGATGCCGCAGCCGTCGGTATAATTTTAAAATGGCCGTGATCCCCCCGAATCCGGCACCGAGCACTACGATATGTTTTCGTTCCCCTCCGATCATCGAAGACATCCTACCAGAAATCTGCTATGCCCGGTAGAGAAACTTCGGACCGCGATGGGGAGATACGATCTCGTCGCCTGGAGATAGCTGGAGCCGCACGCTGGTGGGGTTGTTCGAAGTTCTTCTACCGGGTATGCTCAAAAGGTGCTCCGCTATCTTTCGGGAAGCGATATTCGAGGTCAACGAGTGCTTCTGCGGGTGGACTTTAATGTGCCGATCGTCGGGCGGAAGGTCCAAGATGACTTCCGGATTGTCGCGAGCTTGCCGACCATTCGACAGCTGCTCCGAGGCCGGAATACGGTGATCCTCCTCTCACACCACACTGACAAGCGTCAAACCCTTGCGCCGGTTGCCAAGCACCTCGCGACATTCCTTCGACAGCCGGTCCGCTTCGTCCGCGATCCCCTGGGGCGGAAGTTTCGAGCCCAGATTCGGCGGAGCGGCCGCGGCAACCTTTTCTTAGTTGAAAATCTCACTCGCTGGCGCGGCGAAGGGAACGAGGACGTTCATTTCGCAAAGAGATTTAGCCGCCTGGGCGATGTCTTTGTGAACGATTCCTTTGGCGAGGCCCACCGCCGGCGGGCGCTCATCACCGTTATTCCGCGCTTCCTGCCTTCGTTTCTTGGTCCGCTTTTTCGGCGCGAACTTGCTCGACTTGATCGGGTCCTCAGGCATCCGGCCCGGCCATTGGTTGGCATTTTTGGCGGAGCTAAAATAGAGACAAAGCTTGCCATTCTCCAGCGCTTCTACCGGATCGCTGATCGGGTGTTGGTCGGTGGTGCGGTTGCCAATACGTTGCTTGCGGCGCGCGGCGTGTCGGTGGGGCGGTCTCGTATCGAGGGTGTCTCATCGGTCGTGCGGCGTCTGGCGCGATCGCCACAGCTGGTGTTGCCGATTGATGCCGTCGTATTGAGCGAACGGCCGCAAAGACGGATTCGGGTTACCCCGATCACGGCGATCGCAAGAGACGAAGTTATCTATGATATCGGCCCGAAGACGCAGCGCCTGTTTTCAGAGATTGTTGCTGGCGCACGGACGATCGTCTGGAATGGACCGCTGGGTTTGCAGGAACTGCCGCAGTATGCCCGCGGGACCCGAGCGCTCGCCCGGGCGCTCGCGCGGCGGGGGAGCCGGGTGATTGTTGGCGGCGGCGACACTGTGGATTTCTTGGCCCGAGCCAAATTGCTCAACCGATTCAAGCATGTTTCAACCGGCGGCGGCGCGATGCTGGCTTATCTGGCAGGAGAGAAGCTTCCGGCATTGGAAGCATTGAGACGATGAAGCAGATACTAGATAAACTGATCATTCACACCGACGGTGGCTCGCGGGGCAATCCCGGTCCGGCGGCGATCGGGGTGGCGTTTGTCAATGCCGCTGGTCATCCGACGAAGCACTACGCCAAGGCCATTGGCACCAAGACCAACAACGAGGCCGAGTACGAGGCCGTCCTCTTTGCTCTGCAAAAAGCTCGAGCTCTCTTTGGGAAAGCCAAGATCCGGGCCATGGACATCGAGGTGCGGATGGATTCAGAGCTCGTGGCCCGGCAGCTGAACGCTGAATATAAAATTGAAGAGGAGCGGTTGTGGCCGCTTTACATGAAGATTTGGAATACGCGCCTTGACTTCGGAGAGCTTACTTTCCGCCACGTTCCGCGCGGGCAAAACCGCGAGGCCGACCGTCTGGTCAATGAAGCCCTTGACAGTGAGCAAGGCCGTCTGTTATAATGGGTGCGTTCCCTGTTCTGGATGGCCGCCCCTTCTCCCAGTGAGAGGGGGAGGAAAGTCCGGACACCGCCAATTTTGTCCGCGAGCGGAGCGAGTGGAAACAAAATTGAGCGTCCGCCGAAGCTTTATGCGGAGGCGGACACCCGCCTTCGCCCTTCAGGCTTCGGCGGGTGCTCGATTTCGTAGCTTCGCTTACGCTCAGACGAAATCGGCAGCGGTAGTGGCTAACGGCCACCATAGCCCGCCCAAATTTTACATCGGAGACACCGCATCGGTTGAACGTCAATTCTGCAACGCGCGATTGAACGACACGATAGATCTCGGGTGTAAAACTTGGGCGGGTGAACGGGATAGTGCCACAGAGACCATACTACCGATCGTCATCACGGGAACCCTAAAGGTTTTCGCGGTGGAGGAGGTAAAAGGTGAAAAGAGTGGCCCGCCTTCGCGAGCCGTAGTCCGCTTCGGCGGGCGAAGGCCCGCCTCCGCGGGGTGCCTCGCTTCGGCGGGGTACGGTAAGAGCCCACAGCGTTCGCTGGCAACAGCGGGCGTGAGGAAAACACCTACCCGGTGCAAGGGGAGTCCGATCTCAATCGGGCAGACCCGCTCGACCCCGAGAGCAATCCAGGGGCTAGACAGATGGCCATCGTCTCCACCTTTCGACTGAAAGGTGGAGAGCACAGAATCCGGCTTACAGGAACAGGGGACAAACAAAAACCCGGACCTAGGTCCGGGTTTTTGTGGTGGTGCGGGATGCCAGAATCGAACCCGCGTCTATTGCTTGGTCCCGCTCAAATTTTGCTTCCAATGCGGGTAGCGGGGATCGAACCCGCGTTTCGAGCTTGGGAAGCTCGCGTCATGCCACTAGACCACACCCGCAAAATTTAACGGGATTGCGTTTTGTAGTCGTGCTCAGCCGATCGCGGTCGGCTTGCGCTTCGAACAAAACGGGAAGAAGCAGACGTTCTACCACTAAACTAATCCCGCAATTTATCTTCAAGCAACTTCCTTACCACCTCGGGATTGGCCCCTCTGGCTTCTTTCATAACCTGGCCGACCAGGAACTGCAAGGCCGTGATCTTGCCTCTCTGGTAGTCAGCCGCGGCTTTGGCGTTGGCGGCAATGACGCCCTCGACGGCCGCATCAAGTGTCTCCCGCCCCGAAACCTGCCAGAGCTTGTGTTCTTCAATGAATACTGACGGATCTACCCCGCTCGAAAACATTTCTTCCAACACTGCTTTGGCCGTCTTGGAGGAGATGCGGTTTTCCGCGAGATAGGTGATGAGCTCGGCAAAATTTTCAGGACTGACGAGTGATTCCTGGATGGGAGTTCCGGAGTTGGTCAGGAGTTTGGCAACGTCGGTGGTGAGGTAGTTGGCGGCAAGCTGGAGCGGTCTGGGATCGTGGGGTTTTTTGCCGGTTGAGGAGAGCCATTCCTTAAGCTCGGATACGGTTTTCTCGAAAAAGCTGGCGAGCTCGCGCTCACGAATAAGCGTCTCGGCGAGCTTGGGCTCAATGCCAAATTCCTCACGGAAGCGCCGAAGCTTTTCCGATGGCAATTCAGGCAGGCCGGCGCGAAGTTCCTCGACCCGGGCGCGGTCGATCTCGAGCGGCGGGAGGTCGGGTTCAGGAAAGTAGCGGTAATCTTGCGATTCTTCTTTGGTGCGTTGCGGGACGGTGACGCCTTTTGATTCGTCCCAGCCGCGCGTCTCTTGCCGAACGGGTTTGCCGGACTCGAGGAGTTCGCGTTGCCGGCTGATTTCGTATTCGATGGCCTTTTCAACAAAACGGAAGGAATTGATGTTCTTCAGTTCAACCTTCGTCCCGAGGGTGGGGGAGCCGGCCGGTGCGAGCGAGACGTTGGCCTCGATGCGCATCTGGCCCTTTTCCATGTTGGCGTCGGAGGCGCTGAGATACTGGAGGATGAGCTGGAGCTTTTCGGCGAACTTCCGCGCCTCAACCGCGTTCGCGATGTCCGGTTCGGTGACCAACTCCATCAGGGGAATGCCGGCGCGATTGAAATCAAGGAGTGTTGTCTTCGTCTTCGGCTCGTGGAGAGAGCGTCCGGTATCTTCCTCGAGGTGTACGCGCGTGATGCGCACACGTTTTATCGTGCCGTCAGCTCGCACGATTGTGAGTCCGCCGCCGCTTACGAGCGGCTCGGCATACTGGGAAATTTGATACCCCTTGGGGAGGTCGGGGTAGAAATAGTTCTTGCGTTCGAAGTGGGCTTCCTTGGCAATGGTGCCGTCGAGTGCGAGGCCGACGGCGATTACTTTTGTCACGGCGTCGCGGTTGATCACCGGTAACGTTCCGGGATGGCCCATGCATATGGGGCAGATGTTGACGTTGGGGTGCGTCTCGGTTGAATCGTTCCGCGAATCGCAGAACATCTTCGTCCGCGTTTGGAGTTCGGCGTGTATCTCGAGCCCGATTGTTGTTTGGTAGTTCATACGGTGTCACGCAGGAACGACAGGTAACCGTTCCCTCGAGTGGGGGAAGTTAACGGCAGTGTTCCGTAGTTAGACGAGAGGATTGACACCGGTGTTGCCGTACTCCACGTCTGGCTGTTCGATTTTTTCTTCCTCGGTGGCAGGCGTGACACTGATCCGTTTGATTGCGCCACGCTGCGACCCTGTTCTCCGAATCGAAGCAATGAAGTCGGCCACGTCGGCATAGCGATAGAGCCGGTAGTTGTTCACGGGGTTACGGTAGGCGGCGAGGAGGCCTTTCTTGTCCCAGTTGCGGAGTGTCAAGGGGGTTACCCCCAGAATTTGGGCGACCTTTTTAATTGTCAGGTATTTGTCGTTCATTTCGCAGTTGGGAGGAGAGTAAAGTTTATTAAAGTTTGATAGGAAGGTTTATTAATAGCGGTTAGCAATGTTTAGGGCGGATTTTAATAGTCAGAGTAAGAGCAATCGGCGGGTTAGCACAATTGAATTTTAGGGTAATTTTTTCCTCGCACCAAATCGATTATCCACAGCCGCGAAATGTCGGAAAATGGTGGTAAAATTTTAGATATGCGGATGATATACGGAAGGTATTCTAGGCGTATACGGATGATATACGGAAGATATTCGACCAATTGAGGCAGCAGCAGAAAGTACTGTTTCAATGAGGAAATTATCAGAACTCCGTATACGGACGATATTCATTTCTCAGCGTAATCGCAACTGGCGGTATACGAAGACCTAAATGATCATCCGACGAGGAAAAATTTATTTCACCCTGACGGAGATCGCGCCGCAGAGTCCCTACTCATCGGATTATCTTCGCATTCGCATCCTGCAGGGAAAGCTCCGCGGCACTAAGGTTGGCCGGGAGTGGTTCACGACCCGGGAGTGGCTCGATGAATATGTCCGGCGCTTCGCGGCCAGACGGGCTTTGGCCGGTGGTGCAGCAATTATACGGCCTCTTCCGGGTAGGGATGCTGTCGTGGCGCGTCCGGCTGCGGTGGCCATCCCGTTTGGGGTAGAGCGGAAGTTCGTCCCACTTCGCGCAGAGCCGGAGCCGCCGACATTACCTCGCGAGGTGCGTGTCCCTTCGGCGCCGACTCGCGTTGTGTCCGAGACCGTGACCCGTCGGATGGACTATCGCGCGTTTGTGGCGAAGCTCCGCTCGGAGTTTCCCCGCCGTTTGCTGCTCGTGCCTCTGGTTGCGTCTTTGGTTTTCGTACTGGGGTACGGTGTATGGCACTCGCCACTCTCGCCCGGTCGACTTGCACGGGTGAGTAAGGATCGCCTGGGCGCGGTTGTCTCGGAGGTTTCCCTGCCTGGCGTTGGGGGGGCCGGTGAGATCATTCGCTCCTCGGTTGATTACTTCACCCGGGAGGGGCAGGCGTTATCGCAATCGGTTGCCTTTTCACTGGGAGCCCTCCGCGATTCTTGGGTTGAGGCCGCGGCTCGGATGGGCCGGTTGGTGAGCCAGTTCTCGGTGGCGTCTCTTTTTGACTCTGCGGCGGGTTTCTTTTCTTCGCTCGTTGCCAAGTTTGAGTTCCCCGCTCCGATAGCGAGATTGCTCGGTCTTGAACTTCCGCCGTCGCCGCCGGTGGCTGGCGTTATCGCTCGTCGGCCGGCGGGGGTGCCCGGCGCTCCGCCTCCCCGGCGGGATGTCATCACCCGGCTCGAGCAGGAGGTCGAGCGCGTTCGCGAGATCGTTGAACGGCGCGAGGAGGTGAGGCCGGCCGACGTTTCCCTTTTTCAGGCGAAGCTTGATGAACTGAATGCCGGTCTCCGTCAGCAGGTCAATAAGCTCGTAACCGATGTTGCCAACCTCTACGCCGGCCCGGAGATCAAGACCTCGGTCATTCGCTCTTTTGCGCCCTCGCAGGCGATTGATCGTCTCTCCGGAGTCAAGGCCTTCGACGGTTTTACGGTTCAGTCCGGCGATCTCGTGGTTTCCTCCGGTAACGTGAGCGTCTCCGGCGGGGCATCAATCGGCGGCAACGCATCGGTCATCGGCACGCTCACCGCCGGGTCTCTGGAGACAAGCGGGAGTCTCAGCGTGGGTGCGAACCTGGGGGTCAATGGCACGGGAACGTCTACCTTCGCCGGAAATATCTCTGCCGGCAGCTTAGCCCTTTCGAGCGGCCTCACCATCACCGGCGGGTCTATTCTCGCCACCAACATCGGTGCCACCCTTGGTACCTCCACCCTGACCGGTCTTACGGTTTCGAATACCGGGACCTCAACCCAAGTGAGCGGTAATGCCAAGATCAGCGGGAACCTCGAGGTCCTCGGTGCCTGCATTGGCTGTTTTGGCCAGGGCGGGGTCACTGGCTCCGGCACTGCCAATACCGTGGCCAAGTTCACCGCGGCCCAAACCGTTGGCAATTCCCTCATCACCGATGACGGCACAAACGTCGGCATCGGTACGACCTCTCCTGGCGCGCTCCTCTCGGTGAATGGCTCTTCCCTCTTTGTTTCGACCTCGACCTTCTTTGGCGGGCTGATCACCCCATCCATCAACGCCACGGGAACGCTTGGCATTTACACTGGAGGCGCGGCTGCTCCTCGTCTTGTCATTAACTCCTCGGGCAATGTCGGGGTCGGCACCACCACTCCTTCCAACCTCTTCTCCGTGGGCGGGCTGGCCCTATACGGCACAGCCGGCGCCACCTCCACCAACATCGGCAACCAACTTGTAAACGGTTCGCTCTCGGTCAAGGGCCCGGCCGAGTTCCTCTCCGGCATCCAGACCCCAGGCTTGACTGTCTCGGGATCAGGCACCACCACCTTTGCCGGAGGAGTGCAAGCAGCAGGCCTGGCTTCCTCGGCCGGGCTTCGGGTTTCGGCCGGAGACACCATCCTGGCTGGAGGGTTGCAGTTGAACGGCCAGTTGAACAACCTTGGCACGGCCACCTCCACCTTCT
>CAYIBD010000009.1:0-23183 GCA_964361655.1 uncultured Candidatus Saccharibacteria bacterium
AATCCGAGGCTAGTCCAAAAACTATTTCGGAGAGAACCAGCTATTTCCAGGTTCGGTTAGCTTTTCACTCCTTACCACAGCTCATCCGAAGGCGTTAAACGACCAACCGGTTCGGGCCTCCCCCCGCCTTTCGGCGGGGTTCACCCTGGCCATGGCAAGCTCACCTGGTTTCGGGTCGCATGAGTGCTGCCTATCAGTTCATAGTTAATGGTTCTTAGTTTTAGTTATCAGTTTTTGGTTATAGTTGAACTATAACTAATAACTAAAAAACTAAAACTATCAGTCGAGCTGGGCTCGACGGAACCAGAAACTATGAACTGAAGACGCCCTGTTAAGACTCGCTTTCGCTGTGCCTCGGCTCCTCACGGAGCTTAGACCAGCAACACTCATTCACTCGTTGGCTCATTCTTCAATAGGCACGACGTCGCACTTCGCTACCGCTGCGTGCTCCGTAGCTTCCAGCTTCCAGCTTCCAGCTTCCACTGTCGTAGCTTCCAGCTTCCAGCTTCCAGCTTCCAGCTCAATCGAGCTGGTTGCCGGTAGCTGGTGGCTGGGAGCCGCGTAAGCGGTAGCTGGCAGCTGGGAGGTCGCGAAGCGACCATGCTGGTAGCTAGGAGCGGAACACGAAGCGATAGCGTAGTGTTCCGTCTCCTTGTAGGCATATGGTTTCAGGTACTATTTCACCGCCCTCACCGGGCTGCTTTTCACCTTTCCCTCACGGTACTGGTTCACTATCGGTGGCAGTGGGTATTTAGCCTTGGCTCACTAGTCGAGCCTGTTTCCCGCGCAGTCGTCGAACGGCGCGGTACTCAAGTTGAAATGCAGAGAGCATAAGACCGTTTTCGCATACAGGACTATTACCTTCTCTGGTGCGCCGTTCCAGGCGTCTTCTGCTAACGAAGTCTTAACTTCTGGCTCTCCAAGAGGCCCGCCTGCCTTTCGGCGGGCAGGTTGCCCTCTTACGCATTCCACTTACAACTGCTACCGCAGCTACCAGCTCCCAGCCACCGCTTACGCGGCTCCCAGCCACCAGCTACCGGCAACCAGCTCGATTGAGCTGGAAGCTAGAAGCTGGATGCTGAAAGCTACGTATAGTAGAAGCTGAAAGCTGGCAGCGGAGCGATAGCTCTGGGCTGTTCCCGTTTCGCTCGCCGCTACTCAGGGAATGGGTCGCTTCGCTTCTCCTACGAATTACGAATTTCTCCCGAATTACGAATGTATGCCACCTCGCATCGCGAGATTCGTAATTCGATCTAAATTCGTAATTCGTAGGAAAGTTGCAAAGCAACTTTGGTTTCTGTTCCTCCGGTTACTGAGATGTTTCACTTCACCGGGTTGGCTCGCACGCGGTATTACCCGCGCCGCGATCCGAAGTTACTCGGATCAGGTTTCCCCATTCGGACATCGCCGGATCAAAGGTTGCTCGCCACCTCCCCGACGCGTATCGCCGGCACGCCACGTCCTTCATCGCCCCACTGTCCCTAGGCATCCTCCATACGCCCTTTGCGTACCCCGCCACAAGGTGTCGGGGTCCCGCACATGTTGTTCGATGTTTCTTCCACTTATTCAATTTTCAATATTCCATCCGTCCTCAACCCTCAGCGAACCGCCTCTTCTACCCGAGACGAGATCCGCTGAGGATCAGGGAACCCCCGAGAATTGAAAAACCGCTCTTTCAAGCGGCCTTCCCGCGCCGAGCCAAACCTGACGGTCAGCCGGATGTTCGACGGTAAGCCGCCTCCATACGATTTTCTGTGTTCCTAGTCATGTAGCCGCATCATAGCGAAGGAGGGTCGGGCCGTCAAGGGGGGACGGGAAAGTTCTCCACAGCCGTTGGCAAGACAGGAATCGAGATACAAACGTCGCCTCGATCGAGGCGACGTTCCTGGACTACCGTTGTGGTGGGGTTGACTCCTACCTACCGGAGATGTCTCGGCGTACGCGGTCAATAAAGGCGCTCGCCGCATCCTTCCCGCCCAGGCCAAAGGCCAGGCCAAAGGCCAGGGCCAGCATCGCCACCAGGCCGGTGATGAGCGTCTGGAGCAGGATGGTCGCCACCCCCAGTTGCAGCAGGGCAGCGGTCACCGCGAAGATCCAAATCGCCCAGCGAACCATGACGCCGACGACGGCACCGTGCATCCCGGCTGCATCCGCAGCGCTCCGCGTTGTGCGTTCGACTACTTCGGCGATCTTCAGCGCGATGATCAAGATCAACGCCGCAACCACGACATTCGGCAGGTAGTACAGCACCTGCGTGAGGAAATCGCTCACCTGCGAGAGGCCAAGAATGTTGACCGCCGCGAGCAGGAACACAATGATCAGAAACCACTTCACGAGCCCGCCGATGAAGGCGCCCGCGTTCAGCCGTACGCCGCCGCGCTCGAGCGCCTTCTCCACCTCGAGCTGTTGGAGGAGCGCATCCACCCGCAGCGCCCGCACGACCTGCTCAACGAGCTTCCCCAACGCCGCAGCGACAATCCAGCCGATGAGGAAGACGATGAGCGCCCCGATGAAGAACGGCACGAAATTTGCCACTCCGTCCCAGGACTGTCGGAGCGATAACCCAATCACATAGCCCCAATCTTGAAGTACCATAGAGATTATCCGCATCGGAGACGCACTGCCGCACTATGCACCGATGCAGCAGCGCGTCTCACTGTTAGAGTTAAAACAGCTGACACTTCCCTCCCGCAGAACGCGGGATCGACCCAGAAGCGTTCAAACGGCTACTCCTATTGTAAGACGTACGTCACGGATGGTAAAAACATTTATCCACACCCGGCGCTCGGCGCATGCCTAGTCAGCTCCGCGACGAGGCGGCTTGATGTCTTCAACCACGCTCGGTATGCTGCATACGGCACGGTAGTGCCGCAACAAGTATGCTCTCGATTAACGACCTTGCACCCAAGATGATCCTCCTCATTGATGGCCACCCCTACCAGCTCCTTGAGGTGAAACGCCTACACATGGGGCGGGGCGGCTCATCGGTTCAAACCAGAATCCGGAACCTTACGACGGGTCAGGTGTTCTCGCGGAACTTCAAGCCCGCTGATTCGTTCGCCGAAGCCGATATCGAAAAGCGTGAACTCATATACCTCTACCATCATCGCGGCGAGTACGTTCTGGCCGAGAAGGATCACCCGCAACAGCGCTACACTCTCAACGCCGAGCAGCTCGGCGATGCCTCCCCGTGGCTCAAGCCAGCGACACCGGTCACGGCTATCTTCGTGGATGGCGCACTGGCCTCGGTTACCCCACCGATCAAGGTTGAACTCAAGGTCACGGAAGCACCGCCGGGGCTCCGCGGAGACACCGTGAGCGGCGCCACGAAAGAAGTCACGCTCGAGACCGGTACGAAAATTCAGGTCCCGCTTTTCGTAAACGAGGGGGACGTTGTTCGTGTGAATACAGAAACGGGAGAATACGCGGAGCGGGTGAACAAGGCCCCGGCGGGGTAGCAGCAGCGTCATTCAAATCGAATCGTTTCGCCCGGCCGGAGCACGCGGGGCGCTTCACTACCCGCGCTGGTGGCAGGCGTATCGGGCGATTCCTTGGCACGGAGCGACTCGGCGAGCACCCGCCGGAGTTCAGCCAGGTGCAAGTCGGTCTTGGGCCGAAGCGGAGGAGCCCTCGGCGGAGACCGGTGCGAACCCTCGCCTCGCGACCGGAGTGAACGGAGCGATAGCGACGCCTCCGTCGTTCTCTCGACAACGTCTTTTCGCGAATCGTCGGCTCGAAGAGGAGGCCTGCCCTCAGCACTGGCTTTGGCCCGGTATTTGATGAGATCCATATGATCCTCGCAGTAGACCGGGCGCTTGCCGTCGGGCTGGAATGGCACCAGGATCCGCTTGCCGTCTACGGCACAAAACGCCTCGTACATCGGCCGCTCCGCCTCGCTCGGCTTCAGCACCGGCTCTCGAGCCGTACCTGGTTCGTCGGAGCGAGAGCCAGGCGAAGGGATACGGGCGCCTAGTGGGAGGGTGCGCTCCCTCCTTGCCTCCGGGCGCACAAGAGCCGCGGCGGCTCCCTCGCTCGCGAATTGGATGAAGCCACGGATCTTCTCCTCCACAACCTGGCGGGGCGTGCCATAGCGCTCACGCGACTGCTGGATAATGTTTTCACGGAACGTCTCGGCGGGACGCGGGGCGGGCGGCAAGGTCTCAGCCGAGAAGGGACGCGACGTCAGGCCGTCAATCATCAGCTTCACGTAAATGTTTTTGAAGCCGAGGTTCACAAGATCCTGGATGGTGAACTCGGGCATGAACTCCTTCTCGAAGAGCTCGGCATCCTCGCCGCCGATGCGGAAGACAACCATCGTCCCGACATTGCCGAAGATGGCGTGCTGCACCATCTCTTCCATCTGGAAGATATACTGGTGCGCGACGGTGAGGTTCAAACGATACTTCCGCGCCTCGGATAGGATGTTGGCGAATGATTCGGTGGCGAAGTTCTGGAACTCATCAACATACAGGTAAAAATCCCGGCGCTCCGGCTCGGGAACATCCACGCGGCTCATCGCCGTCAGGTAGAGCTTCGTCACGAGCATGGCGCCCAACAGCCGCGAGTTCTCCTCGCCAATTTTGCCTTTGGCGAGGTTGACGATGAAAATCTTCCCCTCGTCCATGAGCTGCCGCATGTCAACCGCCGAATCAACCTGCCCGATGATGTTGCGGATCAATGGGTTGGAGGAGAACTGACCCACCTTGTTTTGGATGGCGGCGACGGCCTCGCGCATGAATTGCTCGGGGTATTTCGCAAATTCATTCTCCCAAAAGCCCTTGATAACCGGGTCGGTGATCTCGGCGACTACCCGCCTACGGAATTCCTTTTCGCCGAACATCCGATTGACACCGAGGAGTGTTGCGCCGGGAATCTCCAAAAGCCCGAGAATGGCATTGGCGAGGAGGTACTCCATGCGCGGCGACCAGACATCGGGCCAGATTTTCTTGAACACACCCAAAAGCCCCGAGGAGACGAGGTGACGCTGATCTTCGCCGACCTTTTCCATGATGTTGAACGCCACGGGGTAGTCGGTGTCGGCGGGGTTAAAGTAGATGACGTCGCTGGAGCGGTGGCGCGGCACGAAATCGAGCATTTTTTCCGCATACTCGCCATGGGGATCAACCACGGCCACCCCGCGCCCGGCCTGAATGTCTTGGATCGTCATGTTTTCCAGGAGCGTTGACTTGCCCATCCCGGTCTTCCCGATGATGTAGACGTGCTTCCTCCGATCCTCGCGCTTGATACCGAAACGCTTCCGCTCACCGCGAAAGTTGGTCTCGGCAAAAAGGGTAATGTCGTTTGCGGCGGCAGGTTCAGGCATGGCCTCGTACTAGCCAACGGCTAACGTCGCGGGCCGCCAGGGGCGAGCCTCGCTTCTCTAACCTACTGGCAGGGTGGCGGGCGGTTCGGAGCGTCGGGCTTCGATCCGCGGGATCATCGGGGCTTTCGCACTCATGGTCGGGAAGTGGAAGATGGTCGCAAGTTCTTCGGTATTCAGCACGATAACGGCCGACCGCAGCGAAAAGGTGTCGCGGAAGGGTTTCCGTATCTGATAATACCAGTAGTAGAGGCGCTTGCGATACGCCTTGCGCCACCGCTTGATCGGCGACGGCCACCACCACGGCAGCTGGGTGGGCATGGATTTTGAATTCAAGACAAAGGCGTTCATCGTCTGGGTGTTGTACGTCTTGAGAGCGCCGATGAACGAGGAGAGTTGCGAAAGGGAGAAGACATCGCGGCGCGCGACGTAGCAGAAACGGACCACGCATTCAAACCCGGGCTTCAAGATGTTCCGCTCAATGGCCGCAACGATATCTCGGGTTCCGGGAGAGAGGTGCAGCATGAGCGATGTCCCGATGCCCGCCTCTTCCCGCTGGGGTGGCCGTACCTCTCCTGGACCGAGCCCGAAGAGCGGTCGCAACGGTTCTCCCCAGCCACGGAGTACGGGTTCAGCCGGCTCCAAAAGCCCCCCCAGCCATCCCTTCTCCGGTGCTACCTTCTTGCCGGTGAGTTTTGCAACAAGCTTCTCTCCTTCCTTCTTCCAGTGATCGGTGCTCGGCTCCTGCGTGGGTCGGAACAAGATGTGGAAACCAACGTGCTCCCCGGGCCGGGTCTTCCCGAACATTTCGGCTATGGAGGCGAAGGGGTCAACTTTCGTAAACTCTTCCTGGTTGGGGGCAAGGGCGACAATGTCGCGGTAGGTGCGGAGGGGGTAGGCATCTTCCTTGGCGAGCTTGAACTCCACGCCGAAGAGATCCCATTCGTCACTGGGGACATCGCGGGGGAGCTTCCCCATGTAGTCCTCGACCTCGCTGACTTCGGCCTCCGGATACTGGGCATAGATCTGGGCTTCAACCACGTTCCGAAAAAACACCGGCGCCCGAATGTAAAACCGCGTGTCACCGCCCATGGACACCATCTCGAAGATAATGTAGTCGTGCTGCAGCCCCTCCCAATACTTCTCGAGTGGATCGAAATCCCAGTACATCGTCTGCAGCCCGAAGAAAATCTGCTCCATGGCCTCGGGGGTCTTTTGGATCGTGCGCGGGATGCGGACCTCGAGGAGCACCCAGGCGAGATTCGAAACGTAGCGCACCCGTAGGTAGAAAAGCCAAAACTGCCACCCAATGTAGCAGAGGAGCGGCGGCGCCCAGAGCCACCAGGTATTGGCGATCAGCGCCCAGGCAATGGCGAACTGATCAAAGAATTGGCTGAGATCGGACATACCCCTAGTATAAACAAAAACCCTAAATTCTAAACTCTAAATCCTAAACAAACTCAAAATTCAAATGACCAAACATCAAAACGGATTGCATTTTGGATATTTGGATTTTGAGCTTTGGATTTGCTTAGGGTTTAGAACTTAGGGTTTAGGATTTCCGCTTACGCTAGGGTGTAGCCCTCCGGCGTTCTCTTAAACCAGCGCTTATCCTGGAGATTCAACAGGATCGTGTTCGGTTTCACGAAGCGCTTTTCAAGAACGCGCTTGACGATTTCGTCTTTGGAGAGCGGGCGCCGGGCGGCCTTCAAGAGCCCGGCCATCACCTCGCCGACGGTGCCTGGCTCATAGCCCCATTCGGCCAGGGCATAGAGGCCGCGGCCGACGAGGACGAAACGCGGGTCCTTGATGAGCTCGTTATGGACGGTCTGGGGATGGGCTTTCCGTGATGACCAGCCGGCCTTGGAGATTGCGCTCGCCACTTCGCGGAAGTGGAGGGGCCGTGCCGCCTTCAAGAGCACCGCATAGGCCTTATCCCGCACCCCGCGCGGCCGTATGGTGGGCCAGGAGACGAGGCCGAATTCCCCGTAGGGATTTTGCTTAATAACCTTGGAGATGGCGAGGTAGGACTCGAGCGTATCCGGGCTCGGCATCGAACCGAGCACTTCGCGCGATTGCTTCTTCAAAATCTGGAAGAGCTCTGAGGCCGGCAGGGGTCGCTTTGTCTCGCCGAGTTCCTTGGCGGTGCGCGCCATGATGGCCTCGGCGGTCTCGAGCGCTTCGGCCTTCGTGAACCACCGCTCGTGCCACTCCTCGTCCTCGGCGCGCCGGGTGAAGGGCTGGCCAACGGTGAGAAGGAAATAGACGTGATTCGAGTAGCGCGGTTCGGCCGCCGTCTGCAGGAGCTTCGATTCTTCAAACACATGGCCGTGTTGGCCAAAGTGGTTCTCGAGAGCGTTGAACACCGGGGTGAGGGCAGCTACGGCCGTGGGCTCGAGGAGATGCCGCAGGCCGTCGGCTTCGATCTGGCGGACGCGCTCGCGCGTCACACCGAAGGAGCGGCCAATGGCCTCAAGCGTCTCCGGCTCCTTACCCCGTAATCCGAAGCGTCGCTCCAGAACTTCGCGGAGGCGGGGCGAAGGCAGGAGCTTCAAGGCGCTCGCCGACGCCTCTCGCGGATGCATGGGTAGGGTGAGTTTTCTCATGGATGCGGGTGGCGAGATCGCCGCTCTCTCAAGTGCTGCCACGTGACCAAGAGGGGGCTCGCGATGCAAATGGAGGAGTAGGTACCGACCACAATGCCGATCATGAGGGTAAGGGTGAAGGCCTTGGTGGAAGCGCCCCCCAGGACGTAGACGGCGCCAATGGCCAAGACGACGGTCAGCGACGTATTGATAGAACGGACGAGCGTTTCGGTAACACTCCGGTTGACGAGTGCGGCGAAGGCGCTCGCGCCCGCTTTCTTCTTGAGGTTTTCTCGAATTCGATCGAAGACCACAATGGTATCATGCACCGAGAAGCCCAATATTGTCAAGATGGCGGTGACGAACAGCGTATCCACCTCGAAGGCGGCGACATGGCCGGCTACGGCAAAGAATCCGGCAGGGATAATGACATCGTGGACGAGCGCCACCACGGTCACCACGCCATACGTCCAGGATGCCATGGGTTCTGACACCTTGCGGAACGCATAGGCGATGTAGGAGACGATGAGAACGATGACGAGGGCGATCGCGAGGATGGATTTTCGGGCGAGCTCCCGGCCGATGGTCGGGCCAATGGCATCGAAGCGCTTTTCGCGCACGCCATCGCCGAGAGCGGCGATGAGGCGCTCGTGGGTAGCTTCATCGATATGCGGCAAGCGGATGAAAAGACCGGTGGTGCCGACTGGCTGGATGCGGGGCGCGGTGAGCCCGATGGCGTTCAATCGCTCGGTCACCGCTTCGAGCGAGGGTCGATCACCCTCAAAGGTAACCTCGAGGAGCGTGCCACCGGTGAAATCAATGCCGAGGCGGAGCCCGAAGAGTACCAACGCCCCTACGCTCGCCAGCACGAGCGCCCCGGACATGGTATAGAAGATTCTGCGATGACCAACAATGTCCATACCGCTGAAGCTCTAAATCAGAAATCCTAAACCCTAAACAAGCCCTAATTTCTAAAATCCAAAAGTTACCGCACGTTTGGTATTTTTGTCATTTGGGTTTTGAATTTGTTTAGGATCTAGGGTTTAGGGATTAGGGTTTCGTGGTGGTGAGGCCACTTAGAAACAGCCACCGCACTCGGCTTAGACCCGGCGCCATGACAGCCATGAGGAATGTGCGCGATATGGCGATGGCCGATAGCATGGAGACCAAAACGCCGAGGCCTAACGTGAGGGCAAAGCCCTTGACCACGCTCGTGCCGAGCCAAAAGAGAATGGCAGCACTTATCAGCGAGGAAACGTTCGAGTCGCGGATGGACGTCCAGGCACGCCGGAACCCCTCCTCCGTGGCTGGCGCCAGGTCCTTCCCTCCCCCCAGCTCCTCTTTCATCCGCTCAAAAATCAGAATGTTCGCATCCACGGCCATGCCGATGGACAGCACGAACCCAGCAATGCCGGCAGCAGTGAGGGTCACGGGGATAAGTTTAAAGATCGAGAGCACCAGCCCCACGTAGATCGTAAGCGCCGCAACGGCGACCAAGCCGGGCAGCCGGTACCAGAGGAGCATGAAGAGGACGACCGCCACGAAGCCCACCAGTGCGGCGCGAAGGCTCCTGGCGAGTGAAGCTGCTCCGAGGGAGGCCTCGACTGACTGCTGGCTTACGAGCTCGATCGGCACCGGGAGCGCTCCGGAGTTTAGGCGGCGGACGAGGTCGCGCGCTTGCTCGACGGTAAACTGCCCGGTGATCTGGGCCTTCCCGCCGCTGATGGCTTCACGGACTGTTGGCGCCGAGAGGGGCGCGCCGTCGAGGAACATGCCGAGGGGTTTTCCGACATTTCGCGTCGTGATCTCCTCGAAGAGCTTCTCGCCTTCGGCGTTGAATTCAACGCCGACGAGCGGAGTATTGGTGGTTGCATCGAACTGGAGTTCAGCCCGCTTGAGGTACCGACCGGTGAGGCCGCTCGGGAAGAAATAAGGATCCTCGCCGAGCCGCTCTCCCTTCTCGTTGGCCTCGAGGATCGCCTGGGTTTCCTCCGGAGGTCGCACCTCCCGGAATTCAAGGAACGGTGTGGCGCCGATGAGACGAATGGCCTCGCGGATGTCCTTCACCCCGGCAAGCTCGACGATGAGCCGCCACTCCTCACCGGCTCGCTCTACCTGGACAAGGGGCTCGGTAACACCAAAGAGGTTGACCCTCCGCTCAATGACGTCCCGCAGCCCGGCCATGGCTTCGTTCGGAGATTCGCCGCGGAACTCCCGAAAGTCAGCGCGGTAGAGGAGGTGCGTCCCGCCTTGGAGGTCAAGGCCGAGGCGATAAGGCCGGATGAGAGCCCGGAGGACGGGAACGGTAGCGAGAGTTGGGAAGCGATCTGCTACGGCAAAAAAACCGGCGATGACGCCGAGGGAGAAAATGGCAAGTGCGATGAGACGGGTTTTACCCACGATGTGAAGCGCTCCACTGCAGTGGCTTCAGCCCGTAATCCATTGGAGCGCGGAACCTTCACCCAGCACCTTTTCTCCTGAACATTCCGCCGGTACAGAACAGGGATATCTGAATGGCCCCTATCGTATTGAGGACACCCAAGGTCTAGAAAAGGTGCTGGGCAAGCCGAAAGCCGCTGGGATTCCGCTCCATCCATGGGCTAAAGCCCATGGCTTTCCGGTGCGCGGGCAAAGCGCCCTACGGCCTTACCATAGCCGAGTAACGGCGGGTGCGCAAACCCAAGCAGGCCTCCTACGCCGCAGCCGTACCCGATCACCGGAAAAGGTCGAGCAGAGCTTCGAAGAGCGAAGCAAGCTCAACTGCCGCGCCGAACTGGAGGCCCGCCTGCCGGATGGGCAGGCTCGCCGGCCTGAAGGCGCCCGGTGGCAACTGGGGGACCTGGCAGGTCGTCCCGTCCCACGTGCCGCCGTATTGGGCACAGATGGTGGCGGGGTCGGGGTAAGGAGCAGGAGACCCGGCGGGTGGCGGTGCTCCCGGCGGCAGTCCGCCCGGTGGCGGAGGGACCGGAACTCCTAGCGGCACGACGGTACCGATGTCATACCGAACATCCTGGCAATCAATGACGTAGGCATTCGTGATCGGGAAGTCCGTGGAGCGAAAGACCACGGTGTTATTGACGTATTGGGACGGACAGCCGCTGATGCCGGCGCCATAACTGGAGCCGCTTGCCAGGCCCAGCGAGAACTCCTTCACGCCCTGCGAGGCGCTGACCTTGAGGAGGAAGAGTCCGGAAGACGGCTGCAGTTCAAGGGTGATCGCAGCCGTGCCGCGCGCCGTCGTTGCCGGCGGTGGCAGACTACCGCCAGGGGGTGGCGGCAGCGCACCCGGCGGCACCGGCTGGCCGGGGAATCCGCTCGGTACACTGCCCGGCGGCTGGAAGCTCTGACACTCACTGAAGTGTTCGGTGCAGTACTTGATGCACTCCGCCGGCGAGGTACAGCCGCCCGGGCCGGCAAAGCCAGCTCCCGCCGCTGGACCGCCAGGCCCGGAGCCGCTGGGGAACGTAGGCGGGAATCCACCGCCTGGACCTCCGGGGAAGGCACCTGGCCCTCCGCTGCGGAATTGTTCCTCGAGCTGCCTGAATTTCTCAAACTCTTTCATGGCTTGGGCTTCAAAGCGCGCAATGTCCGCTGGCGGCCCAAATTCTCCCCGGGCATCGAATCGGCCGCTCGCAAACTCCTGGAGCATCCGCCGGGTCTCCTCTTCCGAAAGCCCACCATGGGCTGCACCGAACGCCACGCACTCCTCCACGTGAGCCGGATCGGTGCAGTAGACCCGGCACTCATCATCAGTGCGGCACCCCCCGGGCCCACCGGATTCAGCCATCTTCTGCCGGATCTTCAACCCGGCTTCGAACTTCGGCTGATCCTCCGGACTGATCAGGCCCTGGCCCTTGGCAAAATCAAAGCAGGCCTGTTGGTTTGAGGGATTGTCACAGTGGGCTTTGCACTCCTGCGGCCCTTTGCACCCGCCTGGGCCTCCGCCCTCGGACATGATTTTGACAAACTTCTTAGCCTGGGCGAGCTCCTGTCCCGAGAGCAGGCCCTCCTTTTCGGCAAAGCCGAGGCACTCCTCGACATGTGAGGGATCCTCGCAGTAGGCCCGACAGGCAATGCCTTGGCAGCCGCCCGGCCCGGTGGTGGCCAGGAGTTTTCGCGCCAACGCTGCCTCGGCTTCGGTCATGAAACCGTTCTTAACCGCATAGTCAATGCACTCCGACCCGCGGGTCGGATCTTCACAATAGGCCCGGCATTCGCTCTCGCTTTTGCATCCGCCAGGACCGCCAGCCACGAGCACCTTCAGACGCTTGGCATCCTCGTCGGTCATCAGCCCGTTTTTGGTCGCAAATTCTATGCATGCATCGGCGTGGCTTGGATCGGCGCAGTAAGTCCGACATTCGTTCTCACTCGTGCATCCCCCCGGTCCCTGTCGAATGTCAGCCATGACCTCGCGCTGGGTCTCGATGCGTTGTAGCTCGGCCTCGGAGATAAAGCCATGCTCCTTGGCAAAATCAACGCAGGCCTGGGTATTGGCTGGGTCTTGGCAGAACGCCTCGCACTCCTCTCCGGTGGCGCATCCGCCCGGCCCGCCGGTCGTAGCCAGGATCCTGGCCTTGGCGGCTTCTTCCTCTGAAAGGTAGCCGTGCTCGACGGCGAAGTCCGTGCACTGAAGGTGGTTAGCCGGATCTTCGCAATAGGCATCACAGGCCTCCTTGGAGGTGCATCCTCCCGGACCGGTCGTGGGGAGGTCATGCGCCAGTTGCGCCTCGTCCTCATCAATCAGGCCGTGCGCCGCACCGAATATGACGCAGGCATCTTTGTGGCTAAGATCGTCGCAATAGGTCCTGCATTCATCTACGCTGCCGCAATTGCCGAGTTCAGAAATCGGGTATTCGATCGCTGGCGGTGGGGGCGGCCCTTCCTCCGGCGGAGGTGGCGGTTCGGATAGTGGTTCCTCCGGGGGTGGCTCCGGTGCTGGAGCCGGTTCGGGCGTACTGGCCGCAGCTGGCGGCGGCTCATCCTGGGCGCTCACCAGCGAAATTGAAGAAAAAGCGAGCGCCATAATGACGCTCATGAAAACGAGCAATGGATAGCCACCTCCGGCAAGACGCCTCGAAGGCCGCGGCCGACAACGCATAGGGGTATCGCTACTCGAACGGGTTGACCTTCACCTTCTCAAAGGGATTGGCCGGACTCTTCTCAAAGGGGTTGACGCTGGTCTGCTCAAAGGGATTGGCTGCCGCGGCGGCCTTCTTCTCGGCTTCTTTTTTGCGGGCTGCTTCGGCCGCCTTTTCTTCGAGGACACCGCGCTTGATGCCCTCGGCCAGACCCGTTGAATTGCCGTAGTAATAGCCAGCACCAAGGCCAATTGCCACGGCAACAATAAGCCCGGGCCAGAAGAAATTCTGCGTTCGCAGTTCCATTTTGCTCCATCGTAACATCAGGGACGCAATGCGCCCAATGGCTTTGTACACACCCGATAATCAAAACGCCGCCGATGCGGCGGCGTCTTACTCGACAGCCAGCGATTCCTTACAACCCCTCTAGCTCCTTCTCCAGCGCTTCCAATTCAGCGCTCAAGGAATCGAGATCGGTGTTCTGGATATCCTGGTCGATTTCCTCCGGCGAGTTGCCGGGGGTGAGACCGCCAAATCCTTGGAGTACGTCTTCCACATCGGCCGGAGATGCCGCTGGGGGAGGAGGCGCTTCCGACTCCTTCCCCCGCCGGCGGAAGGAGAGCGCGCCAACAATTATGACAATCACTGCTACGGCCAGCAGGAGCCACTTCACTTTTGAAGCGTGCACCGGCGCTGGCGGCAAGGGGGCTGCAGTGGACGGCTGATTAAGAGGTGTGCCGTTCATGGGAGTAGATGAAGTTCGCGGTGAGCCACATTATCGTCACAAAGCGCGGATGGCTCGCTGCGTGCTCTGAATGGCTTGGAATAATTTTTTAGCCAGGTCAATAGTCGCCTGGAGCGAGGCCCGGGCGTCTTGACTAGCTTGTTCGCGATTTGAAGCTCCTTCCAGGGCCGCACACTTGGCCTGGGTGTCAGCCAGTGATGTCCGGCTGGCCTGGAGGTCGGCCTTGGATTGGGCCAGGAGCGCTTCGGCCTGGGTCGTGTTCTTCCCCGCGGCCTTGAGCTCGGCAATGGCCGATTCCTGCTTGAGGATGATGGCTTCGAGACGATTTAGGGAGACCTCAATGGCATTGGCCACAAAGCCGCAGTGGTTAACAATACGGCCGATGAGCCCGAGACCCAGTCCTGGCGGAGCGGGGGGCGTGGTCGTTGCGCCGGGCGGCTGCGGTTCGGACGTCCCGCGCAGGGCAAAGACCACGCGCTTGGCAGTGATGGTGAGCGGCGGACTCTGAACCTGGGCGCTCGCGTTGAAGAACGTTCCCGGGGGTACATTCGCCAGCGCCACGGGATTTCCCAATACGTCTACCAACTGCGCGGTCGGATCAACCCGCACTGTCACGATCTTTCCGGGTGGGAGGATACCGCCAATGCCACGGCTGCCGAAGACGCCGGCATAGCCGATTCGCACTTCGGCCTGGAACGTATTGGCCGCGGGATCAACAGACACGACTTTTCCGGCAAAGCCCACCAGTCCCCGCTGGCCGCTCCCGGTGTCAGGGGGCGGTGGTGGAGGAGGCGTGGGGCTCGGCGGAGTTCCGGGCGGTGGTGGGGGTGTTGGCGATGGAGGAGGTGGCGGAGCTGGCGTCGGTAGCGGCGCAAATCGGGTGCCGAACTGAACCTTCTGGGCCGTAATAGTCCGCGTTACCGTATCTACCAACACCGTTGCGTTAAAGTAAATGCCGGGCTGGACCTGGCTCAAGGTCATTGGCTGGCCGCGGACATTCGTCAGCTGGGTTCCGGGCGGAACGTTCACGGTTACCACCTTCCCTGCCGGTAAGATACCGCCAATACCACCGGTGCCCCGCTGCCCGGCGTAGACAATTCGTACCTCGCCGCGGAAGGAGTTCGTCGCCGGATCTACGGAAACAACCTTGCCGCTAAACCCGGCCGCAGCATTCGGCTGACCCGCGGGTGGCGGTGTTGGAGAAGGGGTGGGGCTCGGTGTAGGGGCCGGCGTTGGCGATGGCGCCGGTGATGGACTCGGCGCTGGCGGCCGGACCGGAGGCAGAACCCCTATTCGTCCGAAATAGATACTCTTCGCGGTCACGGTCTTGGTAACCGTATCAAGAACGGCGGCAGCATTAAAAAGCATCCCGGGCTGCACTTGGGCAAGCGTAATGGCTTGACCCCGGAAGTTCTTAAGCGGCGTCCCGGCCGGGACATTGATGGTCACGACCTGCCCCGCCGGCAGAATAGCGCCAAGCCCACCGCTTCCCCCGGAACCAGTGCCGCCGGCGTAGATTAAGCGCACTTCTGCCTGGAAGGAATTGGCGCCTGGATTCACCGAGACAACTTTGCCGCTAAAACCGGCGCCAACGGTCGCCGCGGCCGCTGGCAAGGGAAAGGCCGCAATACCCGAAAAGAGCATTGCCGTCCCGAGCAAGGAACTGATCAGCTTCGAAATAGTGAGATGTTTCATTCTCCTTTTATTTTATCACGAGTATAAGGCAACGACCTTGCACCATCAAGAAATACGGAGAAAAGTAGCTCTTGTTACAAGGTCTGAAGGGAAAAGCAAAAAATTACCCCCTATGGCTGTCAAATTGTCTTATACATTCTCCTTATACACCATCCCGCACGCCCTGTAAAGCACAATATTCACAGCCTAGCCGCGACGCCGGCAGAGGACCGCGGATGAGCTCAACCGCGGTCTCGAAGAGCTTGAGCGCGGCCGCGGTGTCAGTGGCCACCTTGCGGGGGGTGATCTCAAACTGAATCATGCCGCCCTCGTGGGCGCTGACCGGATGGTAGAAGACAAGGTAGCCGTGGCCAGCAGTCCGAAAGCCCTTGGCCTCGAGGAGAAAGCAGTAGATGTTGAGCTGGTCCTGGTTCCACTTGTGGGCGTCGTCCTTGGGGGTGAAGCCCTTGGTCTTGTAGTCAAGGGGAATGTAGCTGCCGTTATAGATAACGCAATCGTCAAGCAGGCCTTTCAGTCGGGCCTTCAGGGCGGGATCCTCATAGACCAGCCCCCGCCAGCGGTCGCGCCAGGAGTCCAAGAGCGCCTGGTCCTCAATCAGTCGGCCCTCAATCTTGCCTATAAGCTCCGGCGGAAGCGAGCCGCGGAAGCGGTCAAAGTAGCGCTTGAGCACGGCATCCATGCCGTTAGGCAGGGTGGCCCGGATGCCCTCCGGCCGCTTGGCGGCGCCGTTTTGCTCCAACCAAAAACAGCGGGCGCAATCGCGGTAGAGATTCAAAGCCGAGGGCGAGAGCGAAATTTTTTTGTCTGGAGACATCCGCTCCAGTATACCAAGAGGGCGAGAAAATAAAACGGCGGCTGCTGCCGCCGTGGCCGGGTTTCTGCCGCGCTCACACGAGGGCGATGCGATGCCGCTCGAGGAAGGCCGGCGGATCCGGATCAAGGGGTTGGAACCGAACCGTGATCAGGTGGTGATCGCCATCGCGCTCGTAGGCGATCTTTGCCCCTCGATGGACCTCACGTGCAACCCTCTGCGCTACCTGTAGATCGTGTGGCTGCGGTTCGACCCCGATCTCGAGCGTTTTGCTAGGAAAACCGGATAGGGCCCAGGTATGAAATGTGCTTTGCCAGTCCATCTGTCACCTCGCAGGAAAAAGGTTTACCGCACTCATTCGGCCACAGATGATCATTACCACGGCAAATGTGGCTCTGTCAAGTTCATTCGACTTCCCCCTAGCACCCGCGCTACGCTTAGAGAGGCGTCGTAACGCTTTTCTGCGCCACGCGTATCTATGATTGGATCCGGCCGGCTCAACCGTCTTGCCGAACGCCTGAAACGTCATGACCATCGGGCCGGAGAAAAAATCTTCGATGAGTTCGCGCCGAAGCTCTTTCGCTTCTTTGTGGCGCGCACGGCCCGGCGCGAGGTTGCCGAAGACCTCACCCAGGAGGTCTTTTCCAAGGTCGTCGGCCGCATCGAAACGTTTGATGCCAGCCGCGGCAACTTTGTCGCCTGGATGTGGCAGATTGCACGAAACACCCTGACCGATCACTTCCGCAAGGTTTCCCCCCTCCCCTTCTCCGATGTCCCGGAAGTTGAGCATGTCGCCGCAGGAGGATCGGATCCTACGCGCCAGGCAAAGTTCGACGAAGTCATGGCCACCCTGCGATCACTCTCCGAAGAGGAGCAGGAAATCTTTTCTCTCCGCTACCTCGCCGATGTCCCCTACCGCGATATCGGACGGATCACCGGAAAATCAGAGGGTGCGCTCCGAGTGATCATCCATCGAGTTTTGGCCAAGTTACGTGAAAAGCTCCAATGATACCTGACCTCCGCACATTCTTTGGCTGGCGCTCCTTTTGCCGGCGTTGTTTAAGACGCTCCGCCCAACCGCGGCCGGAGTTTTTGGCCGTGGCCAAGGCCCGCTTCCTCTCGCTCCTCGGCCCGGAGCCAGCCCGCAGCCGTTCGTTCGCGGGCCGCTTCGAACTTCGTCCGCGGCTTGCGATCGCAACCCTCATACTTTTCTTCTCCGTAAGCGGTGGGGCTGCGGCATTGGCTGACGTGAGCGACGTCGGGCCAGAGCATCCCCTCTACCCCCTGAAGCGCGTCAGTGAAGAGGTGCGCGTGTTCCTCGCCACGGCGCGTTCCCAACCCGAGCTCCACAAAGCCCTGGCCGAGCGCCGGCTCAAGGAACTTCAACGGGTTCAATCAGCGCGCCTAACGATCAGGAAGATAAAGAAGCTCGAGCAGGATCTTGCGAGGCGGGTAGATGCCGTGCTCCAAAGCGCTGCTCGCGCCAAACGCGAAGGTAGGACGGATGAGTACCGCGAGCTCTGCCGCTCGGTTGCGGCCATTGTCGTGAAGCGACACCAGGTTCTCGGCGGGTGGAACGGCTATCGCGAGAAACTACAGGGACAGTGCGGGTTGGAACTCGCATCGCCGTCCGGTCTGGGCCGCCAGCAGTCGTTCCTCGCCGCAGAGCGACCGTCAATGGCCGTTGTGGAAAACTACATGGTTCTCTGACCCGCTGGGTCTTTTCGTCGATGACGTTCGCCTTGTCATCTCCCCCGCCGCTCTATAGAGTGGAGGCGTGCCTCATCTCATAATTCTGAAACTCGGCGGCAGCATCATAACAGAGAAAGGCCGCGGGCGACCGGGTATAGAGCGGAGCCGCCTGCGACGCATCGCCTCCGAGATCCGTCGCGCTTGGATCAATCAACCCCGCCTCCGCCTCATTATCCTCTACGGTGCCGGCTCATTTGGGCACCCCCTCGCCCGCCGCTACCGACTGCACGGCTCACCCCTCACGACCGAGCAGCTCCGCGGCATCGGGCGAACGGTAACCTCGATGCGGAAACTCGGCACTGCGCTTGCCACGATCTTCCTCAAAGCCGGCCTTCCCGTCATCCCGTTGCAGACAAGTGCTGCGGTGCGTCAGGTACATGGCCGCCTCAAATTCGCCACCCAGACACTGCTGCCGATCATCCGCGACATACTCCGACACCGCGGCATTCCGCTCTTGGGAGGAGACGTTGCGTTCAGTGATGATGGACAGAGCGTCATCGCCTCGGCCGATGCGCTTGCTGTCGTCTTAGCCCGCCATCTCGAGGATGCTACCATTGCGTTCGCTACAAATGTTGACGGGGTGTATCAAACCTTCCCGCCGCGACGTCGCGATCGCGCCCTCCGGCGTATCCGGCGACCGCAGCTAGCGGAACTCATTGAATCATCGAGCAGAAAATCGACGAAGTACGACGTCACCGGCGCCATGGCCGGGAAGCTATCTTCACTCCTCGTACTCCGCCGCTGCCGGGCCGTAATCTTCAACGGCACAAAACCGGCCATACTCCGCCGCGTTCTCCGGCGAAAGTCGGCTGGGACAGTGATTCGGTTTTAACACCGGGCTCGTCGCGAATCCGGAGCAAAAGAAAACGGCGCCTACCGTCTTGGCAGGCGCCCGGCCGATATCTCATTAGAGGTCGGCAGTGCCGCTGACGCGGCACTCACGGCTTTGCAGTGCTTCCGCACTACCCCTCTCCGGCCACTAGCAAAATCCTCGAGCATCTCGCGCGCCCCCTGGCGCAACCACAGCCGAGCGGCCTCCGCCGGATCTACCCATGCATGGTTCCCTACCTCCGCTCGCGAGGTGGCGGCGTCGGGAAGACTGCGATCGCCGATCGCCGCTCGGTAGAGCGTCGCCCAGACTCCTGGTACGATGCGGTATACGCCGAGCCGCCCTTCAATGGTTATCTTCGGCGCAAGCCCGGGCAGCTCCTCAGCGATGAGCCGCGCCAGCACCATGTCGTCCGGTTCGCGAGGTGCTGATGTCTCCATTGGAATCGAGGACATTCCGGCAAGTTTTCCAATATGAGGCTTTGACCCGAACTCTTGCAACAGGAGCACCTCACCGTTCGGATTAACTACGATGAGCGCAACGGCGCGGATTCCCCTCGCCACATCCTCTCACCTCCTTCGCTCCGTTCCACGGTTTGGAGATTGTTCTACCGGAATCTACGCGCCGAAGCGCCGATTGCGCCGCGATGGTCCGCGACCGCCATCGCCAGATCCTCCGGCGTAAAGTCCAACCACAGCCGATTAGAGAACACGAGCTCTACAGTGGTCTGCCTTCAAGGAATACTCCAACTATAGCGCCGGACTGTCGCAGATGCAATCGTACCGTTACGCCCGGAGATGGTTGGATCTTTTCGAAAGTTTCTCCACGCGCACCCCGATCAAACGGATCTTCTTCCGTCGTGGGTTCCCCCGCGTATCAAGGAACGGCAGGAGGAGCCGCAGCGATGAACCGCTCAGCGCCTCGAGCGTCCCCAGGGGCCGCGGGATGGTACGAGAGCGGGTCAGGGTGGTAAAGTCGGCGAAGCGCACCGTGACAACGACCGTACGGAAGGCGCTAAACCCTTCGCGCCCAAACCTCTGGAACACGGTTTGGCAGAGCCCACCGAGCCGTTCCAATATGAATGCCGGCTGGAGCGTATCTTGCTCAAACGTCTCTTGTTCGCCAATGGATTTTGGCTCCCAGTCGTTCGATACCGGACTATCGGAAATACCGCGGGCTTTCCGGTATAGATCCTCGCCCCATTTCCCAAGCCACTCGATCAACCGAGCCAAGTCAACCGTTCGGAGCTCTTGTATGATCCGAATCCCCTTCTGGTGCAAGAATACCTCACCTTTCGGCCCGATGCCGGGGATAGCGCGGATTGGCATAGGGTCAAGAAACGTTTGAACTTCTTCGGGCCTCACTACGGTAAGTCCATCGGGTTTCCTGAAATCCGACGCGATTTTAGCAATCAACTTATT
Organism: uncultured Candidatus Saccharibacteria bacterium; assembly: GCA_964361655.1. GTDB lineage: Bacteria > Patescibacteriota > Minisyncoccia > Sungbacterales > SURF-37 > CAYIBD01. Next base: position 20,237 of record CAYIBD010000009.1, read on the forward strand.
CGATCCAATGCCAATGGAACAGGTAAGGCCTTCGGCTTTTAGGATGTTAGCTTTTAGTATTCGCGCGTAGGCTTCGGCCTTTCCAAAACTGCCGATTGAAGAAACGTCAAGGTAGGCCTCGTCTATGCTTGCTTCTTCAAACGCATCTACACCTTCCTCAAGAACAGCCATGATCCGTTCAGAAACCTCGCGGTAGAGGCGATAATTTCCAGTCAGAAAGATTGTCTCCGGCTCTCCCCTGCTCCGTGCCGCTTCGGCCAAGCGCCAAGCCGTTGAGATCGGCATGGCCGACTTGATGCCGAACTTGCGCGCGGCGTAGCTTGCGGTTGAAACCACGCCTCGCCCGCGCCCGGCCTTAGGATCGGCACCAACCACGATCGGCTTGCCGCGAAACTGCGGATTATACCGCTCCTCACACGCGGCAAAAAAGGCGTCCATGTCTATGTGCATCACAACCCTCATGCCGCCGATGCTACCATACCCCTGGATCCCCCCTGGGGATAGCGTTGGTTGACGCCGATTCGACGGCGATCAAGAATGGTGCAGCCGGACTATACAGGGGAGGAGGTGAAGCTGAACGCTAGGTGGGTAGTAGTAACCACCCCATTCAAGGAGGGAACCATGTGTTACTACTCCGGGCACACCCTCGCGCAGCATCAGGCGCGAGTGGGTGAGCCACTGACCGTCCGACCCATCTACACCGGCGGAACCGGCATGTATGGCGACAACAACGAACTCGCCTGCGTGCCGCACAGGGCCAAACTGGAAACTCAGATGGTCCGGCCGTCGAGCGACCGGGATGTGAACGGGGTCCTCCCGGGTTTGACCGTCACGTTCCTGCAGAAATGGAGTCGGGACTTGATCGTCCTGCCGAACGGCAAACGGAAGCCGCTCGCGGCTTTCCACGGCTTCACGTTCCAGCTCGCCCAGATCAAGACCGGCAGCCCGTCCCGCGAGGAGATCATCACGCCCGCGGAGCTCCCGGAAGCGGTCCTGCTGGGCTAGAAAGCCCACGGGCACATCTCGACCACGGGTGGGGAACCCCCACCCGTTTTCTTATTTGATCCCAGGACCACTGACTAGTGCGGGGGGTAGATTTTGGTCAAGGGGTGATCGCGGCAATCGTGCTTGCGGGCCGGGCAGACGTTGCAGCAGTAGTCAAAGGCCGTTGACGAAGATTAGCGCACTTGATAGTATGATAAAAATGGAAGTGACATTCAGCCGCCATGCGCAGTCACGGCTGCAGCGGCGAGGCATAGCACCAAAGCTCGTCATCGAAACTCTACGGGCTCCTGACCGGCTGACTCATCAAACCAATGGAACGCTGATGGCGGTGAGACGATTCCAGTGACAAGAGAAAAAGAAGGCCTATATACTCGTAGTAATTTATCGGGAACAATACGACGCCCGGCATGTCATCACAACGTTTTCAAGCTCAAAGGTGGAAAAGTATCTCGGTAAAAACCCATGAAACTCTCCTACGACCGGGGTGCAGATGCGCTCTATATCGAACTGAACAAACGACCCTATGCCGAGAGCGATGAGGTAGGCGACGGCGTTATCTTTGATTACGACCGGGACGGCCAGATTATCGGTATTGAAATACTCGATGTCTCAAAAAGGTTCCCTCGAGGTTTCCAGCCACCCATAGCTCGGCCTCGGGCCGCCCGCCGCATACCAATGCGATCGCCTGCAAAAGTAGCGACCTGATTCCGATGCAACGAACCGATCCCACTCACGGCCATCGGGTTGCTGCCGGAGGGTAAATTTTCGTGAGGGGATGATCTTCGCACTCGTGCTTGCGGGCCGGGCAGATGGCCCGGCCGTAGTCAATCATGCGGTAAGTGAAGTTGAACCACTCGCGGCGCGGCAGGAGCTGCATCAAGTCGCGTTCGATCTTTACCGGATCGTCGTGGTCAGTGAGCCCCAGCTTTTGTGAAAGCCGGCGGACATGGGTATCCACCGCAATGCCCTCCACCACGCCGTAGGCGTTCCCGAGGACCACGTTTGCCGTTTTCCGTGCCACGCCGGGAATGGTAAGTATCTCGGCCATGGTGCGAGGAATTTTCCCACCGAATTTCTCCTTGACCATCTTGGCCGCAGCCAGGATATTTTTTGTTTTGGCTCGAAAAAATCCGGTGGGCTTGATGTCCCGTTCAAACTCCCGCGGATCGGCTGTCACGTAATTATCGAGGGTCCGATATTTCTTGAAAAGCTTGGCCGTGACCTCGTTCACTTTTTTATCGGTGCATTGCGCCGAGAGCACCACCGCCACCAAGAGCTCCCAGTTATTGGAATAGTTCAATACAATTTTGGCCTTAGGAAAAAGCCGCTTGAGTGCGGCAACGATCTTTGCGGCGCGTTTCTTCCGCTCTGCCGTCAAATCTGCCATGGCAGCTATTCTAATATTCTTAAGAACTTGAGAATGATTGGTTATGCTGGAAGACCATTGCCTCCATCATACCCGGTAGTACAACTTCGAACTAGCCAAAGAGGTGGGTTCGCAGTTGGAAAACATAGGTATACCGCATATACCAGAACTTGTTCGAAGTTGTACTACCGGGCATAGCAGGCCGCACGGCATTGATCATCATTCGTAGCGCAAGGCCTCGACCGGTTCGAGGCGTGAAGCGCGACGGGCCGGGTAGAGGCCAAAGACCAAGCCAGTCAAAACCGCCACCCCGGCCGCAAGACCAATGGCCGATGGCGGCAGGGCAAACGCCCAGCCGGTAGGGAGAACCTGAACCAGAATAAAGTAGAGCCCCACGGTAAGGAGCGAGCCAAAGATAATGCCGGCCAGACCCCCGACCAGGGTCAGCATCACGGCCTCGATCAAGAACTGCTGCAGGATGTCGCGATTGGTTGCGCCCACGGCTTTGCGAAGGCCGATTTCGCGAGTCCGCTCCCCCACCGAGACCAGCATGATGTTCATGATGCCGATGCCGCC
>CAYIBD010000010.1:0-8539 GCA_964361655.1 uncultured Candidatus Saccharibacteria bacterium
TGGGATTCCGCTCCATCCATGGGCTAAAGCCCATGGCTTTCCGGTGCGCGGGTAACTAATGGCATGGTAGCACCCGATCGCCCATTTCGTCATTAGTCATTAGGATTTAGTCATTGGCAAGCCATTTGAGAAACGATCGCCGGTGAATCGCTGATGGCCCATGCCGCCGAATAGCCCGACGGTGCGCCCGGGTGCCGTAGCCCTTATGGATGTGGAAACCGTATGCGGGGAATTCGACGCTCCGCCGCGTCATAAGCCGATCGCGCCAGACCTTGGCCATGATCGAGGCGGCGGCAATAATCGGCAGCCGCTCATCTCCCTTGGTAATAGTCCGGTGGGGTAGCGAAGCCGGGAGCTTAAGACCGCCATCCAAAAAAACGAAGTAACGTGGCTCATCAACGAATGGCGAATCTTTTGCGAATATACGAACCTGTGGTGAGCCGCGCCGAACTATTCGTATATTCGTGCGAGATTCGTTATTCGTTGATAACCGCTTCACCAAGCGGTGCGCCGCCAGGTTGGCGGCTCTCGCAATGTTGATGCGGTCAATGACCCGAGGCGTGACACGACTGACGCGCCATTCCAGCGCCGGGTGCTTCGTGAGATGTAAAAACCACGCCTCGCGACGCCGCGGCGTGAGCTTCTTTGAGTCACGGATGCGGCCGAGCGCGGGATGCCGCCAGGAAATGCGGCCCGAGATGGTCACGGCGGCGAGCACCACCGGCCCAGCCAGCGCCCCGCGGCCGACTTCGTCAATACCAATGGCGAGTCGTTTCATACACTCCTCCTCAGGGCAACCGTAAGGGTACAGGCATTTCCATGCCGTAAAAGTCCCAGGTACGAGGATAGCGCTTCATCCGATGGGGCGCCCGCCCCCAGCCGTCTCATCATCCGTCGCTTGGTCGTGGTGCGCAACACCCGGTGATCCGGAAAGTGCACCCAGCCCAAAAAGTCGACGCCGGAGGCGAGCGTCTTGATGAACACCTTGTCGGGATGGAGTTCGAGCTTTAGCCGCTCGCGCATAAACTGCCGAATCTGTGGGATGAGGCCGACGAGCCAGCTACGGTCTGCAGAAAAAGTAACAAAATCGTCGGCGTAACGGATGTAATATGCTGCCTTCAGCCGGTGCTTCACGAACTGGTCAAACTCGTTCAGATAGACGTTCACGAGGAGCTGGGAGGTGAGGTTGCCGAGTGGCAGGCCCTTGCCGGGCGCGGTGCTCGCAAAGCTCCGGATGACGCGCTTGAGGAGTCCCATAACGCCGGTATCGGAGATATCCTGCTGGAGGATATCCAGCAGGATATCCTGGTCAATGCTCGCGAAGAACTTCCTGACATCGCACTTCAAGACCCAGCAGGTGCGCGTATTATTCCGGCTCACTCGGTAGCCAAACTCCCGGAAACGATTCAGCGCCCGGTGCGTCCCTTTGCCGATGCGGCAGGAATAGGAATCCGCAATGAAGGTGCGGTCGAAAAACGGATAGAGCACCCGATAGATGGCGTGATGCAAGAGCCGATCGCGGACGCTGGCTTTCGAGATGCTCCGCGGCTTGGGATCGTGAATGGAAAACCCTTGATAGCCGCCGTGAGCGTAGGTATGATGGCGGAGTTCGTCGTGCAATGCGAGCACGTTATCTATCAGCCGGAGCGAAAACTCCTGGACATCGCGCCGATACCGCTTTCCCCTCACAAATTCCAGCCACGCTCCCAAGAGGTTCTCGACGCCGATAACCTCGGCATAACCGCATTCAAGTTGTGCCCTCATATGGCTTTGCCACACACACACACACACACACGGGACGCTACCCATCATCCAGAGGTTTATCGCCGTCTACAAGCTCTGGCATGAATGGCGCGACCACTTCCCGAAGAAATCCCGCTACACGCTCGGCGCCAAGATTGATTCCTTGTTTCTCGATACCATCGAGTTGCTCTTCATAGCAAGCTACCTCGGCCGGGAACAGAAACTGCCCATCCTGCAACGGGCCGGGAGTAAGCTTGACCTCCTCAAATTCTTCCTCCAAATCGCCTGGGAACTCAAGGTGCTCGACAACAAGAAGTACATTGCCCTCTCCGAGCCACTGCAGGAAATAGGAAAGATGCTCGGTGGCTGGATGCGGGGCCTCCAAAAAGAAACTCCCCCGGCGAGAGCCGGGAGAGAATGAAGTGAGTTTCGGAAAGCCAGGAACCGGCAGTTGTCGTTCCACCTGTTCTCGCGGATGTTGAGATTCAGGTTCCGCTCGCGGCCGTTCCTGTTGAGGCACGGGCAGTTCGAGTTGCCGAAGCGGTTCTGCCAGACGGATTCGTACAAAATACCATCCATGCCACCGCCCATCGAGTACTCTCCGGGCTGCATCGCATTTGGGGCCTCGAAGCCCACCAGTATTCTGCACCAAGTAGCTTCATTTTTAAGGAGCACTGGCTGCACACTCGCGTAAGCCGTGGCCGACGCGACTCTAACATATCAGGTTCCGGAATTCGGCCGCCGGAAGCCGTAACCGCCGGCAGATTCGCCTACTATCCGCATTGAGTATACCAAAACTATAAAAATTTTTCTGAAATGAATACCGGCCCGTTCGCGATGGCTTGCGAACGGGCCGAGTGTCCAAGGAACCGAGGGTTTGATCTTCCAGGACCCCAAGTTCCGAGAACCGAAGCTACTTGCGGAAAGCCAGGAACCGGCAGCCGCCGCTCCACCCGCCCTCGCGGATGCCGAGACCCAGGCCCCGCCCGCGGCCGCCCCCGCGGAGGCACGGGCAGCACGAGAAGCCGAAGCGGTACTGCCAGACGGACTTGCGTCCGATGATCGGGAACTTGTGCTGCAAGTCCGGGTACTTGGCCCCGAACGCGAGGAGCTCCTCGATCGCGCCGTCCTCGAGGCCGAGATGCTCGAGCTCGATGGTCACGTCGCGGTCGTCCATGTCGCGGCCGAAGTGCACGAGCAGGGCCTCCCGCTCCGCCTTGCCCTCGCCCACGACGGGGAAGCGCTCGGCGGTGATGTCCGGGTTCACCCAGTCGTACCGCCCGACCTTGGCCATGGCCTTGAGGACCATGTCGTAGTCGACCGTGATGGCTTCGTAGGTCGTAATCGTGGGTTCGGGGACCACGATCGCGGCGAGAGCGGGTTTCTCCTCGGGTGGTATGAGCGCACCGAGGAAGGCTCGCTGCATGGCCTCGCCGTTCACCGCCCAGTTATGGGCGAGATCGGGACCGAGGCGATTGGCGATGAGGATGAGCGCCTTCGTTCCGGCGCTCACGAACTCCGCGGTCTGTCCTTCGTTCAGGGCGGGTCCATGCGTTGGCATGGCGGTTCCCCTTTTCTTCCGCCTATGGCGGATTGTGGCGCCACCGCGCTACCCCGCACCATGCGGGTTTTGGCGGGCCGCCAGGTTAAAGAGCATAATTACATTATAGATAAACGCTAGTAAGTTGTCAAGTCATCCCGCAGGCAACGGGCGTGGTAGAGTTGCCAGAGGGACACGCGAGCGGGAGCCGCGCCGTGCCTTCTGCCACCACTATGAAGTTTACCCACCTCCACGTCCACTCCCACTACTCCCTTTTAGATGGCTTGGCAAAAATTGACGAGCTCGTCAAGCGGGCCGCGGATTTTGGCTTTGACTCCCTGGCGCTCACCGACCACGGCGTACTCTACGGCGCAATCGAATTCTACCAAAAGGCCCGGTCCTCCGGCATCCAGCCGATCATTGGTTCGGAGCTCTACGTTGCCTACGAGCGGCTCTCCGACAAACGGCCGGGGATTGACGACAAACGCTCTCACCTCACCGTGCTCGCGGCAAACCACACCGGCTATCAGAACTTGATCCAGCTCGTCACCACGGCCCACCTCGAGGGGTTTTACTATAAGCCGCGCGTGGACAAGGAGCTCCTCCTCCGACACCGTGAGGGGTTGATCGCGCTCTCGGGGTGCCTGAATGGCGAGATTCCCAAGGCGATCCTGGCGAGGAAGCCAGAACGGGCCGAGGCCTTGATCCGCGAGTACCAGGAAATCTTCGGTAAAGAGAACTTTTACCTCGAGCTCGGCGCACACCCCGCTATTCCGGAACAGAGAATCGTGAACGACGCCCTGGTTGGACTTGCGGCAAAAACCGGGGCGCGGCTGGTCGGGGTCAACGACGTTCACTACGCCAAACCTGAAGACCGCGAAGCCCAAGATATCCTCGTCTCCGTCCAGACCGCCTCGCGCTACGACGATGAAGAGCGTCTCTCGATGAAGGCCGATGACTTCTCCCTGAAGTCCACCCAAGAAATGGCGGACTTCTTCCGGGAGCTGCCGGAGGCGATCGCCAACACCCAAGAGATCGCCGAACGCGTCCGCCTCGAAATACCCCTGGGTAGAATCCTGCTCCCGCCCTTCCCGGTGCCGCCCGGCTTCACCGCGGAAACCTACCTCGAGCGGCTCGCCCACGAAGGCCTGGCAAAACGATACGGCCGCGATTTCGCCACGCGCACTGATCCAGAAGCGACGAAGATAGTCGAACGCCTGGCCTATGAACTCGGCGTGATCGAGGCCACGGGATTCGCATCCTACTTCCACATCGTGGGCGATATGGTGCGGTGGGCGCGGGAGCATGGGATCTTGGTCGGTCCGGGCCGCGGCTCGGCCGCGGGCTCGCTCGTCGCCTACCTCCTCGGCATCACCAATGTCGACCCCCTCGCCTATAACCTCCTCTTCGAACGCTTCTTGAACCCGGAACGCATCTCCATGCCCGACGTGGACCTTGACTTCTCCGATCACCGGCGTGACGAAGTCATCGAGTACGTCGCCTCGAAATACGGCCGCGATCGCGTCGCGCAGATCATCACCTTCGGCACCATGGCCGCGCGGGCGGCCATCCGTGACACCGGCCGCGCCCTCGGCATGCCCTACGCCTTTTGTGACCAACTCGCCAAACTCGTGCCCTTCGGCATGACGCTCCGCGAAACGCTCGACCGGGTTCCAGAAATCCGCGACCTCTACCACTCCCGCACCGATGCCCGACGCCTCATCGATCAAGCCACGAAACTCGAGGGAGTGGCCCGCCACGCCTCGACCCACGCCTGCGGCGTGGTCATCGCACCCCAGCCCTTGACCAAATACGTGCCGCTGCAGCTCGCAACGCGCTCCGCCCGGCACCACAGCGGCAGTGCCGTATCGGGCGCCGGTGCCCGTGGCGGGAAGGGGGCAGGAGAGAACGACAAGGCCGTCGTCACCCAATACGAGATGCATGCGATCGAAGACCTCGGGCTCTTGAAAATAGACCTCCTTGGTCTCCGGAATCTATCCATCATTGAAGATGCCGTAGCGCTCGTCGCAGCGAACCACGCCATTGCCCTCACGATAGACGCCATGCCCCTCGATGATCGCGAAACGTTCCGCCTCTTCCGTGAAGGCCGGACGAACGGCATTTTCCAGTTTGAATGTCTCTCAGGCGACACCATTGTTTCCAATACCACCATACGCAAACTCCACGAGCGGGGTGAGAACCAGTCGCTTCGATCCGTGTATCTCGACCAGGGCAAAATCCATAATAACCGAATACTCGCCATACAAGAAAGTGGGATGAAAGAAGTGTTTTTGCTCATCACCGAAGATAAGCGCTACATCAAAGCCTCTCCCGAACATCAATTCATGACTGCCAATGGCTGGAGGAAACTCGAGGACATCAAACCCGGCGATGAGGTGTTGATAAAAACTCGAGGTCGACACGAAACGTGGAATACCTATGAAGCGTGCGGGGTGCACATCAACGGCCAGAGGGAGGGGAAAAGCCGTTTCTGTTATTCATGTTCAGGACGGCATTACTCCAACCCCTCCAAGCTGATAACCCGTGAACGGCTGAAAGCGGCACCGATAAACTTTTTTACGCGAGGCGGGACGACGTGGAATAAGAATCTCACCAAAGAACAGAGTGAGATCCTACGAACCAATGGACGGAAAATATCACTGGCACTCACTGGCAAAACACCCGAAATGCGACACGGTCGCGAAAAGGCAGACCAAATGCGCCAGCGAGCGTCGGAACGGCTTCGGGGTAGTGGCAATCCGATGTTCGGAAAACCGGCACCTCATCGACACGGTGGATATCGAGGTGATCTTGGACATTACGTACGCTCGAACTGGGAAGCTGACTTCGCACGCATTCTAAAATTGCATCATGTCGCATACAAGTATGAACCGAAAACATTCTCCCTGACCGCCGGCGATGGCCGAGTACTTTCTTACACTCCGGACTTTTATACCCCATACGACGGTACATTTTACGAAATCAAAGGATGGTTCCACGAAGCGGACCAGAAAAAGATCCAACTTTTCACGCAACAATACCCGCGCCATCGCTTGATTCTCATCAGCGCTACGAAATTCGCCGAGCTGGCATTGCAGTATAAGACGCTGGTTCGCTGGGAATGTCCGGTCATTCCCAAGGGATTCTCATGGGCTAAGGTGGATGAAATCCGCAGCGCGGGTATGGAAATGACCTACGATATCGCCATGAAGGCTCCGGCAAATAACTTTATCGCCAACAGCTTTGTGGTACACAACAGTGGTGGCATGAAGCGGTACTTGAAAGAGCTCAAGCCAACGACACTCGAAGACCTCATCGCCATGGTGGCGCTCTACCGGCCGGGGCCGATGGAGCTGATTCCCTCCTTCATCGCCCGGAAACACGGCCGCGAGAAGATCGGCTATCTCCATCCGAAACTGGAGCCGATTCTCGCCCCCACCTTCGGTATCGGCGTCTACCAGGAACAAATGATGCAGATCGCCCGCGATCTTGCCGGGTTCACCCTGCCGGAAGCCGACACGTTGCGCAAGGCCATCGGGAAGAAAATCAAAGCCCTCCTCGACCAGCAGAAGGAAAAACTCATTGCCGGCATGCGGAAAAACGGCCTTGACGCCAAAACCGCAGCGGCAATCTGGGAACTCTTCCCACCCTTTGCCCGTTATGGATTTAATCGCTCGCACGCCGCCTGCTATGCCCTGATTGCGTACCAGACCGCCTATCTAAAAGCCCACTGGCCGGCCGAGTTCATGGCCGCACTCATGACGAGAGAGGGATTTGAAGTCGAACGGGTATCGTTCCTCGTAGACGAAGCGCGCTCCCTCGGCATCGCCATCCTCCCTCCCTCCGTGAACGCTTCGAATGTGACCTTCACCGTCGTCTCGCCGAAAGAGATCCGGTTCGGTTTGAATTCGGTTAAAAATGTAGGTACGAACGTCGTCGAAGCCATCATCGCCAGCCGCGAGGCCGGCGGGCCATTCGCCTCGATTGACGATTTCGTCGAACGCGTGCAGCATAAAGATCTCAATAAGAAGTCGCTCGAGTCGCTCATCAAGTGCGGGGCCCTAGACGAGTTCGGCGAACGAGGCCAGCTCCTCTCCAACCTCGATCGTATCCTCGATTATGCACGGGATGTCCAGCGGAACCACGCCGCTGGCCAAGGATCACTCTTCGAGGCCGCAGGTGCTACGCCGCTTGCCGCGTTCCGGCTCGAGCCCACGCCGCCGGCCTCAAAAAAAGAGCGTCTGGCCTGGGAAAAAGAGCTCCTCGGACTCTATGTCTCCGAGCACCCGCTCGAGGAATATCGAGCGCGCTTCGATGGCAAGGTCGTTCCGGTGGCTTCGCTCGGCGAACAGCCCAAGGACGCCACAGTTTCCATCGGGGGGCTTGTCGCCGGCACGAAGCGGATCGTAACCAAAGCCGGATCGCCCATGCTCTTTGTCCAGTTAGAAGACCTCACCGGCAAAACCGAGGTTTTAGTTTTCCCGCGCCTGCTCGAAAAAAACGCCTCGCCCTGGCAGCCGGATAAAATTCTCATGGTCAAAGGCCGCCTCTCCCGCGACCGCGACACCCCCAAGGTCTTGGCCGATGAGGTCATCGAAGTGGCGTAAAAACTCAAAGCTCAAAGTGCGAAACTCAAAACTGCAACTCAAAGTTCAAAAGTTTTGCGCTTTGCACTGTAATTTTACGATTTGAGATTTTAACTTTGCGCTTGCCATGCAAGAGCGAGTAACCGCTGCATTGGTAGAGAATATCCGTCACTCCTTTGCCCATCTTTTGGCGATGGCGGTGTTGAAGAAGTTCCCCCAGGCCAAACTTGGTATTGGGCCGACGATTGAGAATGGATTCTACTACGACTTCAAACTGCCAAAACCACTCGGCAATGGCGATTTGGGTGAGCTCGCTCGCACCATGCGCGAACTCATTGGCCAGAAGCTCGATTTCAAAAGAAAAAAGGTGACCGCGACCCAGGCGCGGAAAATTTTCAAAAATCAACCCTTCAAACTCGATCTCATCAAGGAATTCACGAAAGGGGAAAAACAGCTCACTGTCTACAGCACTGGGAAGCAAGAAACCCCGCACCAGAGCAAGCTCGGTACGGGGCAGGCAGGAAGCAAGAAGCAAGAAGCGTTCATAGATTTGTGCCGGGGCGGGCACGTCAAAAACACTGCGGAAATCAACCCCGAGGCCTTCCGCCTGACCCAGATTGCCGGGGCCTACTGGCGGGGCGATGAGAAAAACCCCCAGCTCACCAGAATC
>CAYIBD010000010.1:8639-21185 GCA_964361655.1 uncultured Candidatus Saccharibacteria bacterium
GATTGCCGGGGCCTACTGGCGGGGCGATGAGAAAAACCCCCAGCTCACCAGAATCTACGGCGTGGCGTTTGAAACGAAACAAGAACTCGACGAGCACCTCAAGCTCCAAGAGGAAATCCAGCGCCGCGATCATCGAGTGCTGGGCGAAAAACTGGATCTCTTTTCCCAGCACGATATTGCTCCGGGCGCGATCTTCTGGCACCCCAAGGGCATGATCCTGTGGCGGGAACTGGAAAAATTCATGCGCGCCAAGCTCGATCGCTCCGGCTACGGCGAGGTCTCAACGCCGGTCATGGTCAAGAAAAAGGTTTTTGAAACCTCCGGCCACTGGGACTACTTCCGCGAGAACATGTTCATCGTGCCGGTAGAAGAGGAAACCTATGTGCTGAAACCCATGAACTGCCCGGAATCCACCTATATATATGCATCGCGCCTTCGCTCCTACCGGGACTTGCCGCTGCGGTATTCCGAGATCACTGACCGGCTGCACCGTAACGAGCCTTCCGGGACTCTAGGCGGGCTCTTCCGCGTGCGGCAGATGACGCAGGATGACGCCCATATCTACTGTAGGCCGGATCAGATTGAAAGCGAGATCGCCAAACTCATCCAGCTGGTCAAGGAAATCTACGGCGCATTCAATCTGCCGTTACATTTCAAGTTTGCCACCCGGCCGGCCAAAGCCATGGGCACGCCGAAAATATGGAAAGGCGCCGAGACCGCCCTGGAGAATGTCTTGAAGAAATCCGGCATCCGCTTTGAAATCAAACCAAAGGACGGCGCGTTCTACGGCCCCAAGGTTGATGTGCATGCCACCGATGTCCTGAAACGCGACTGGCAACTGGCCACCATACAGCTCGATTTCCAGATGCCTGGGCGTTTCAATCTCTCCTACACCGATGAGGCCGGCAAGAAGCAAACGCCAATCATGATCCACCGCGCTCTCCTCGGATCGTTCGAACGATTCCTCGGCGTTTTGATTGAGCACTACGCCGGGGCCTTCCCCTTCTGGCTCGCCCCGGTACAAGCAGCACTCCTGCCCATCAACGACGCGGTGAAGCCCTACTGCCTGGAGGTGCTGCGCTCACTCCGCCAGCGCGACTTCCGCGTTGAACTGGATGATCGCAACGAGACCATCGGCAAGAAAATCCGCGAGGCCGAGCTCCAGAAAATCCCCTACCTTTTAATTATCGGCCCCCGCGAGGTACAGTCGAAAACCGTGGCCGTGCGCGAACGCTGGAAAGGCGATCGCGGCCAGATGAAACTCGACGGCTTCCTCGCCCTCGTGGAGAGCCAACGCCGACCATGAATCCCATGGTGCCTCGCGCCTTGCAACAAAAAACCATTCTCAACATCCAATTCACGATCGTAAAGTGAATGTTTAGAAACCTTTTCATGGGGAACAAAGCAGAAGGCCGGAGGGGCTTCGCGCCCATCATCATCGTCGCCATTGCTGCCGCCCTTCTCGTAATCGGCGGCGGCGTGTACCTCTTCCGCCGCCCAGCCGCGCCGCCGGAATTGGCAACGTTCCGCGGTTCGCACGTCGCCGGCTTCGAGGGTGATTTTGTTGAGGCCTCCTACGAACTCCGCTATTCCAAAGACGAGTTCTCGATTGAGCCGGCGCCGGGCGTTCCATACCCGGAGCCGCCAAAGATCCTGCTCCACGAACGGGATGGCCGGCGGGAGCACTCCATTGACTTTTTCTATAACGGCGACGCCGCATTTACATCTTCGGCGGATCTCTGGGAAAACCACGTCAAGGCCGACTGCCCTGCCTGCCGGTCAGTAGCAACAGGTTTCATCCCCCGCAAGGGAGAGGATGTTGCCGCCTACGCAGACGAGAAAAGTGAATGGATCATCTACCGTCCGAGCGGCAGCATCTTCTACCTTATTGGCAGCTTTGCCAAGCCGAGCCGAGCCGCGCTCGGAGTCTTGGCAACGCTCGACTTCTCGACGCGGCCGACCTCCACCCCTCCAGAACTCGGCGGGCCGCTTCCTCCGCCACCGGCAAAACCTTGCGTTGTCACCGGCTGCAGCGGGGAACTCTGCCTGCCCGCGGAGCAATCCGACCTCGCCACCATCTGCCTCTATAAAGAGGAGTATGCCTGCTACAAGACCGCGCGCTGCGAACCCCAGTCGGACGGAACGTGCGGCTGGACCGAGACGCCGGAACTCCTTTCCTGCATCGCCGCGGCACAAAGACCCCCGCCCCCACCGCACTCACCCCCTCCACCGCCGCCTCCGACACCTCCGCCGCCTCCACCGGCCCAGGCTCCCCAAACCCAGAAGTTTACGCTCGAAGCCGACGACTATGGCTTTTACCCGTCCGGGACCATCAGCGTGGCTAAGGGCGCGAACGTTGAGATCACCTTTGTCGTCCGTACCACCAATGTCTATTACGGCGGGCTTGACTTCCGCAGCTCAAAATTTAATACTCCGTCAGTGAAGCCCGGCGATATGACTACGGTATCGTTCGTGGCGGACCAGTCCTTTGAGTTCAAGTCCTACTGGCCGGTGTCAAGCGTATTAAAGGCGTCGGGCCAAGTTGAAGTGAAATAGCTCTTTTCCGGCATACCCAATAACCGAAAAGAGGAGGGACCGTGCGATTCAAAAAGCTCATTCCCGGCGTGATGCGGCGGAAAATACTGGCTAGGAGGAGGCGGAAAAATCATGATTCATTCTTCGAGCGCTCGGCCGAAGAGTTACGCGAACTCAACCGGAAGCGCGTCGAATGGACGAAAGAATGGATCGGGAACCGCAACGCGGAGGCCAGGGAGCGGGTCAAAGCCATCGTCGACCGCCAGCGCCTGATCATAGCCAAGCTCGCCAAAAACGGCCGTCGCTTCCAAAAGCTGGCCGGTCTCATCCACGAACTCGATATCCCCGGAGGGCTGCGCGAGCTAAAGAGCGCCATCAGCTCCCGGCGCCGCTAGGCCAGCCGGGAGCTTTTTCATAAACCCCTGTCCTTATTCAAGCAAGGTACTTGATGAAAAAACCGATTAATTTGGCCAGCCGTCGGCAAGAACCTCTGCTCATCGTGATCGCCGGGCCGACTGCCTCGGGTAAATCACAGCTTGCGGTCCGCCTGGCCAAAAAATTCAACGGCGAGATCGTTTCCGCTGACTCCCGCCAGGTCTATCGCAACTTGGATATCGGGACTGGCAAAGTCACGCGCCGCGAAATGCGGGGTGCCCCGCACCACCTTATTGATGTGGCCAGTCCCCGCCGTCAATTCACGGTGGTTGATTTCCAGCGTCGGGCCAAAAAGGCCATCCAGGACATCATCAATCGGGGCAAAATTCCATTCCTCGTTGGTGGCAGCGGTTTTTGGATTGACGCCGTGGCCCATGATCTCCTGCTACCGGCTGTTCCGCCGAATCAAGCCCTCCGAAAACGCCTGGAGAAGAAAAACGTACGAGAGCTCTTGGCTCTACTCAAGAGGCGTGATCCGCAGCGGGCAGCCACGATCGAACGACAAAATCCGCGCCGGCTTATTCGGGCGATCGAGATCGCCACAGCGCTCGGGCAGGTGCCAAAAATTAAAAAGCGATCACCGTATCGAACGCTCTGGATTGGTCTTTTACCGCCCGGCCGAGAGCTCGCCCGCAGGATCGAAGCGTTTGCCACGAAAATCATCCGACAGGGGCTGGTGCGAGAGACCCGCGTCATCCGTTCCCGCGTGGGGAGAAAGCGGGTGCATGAATTCGGATTCGAGTACCAGGCCGCACTCGCCTACCTCACCGGGCGCATATCCCGCACCGAGCTCAAGGATCGCCTCACCCGAGAACTCCTTGGCTATGCCCGCCGCCAGATGCGGTGGTTCAAGAGGAATCCGCGCATCCGGTGGCTCCGGACCGCCGGAGCGGCCGAGCGGGCCGTTCGAAGGTTCATCTCCGAAAGAAATCGATAAGCTCTCCCAGCCACCCGAACGGTGCGAGGCGTTTCCTCCCGGCAGTAGTGCCGGTTGCGAATCGGCCCTCCGGTACAACCACCACTACCTCCTCGCCGGGTTTTTGTAAGTTGAATTTCTCTTTGGCCAGGCGCTCCACCGCCGCGGCCGAACCCAGCGCCTCGATCGCCGCCTCCAGCCGCGCCTTCTCGGCCTCGAGCTCCCGCACCTTGGCCGCAACGGCTTGACGCTCGCGGCGGATGTCCCAGGCGCGGCGACCGACACGGACAGCGCTCACCCCGAGTCCGGCAACGGCGAAAACGAGGATGACGACGACGGGCGGCCACGACCAGAGGTCCTTACCGCGGGGAATGGTCGGAAGGCGCATCATGGTATACTATATATACTATAGCGGCAATCGGCATGAAACTCTCCCGCAAAACCACCCGCATCATTTGGATCGTCATTAGCGTCATCGGCGTCGCTGGCATGGTGGCCTTCACTCTTCTCCCCTTGATCTACTATCGCTGATGGCATCCGTCAGCGGTGCAAGAGCGCCCGATATACCGCGGGCGGGATCAAAACCCGCCCGGTTTTCTTTAACCGCTCCTTGCCCCGCTTTTGACGCTCCCAGAGTTTCATTTTCCGCGTGCGATCGCCGCCGTAGAGATGAGCGGTTACGTTCTTGGCGCGCGCCGGCAGGGTCTCGCGGCTCATGACCCGCCCCCCAACTGCTGCCTGGATGGCTACGGCGAAGACCTGACGCGGCAGGAGGTCTTTCAATTTAGCGACCATGGCTCGGCCCTCGCGGTAGGCCTGCTCGCGCGGCACCACACGGCTCAACGGCTCGGCCGGCTCCCCCGCGATCAGGATATCGAGACGCACTAAATCTCCCGGCCGTTCACCGGCGAGCTCATAGCTGAAGGAGCCGTATCCGGCGGTAACGCCCTTCAGGCGATCGGCAAAATCAATGACGATATCGGCGAGCGGTGTCTCCCAGGAAATCATCAGCCGGTCTTGACCGAGGTGCTGTTCCCCGCGATGCCGACCTCGCGTCTCGCCGAGGAGCGCCATCACGGCTCCGAAGCAGCGAAGCGGGGCCATCACCTCGAGCGTTATCCATGGCTCACGGATTTCCACGACCTCTTCCGTGCTCCCAAGCTGATGCGCCGAGGAGATGCGCTCCTCGCGGCCATCGCGGTAGCGCACGTGGTAGGCCACCGCCGGCACGGTGAAACGCGGCGCCAGGCCATACTCGCGGGCCAAGCGCTCGCCAAAAATTTCCATGTGGAGCCGGCCGAGAAACCCGATGCGGAAACCCCGGCCAAGGGCGGCCGACGAGTCCGGCGCAAAGGTAAGCGCCGCGTCATTCAGTTTGATTTTCTTCATGGCATCGAGGAGCCGCGCATAGCTATCGGCATCATCGGGGTAAAGGCCGGCAAAGATCACCGGCTGCGGCTCGCGATACCCCGGCAACGGCCCCACGTCCTCAACCGTTTCGAACTTTGAGCTCTGGCTTTTGAGCTTCGCTATGGTGTCTCCGACCCGCACGGTATCCGGATCCTTCAAGCCGGTGGCGAGGTACCCGATCTCACCCGCCGATAGCGCCGGGGCCGGCGTAAGCTCAGGCAAAAAATGACCCAGCTCCAGCACCTCGGCACGCCGGCCAGTAGCCAGGAAAGAAACCGTCTCTCCCCGCCGGAACTCTCCATCCACCACCCGAAGGTGTGCGATTACGCCGCGGTACTCATCGAAGTGGGAGTCGAAAATCAGCGCCCGCGGTGCGCTCGAATCCGGTCGGATCTCGGGCGGCGGTATCCTGCCAACGACTGCGGCAAGAACTTCGGGTACGCCTTCTCCGGTCTTGGCCGAAAGCCGCAGGATTTCATCCGCCCGGCAGCCCGTACGGTCAATGATCTCTCTTTCGGTTTCGGCCAGACGCGCCTGCGGCAGATCAATCTTGTTTATCGCCGGGATAACCGTGAGCCCCTCTTTTCGCGCGCTCTCCAGCACCGCCAAGGTCTGGGCCTCGACCCCTTGGGCCGCATCCACGAGGAGGATTGCGCCCTCCACCGCGGCCAAGGCCCGGGAAACCTCGTAGGAAAAGTCGGCGTGGCCCGGAGTATCGATCAGGTTCAGGATGAATCCTGAACCTGCAAGCCCTAAATCCGAAGCTCTAAACCCTAAATCGTTTTGAGATTTTGGGTTTGGGATTTCGGATTTGTTTAGGGTTTCGCCCGCCCGCCTGGACTCCCGCCTGACTTCGAGAAGACGAAGTCTTGTCGGGCAGGTCGTCCCGGCGAAGTCGGGCGGGGGTTTAGGGTTTTGGATTTCCGCATGGTTTGGTCGCCAAACCATACGGACCGGTGCCATCTTGATGGTGATGCCGCGCTCGCGCTCGAGCTCCATCTGATCCAGGTATTGCGGCCGCATCTTCCGCGGCTCGACCGTGGCGGTCAATTCCAACAAGCGATCGGCCAGCGTGGACTTGCCGTGATCAACGTGGGCAATGATGACAAAATTCCGGATGTTCGCCGCTGGACGTCCCATGCCAGAAATCATCTAAACAAAAAACCAAAAATCATATAAACAAAAATCAGACGATCGTCACGTATATGTTCGAATGAAGCTGCGCCCTCCGCGCGGCGGCTCGAGTGTCCCGCGATCGCGGACGCTAAAGATATGCACGTGCCGCCGGAGATTCATGGCATCGATGAGCTCGATGAAATCCCCCGGCAGGGGGCGCTCGCCGTACCACACGCTCCGCTGCAGTTGACGGAAGCCGGCGGCGATCAGCTCCAGACGCAGCGCATTTCGCTTGGCTCGTTCTTTCTCGGGGACATCGAAGACCACCACGCGGCAAACGCCATCAACGCCCGGCAACGAGTGCCGCTCTTGTTCCCGAAGGTGGCGCTCGCCGCTGACGGTCAGCCGCCAGAAACTGCGCTGTTTTGAACCCGAACGGCTAACCAACCCCTCGCGCTGCATGCGGGTGAGGAGTGAAGAAAATGACTCGCGCCGGAATTGATGTTCGGGATCCAAGCCCAAGAGCTTCCGCCAGATGCGCGCCTCGGGGTACTTTCGAGGGAAGAAGCTCGATAGGGCGACCTCACCAAACTCGTCCAGACACTCCAAAATTAGCCGGCTGATCGTAGTACCGCTCTTCACCCACAGCCGCCGGCGAAACCGTAACGGTACGGCCATGGAATCATTTTAACAAAAGAATGACGATCGTCATATAGATGTTCGAATGAAAATGGATGTAAAGAAAATAGATGTTCGAATGAAACCTGCGGCTCCGGCAGGGGCTGCCGAATCCTCCCGCCGGAAGCGGCTAGCGCGTACCCTCGCCGTTGAGCTTCTCGGTGCCGTAGATCTGCGGGATGTGCTTAAGGTTCACCAGACGCCGGCGGATACTTTCCGCAAGCGCAGTAATCTCCGGATTCTTCTGCCAGGCCAGGATAAGCGCATAGACGGCAAATCCCGCCAGGCCGGCGGTCAGGCCCTGGGTTGCAATGCCAACGAAGGTGTTGGTGGCAACGAGCGCAGGGAAGGGCTGCAGCACGGCATAGGCCGTAAGGCCCGCCAGCGCCGCAGCACCGATCATGGCACCGACGGCGCGCCACTCAAATGGCAGCCGGGTTTGGAGCTTGGCTTTTGCCGCTCGCTGGAGGGCGCGTACGAGAAGTGCCGTAGTGGCGAGCGACCCGACGGCAAAGGCGAGCCCAACGGCGAGAATCCGAGGATACGCGAGATCTCCGATCCGCAGCCATCCGGCCAGTGCCCGGAGTGCTTGGGGCGAGGCCGTAAACCATGCGGCAACGCCAGCAGCCAAGCCGACAGTCAAGACCGAACCGACTATATCCCACACCAGCGGTTCACGCGTGCGCTCGAGGGCGTAAAACGCCCGGAGGATAAGCGGCAGCAGGCTCTCCGAGACAATCGCCACTGCCAGCATTGCCAGGACCGCGGCCACTAACCGCGTGTCCTCCCAGTCGAACGCTCCGCTGCCAAGCACCACCCGGACAATATGGGCGCGGAGCACAATGAAGAGCGCGGTGAAGGGCAAGGCCCAAAAGAGGATATTCCGGATGCCGAGCCGAACCTGCTCGCCGAAAAGCTCGCCGTGACCGGCCAAACTCGCGCCCGAAAGCTTCGGAAACATGGCCATGGCATACGAAACTCCGAAAAGACCGACCGGAACGTAGAGGAGATTCACGGCCAACCGAAACACGCTTATTGAACCCGCGGCAAAGATCGAAGCGATGGCCGCAAGCGCGGTCAACGTCAGCTGCGACATGGAGAGCGCTGCCACCCGCGGCAGCGACGTTTGCGCCACTTTCCAGAGCGCGGCATCACCGAGGCGAACCATCGGACGGAGCCGGAAGCCCAGGGAAAAAATGGCGGGCAGAATAATCACCAGCTCAAGCCCCCCGCCCAAGAGCACGCCGTAGGCGAGGCCAACCGCCCCCAGCCACGGGACGAAAAAGAGAATCCCGGCAATAATACCGAGGTTGTAGACGATCGGCGGGAGGGCGAAGACAAAGAAGCGATGATGGGCCTGCAAGACCGAGGAGAGAATCCCGGCCAGGCCGAGAAAAATCGCGTTTACCAGCATGATGCGCGTGAGCCCCACGGCTATGGCGAGCTTGGCCGGGCCGAATCCGGGAGCCACCAGGGCCATGAGCCACGGCGCAAGCGCGATCGCGATCAAGACCATTACCATGGCGCCGATCGCAAAGACGGTCAGGAGGTTGGAGATGAAGGTCTCCGCATCCGCTCGGGAGCGCCGCTCTTCGGCCAGGAATACCGGCAGCACTGCGGCTGATGCCGCGCCCACCAGAAAGATGGTGTAGAGAATATCAGGAATCTGGAATGCAGCGTAGTAGACATCAAGCGTATCCCCAGCGCCGAAGCGTGCCGCCAAAAGCCGGTCGCGGAGGAGCCCCAGGAGTTTAGAAGCCAAAGCAGCGCCCCCCAAAATGAGCGCTGCGGCATGGAGCGACGGGACTTCCCTCGCGAGGAGATTCATGGCTGGATTGTTAGCGGCCGCACTCCTACCGCCGCGGTGTTCGCTTGGGTTGTCGCGGTGCCGGCTGCCCCTCCTTCACCGGGGCCTCTTTCCTCTTCTCGGGGGCTTGCGCCGGCGGCACAATGCCGGCGAGCGCCGGCTTGCCCGCTTCGAGATTCGCAATGATGCGTTTCACCTCCTCGTTGTCGGGGTTCAGGGCCGCGATTTTCTGGAACTGGGAGAGTGCGGCATCCTTGTCCCCCTTCTGATCCCAGATGAGCCCCAGGAAGTAGCGGGCGTTGGAGTAGTTGTCGTTCAGGAGTGTCGCGCGCTCAAACTCGGCCCGCGCCGCATCGAGGTTGCCGGCTCGGTAGTATAGAAACCCCAGTTGGAAAGCCACGCCAACGTCCTGCGGCACGAGCCGTGCCGTCTCCGCGGCCTTTGAAATGGCCTCCCGCGTATTGCCTTCGCGAATGGCAAGCTGTGCCAAGAGGAAGTGCGCCTGAGCGTAATCGTTCTTGAGTTCCAGGGCGCGCTCCAGTTCGCGGCGCACATTAGCCCAAAGCTCCTGACGTTCCCGCTCGAGGCGGCTGCGTTCCTCTCCGGATCGCGTCTGATTAATTTGGACGGTGAGGAGATCGGCGTCGTTCAGGTACACCCGTCCCTCGGCAAAGGGCAGGATGGGATTGGTCGGATCGGCTTCACCGCCACGTCCGTAGGCATTCAACGCTTCACGCCCGGCTCCCCGCGCGGCCGGATCCTCGAACGGCATCACGAGCTCATAGAGCTGTCCCAAGAGAAACCAGCCCTGGGGGTTTCGGGGAGAGAGCCGGGTCGCGGTCCTCCCCGCGTCGACACCACTCGCGAACCGGGCGCGAAATTCGTTTGCGATCTCGGGCGTCGGCGCCGCGGCGGCCTGGACCAAAAGCTGCTGGATCGCCGTAATCGTTGCCTGTACCCTCGCCTGGTAGTAACTATCGTTCGTGGGGTTCAACGTGACGGCTCGCCCCAGTGCGCCCTCAATACTGCCGATGCTGTCACCGCGCCCTAAGGCCTCAACACCCCGCCGGAAGTAGATCTCGGCGGCGTAGAGCGCGCTCAAGCCGTAGAGGGACACGAGCGAGAACGCGGTGAGGAATACGATCACCAGCGAGGCAAGGAAGCTGACGGCTGGCGTCTCAAGTGAGACAACGCGCCTCCTCACTCGCCACCACGATAGCTTGCCGGCGGCCTCCCCGGAAGCGAGAACGCCTCCTAACGCTTCTTCTCGGTCGAGCGCTGAGAGCATCCCCAGGAAGAGAAAAAACAGGAAGGAAAGTACTACATTCGAAGCGTAGAGGAACCATTCGAGCGCGACGAATATCGCGCCGGCGACGAGCGCCCAGCGATAGGGGTTACTCTCCCGGGCCGCCCAGAATCCGCGGCCGATCAGGACGAGAACGAGGATCAGGAAACCGATGAACGCGGCCAGGCCAACCGCCCCGGTCGTCGAGACGAGCGTGGAAAGGAAGGAGAAGCCGTGATTGAACCGCACTTGCCAGAATAGCGTGCTGTTCAAGACCGGGTCGCGGTGGGCATTGTAGGCGATGATAAAGTTGCCCGGCCCTACGCCGAGGGGGCGTGGCTCCCGGAGAACCTCCGCACCGGTGGTCACGGTCGCGAGGAACGACGGCGAGACTTCGAGCGGCGCCTGGTAGACGTTGGCGAGCATGCCGACCCGCCAGAAGCCGAAGAAGGCGCTCACCAAGACCAAAAAGAAAGCCAGCCCCACCGCAACGGCGCCGAGCCCGTACTCTCGGACTCCGTCTCCGCGCCGCCACCACCGGAAAAAGTTCGCGGCAACCATGAGGACCATGACCACCCCAATGCCAAGCCACGCGGTCTGAAAGCCGATGAGTACGAGCGCTGGGAAGATGGTAAGACACGCCACTACCGCAAGCAGCATGACGCTGCGGGGAAGCAGCCGACGGCCGGCGCTGGTTACGGCGGTGAGCGCCAGGCCCAGGCCGAAGGTGAACCCGAGTGCTAACGTGAGTCCGAGTGCATTCACGGTGCCAACCGGATTGACGGCAAGCCACGCCGGGAGCTCAAGGCCAAGACGACCGCCCAGAATGGTGAGGAGCGTATGGAGGCCCAGGAGGAAAAAAGAGCTCAAGAGGACAACGCTCGTGCGGATAAGATCCCGCCGCCCGAATGTTGCGGCCGCGAGCACGGAAAGGACGATCATGGCGATGAGCGTGGCCGTTTTCTCGCCCGTCACATCCGAACCCCAAAAACTTGTCCACGGCGAGGCGGAGAGCGCCGTGGCCAGCACCCCTACGGCGGCAAGCGTAAGGAAGGCGACGTTGAGGGGGGTCCGCACGTACTCAAGCCGCTTGGCAATCAAGCCGTAGAGCAGCCAGAGCGCACCGGCAATGACGGCAGTAAGCTCAATCAGAACGACCTTAGCCAGCAGCGCGTCCGGGGTAAACGGCAGGTAGAGAAGCGGCACGGCAAAGACCGCAACCAAAAGAATTCCCTTGATGAGACGGAGGAGCCAGCGGGAGCTCTCCCGCCGCTCATCCGCTTGCGGCACGCGGCCCTCCCCTCCCCCTAGCGGCGTTCCGGCAGGCTCGAAAAACGTAACCATAGAGAGAAATGGATAGATTAATGGGCTATAACTATCGACCTACTATAGGATAATTGCATGGAACTTGTAAAACGCTGGCCGGTCATGGACTAGTCCTCCTCTAATTGAATTTTGGCACCATGCGCCATGGAAATCACTGTATACACATATGTATGAAGGGATATCTCCAGTATAGCGAGGAGGCGAGAATCACATTAAGGCAGGACTAGGATGGCGGGGCTCCGCTGGGTGCCTGCGAAGAGGTATCAACCGCAGGCGCGGTGTCCGGCGGCGGCGGTTCTGGGGCTGGCGGCGGTGGCGGTTCCGGCGCGGGCTCCGGCGCTGGCGCTGGTTCGGGCTCACCCGATTGGCTCGACACCGGCTCGGCTTGAGGCGCTGGCTCCGGCTGGCTTGACGGCGGCTCGGGTGCGGGAGAAGGTTCCGGCGCTGGCTCCGGCTCTGAACGTTGTGCCGGCTCACCTGCCGGGTCGGGCGTTGACGGTGGCTGGGAAGATTCCGCTGGCGGTGGCTCCTCGGGTGCAGGCGGGGACGAAGATCCGGATGGCGGAGGAGGGGTGGCCGTCTGTCCCCTAGCCGCAACCGGCGACCCGCACGCCCCCGGCACGCTCCGCACCGCGCCACTTTCAATCGAGAGGCAATAGGGTTCTCGCGTGACGGTGTCGTAGAGCGTGATGCCGGTTGGTTCTTCCGGCGTTCCGACCACCAGCTGCTTGAGAACCGTGAGCTGCTCAAGCACGAGCGCCTTCAGCCGCACCATCCCTTCTTCAATCAGGATGCCGAGCTTCCGTACGCTGTTGCCGATCGCGGTAGTGAAGCCATCCAGCATGTTGCCCGCATCCGGCGTGGTGCTCGCGGCACTGCCGGCCAACGGATCCCCGATGCTCCAGTGGGGGTTCACGAACACGAGAATCTCACCCGATGCAGATGCAGTGGTAGTCGAAGCGCTAAAATCCTGCAGTGCAACGCCAATCACCCGTCCCGGCTCGGTGGCGCGCATCGCCGCCCCGGGCGTTGAAGAGG
>CAYIBD010000011.1:0-19675 GCA_964361655.1 uncultured Candidatus Saccharibacteria bacterium
AGAACAGGTGGAACGAGATCTACCGGTTCGCCGCCGTCCGAAACTCGCTTCATTCTCTCCCGAGACCTCTCGGGGGAGTTTCTTTTTACAGGCCCTTCATCCATCCGCCGAGCATCCGGCCGATCTCGGCGAGGGGTTCGGAGAGGGCGATATACTTTCTATTGTCGAGCGCTTTCAGCTCCCAGGCGACTTGGAGGAAGAACTTGAGCAGGTCGAGCTTGCT
Organism: uncultured Candidatus Saccharibacteria bacterium; assembly: GCA_964361655.1. Lineage (GTDB taxonomy): Bacteria > Patescibacteriota > Minisyncoccia > Sungbacterales > SURF-37 > CAYIBD01. Next base: position 224 of record CAYIBD010000011.1, read on the forward strand.
CCCGGCCCGTTGTAAGACGGGCAGCTTCTGTTCCTTACCGAGGTAGCTTGCGGTAAAGAGGAATTCGATCGTATCGAGAAACAGGATGTCAATCTTTCCGCCGAGGGCGTAGCGGGATTTCTTCGGGAAGTGGTTCCGGTACTCGTCCCAGAGCTTGTAGACAGTGATCATTCGCTGGATAATCGGGAGGACGCCGGCCCGTGTGTGTGTGTGTGTGTGGCTCCGCTCTTATGAGGATCCAGTTGGCTCATAGGTTTGAAGATGTTATCGGAATGGAGAATCTCTTGGAGGCCTGGAAGGAGTTCGTGAAGGGGAAGCGCCAGCGGCGGGACGTGCAGGAATTCTCGCTCCGGCTGATGGATCATATTCTCGAACTCAACGCTGAACTCCGCCATCATACCTACCGCCACGGCGGCTATCAAGCGTTCTCCATCCACGATCCCAAGCCGCGGAGCATCCATAAGGCCCCAGTCCGTGATCGTCTCCTGCACCATGCCATCTACCGTGTGCTCTATCCATTTTTTGATCGGGCATTCATAGCGGACTCCTACTCCTGTCGAATCGGAAAGGGCACCCACCGGGCGCTCGACCGCTTCCGCGAGTTCGGTCATCAAGTAAGCCGGAACAACACGAGAACCTGCTGGGTGTTGAAGTGCGATGTCAGAAAGTTCTTCGCCAGCATTGACCAGAATATCTTACTGGCTATCCTTCGGCAGTATATTCCTGATCAGGGTATCCTCTGGCTACTCAAGGCCGTCGTTCAGAGCTTTTCGAGCGGCGCTTACGGCAAGGGCCTGCCGCTCGGCAACCTCACCTCGCAGCTCTTGGTGAACGTCTACATGAACGAGTTTGACCAGTTTGTGAAGCATAAACTGAAAGCCGAGTATTATATTCGGTATGCAGATGATTTTGTAGTGTTCTCTGCATCACGCGGCTGGCTTGAGGGGCAGGTCCTCCGCATTCGTGAATTTTTATGGGAGCGGTTACGACTGGAGCTGCATCCCGATAAGGTCTCTATCAAGACGCTCGCCTCGGGTGTTGACTTCCTCGGCTGGGTGCACTTCTCCAATCACCGCGTATTGCGTACGACTACCAAGCGGCGGATACTAAAGCGGATAGAAGAAAACACATCTCGGGGGACGCTGGATTCTTACCTTGGCCTTTTGAAGCATGGGAATGCGCATTGCCTGCAAGGGGAGGTATTACGCCGGCATCGAGTTTCCGTCGGTTAACCTACCCAGCGATGTACCACAGCCGAGCGATTATTTTGAAAAAGGACGAGTGGGGTGAGGCCGATTGGCTGGTGACGGCCTTCACCGAGCAATTCGGCAAGATTCGGCTCCTGGCCCAAGGCAGCCGCAAGCACGGGGCTAAGCTCCAGGGTCATCTTGAGCCGGGTTCGCTCTCCGACATCTCGTTTGTCGTCGGCCGCAACGGCTATCGGCTCACCACGGCTCGCCTGCAGGTTTACTTTCCGACCACGCGAGGGTCGTGGTTGAAGTTCCATGCCGCAACGATGGTACGTGAACTTCTCAACGCCAATCTTTTCGAAGAACACGAGCGCGCCCCCGTGCTCTTCGCAACGACCGCGGCGGTGTTAGGCGCCCTGGAGCAGAGCACCGCGGCATCCATGTGTAGACGTCTCGTCGCCTGGTTTTACCTACGCTTTTTCACATTTCTCGGCCTCCTTCCCGCCGGCAGCGGTTGGGAGGCCGAACGGTGGCGATTGCTGGTTGACTTTGCACGCCAACCGATCGGCGAGCTTGAGCCCTCTTCCGTACGAGAGCAGGAACTCGAAGCGGCCCTCACTGACTTCATCGCATACCTCGGAGACGCCGTTCAGGCGCCGCAATCTATCACCCCGTCGGCTTTGGCGCTATACTGAAAACTAGCAATGGCAGGACTGGAGGATATCGAACAGGAGCTCTATCGGAAAGAATTCAAAGAACCGCCATCCGTACCGCGGGAACCCTTACCTATACGCGAGGAGCCAGTCGGGCAGCGGTGGTCAGGTGCGGTCGCGCCGCCACGGCGCGAGAAATCGAAGCCGTCGTTTCGCGATCGTTGGCGGAGTGGGGGGCAACGTCCTTCTCGACGCCGATTGACCGTTGTTCTCGTTACCATCGCGGTAGCCGTGCTCCTGGCAGCCGTTGGCGTTGCCGTCTATTTCCTCTACGTTCCGAAGGGCGAGGTAACCTTTGCGATTAGCGGTCCGGAGCAGCTGACGGTGGGTGAACCAACGGCGATTACCATTCGAGTGATCAACAGCACTGCAGTGCCTCTTGAGGTGGGTACGGTTGTACTGACGTTTCCCGAAGGGACGCTGCTTCCCGATCGCATAGGTGGGCCAGGCGGGCCGGTGCGGCAGCGTCTCGACGTCCCTGTGCTTGCGAGCGGCGGAACGTTTGATGCGGAGGTCCGGGCGGTGTTCCTGGGCGAGCTCGGGCGGCGTGAAATGGTGAGTGGTGTATACCGGTACCGCCCCCAGGGCATTGAAGGCGAGTTTATCCGCGAAGCCGATTTCAGCATCATCGTTGGCCGCGTTCCGCTCGGGGTGTCCCTGTCCGTCCCCGCCGAGGTGCAATCGGGGCAGGAGGTTACCTTGAAGGTGAGCGTTGACTCGCAGGCGGCCGTCACGTTGCCGGAGATGACTCTCGGTATTGAATTCCCCGAACGGTTTGAGCTCCTCGCGAGCGATCCCCCACCGGTGTCGGAGGCCGAGTACCGCTGGCCGCTCGGTGCCATTGAGGCGGGCGCTTCCCGCGAGGTGACCATCCGCGGCATCGTCCACGGCGACCCGCAGGAGACGAAACCGTTCCACGTCCGCGTCGGGCAGTACCACGCCGATACGGGATTGTGGCTGGTGGTCACGGAGCGCTCGAGCGGGCCGACAATCGCCTCACCCTTCCTCTTCGTCCAAACCTCGCTGAACGGCAATCGGCATGGCACCATTGAACCCGGCGTACGCGTTTGGGGTCACGTGACGTTTCGGAATAACCTCCCCGAGAATGTCGGGAACATCGCGATCCTCGCGATGCTGCCGGAAAAGCTCATTAACCTCGAAAGCATGGAGGTGGAGAAGGGATTCTATGACGTCACGCGGAGGGCGATCACCTGGAATCCCGCTTCCGACCCTCGGCTCCGCGAGCTCGGTCCCGGCGAAGAAGGGTCGTTCGCGTTCTCGTTCCGGCTGAAGAGCGCCCTTCCGGTCCGGGGCTTCGGCGATAAGAATTTTGTCCTTTCCGTGCAGACGATCGTTGACTCGCTCACGCCGCCACCGGCCTACCAGGACGTGTCGCTGAAGTATCGCGATCTCATGGAGCTGAAGGTGGAGTCGCTGTTGAAGCTGGCCGGCCGGGTTGCCTACTACGATTCGCCGGTGGCGAACACCGGGCCGCTGCCGCCGAAAGTTCGCCAGACGACGACCTACACCCTCTACCTCCAGCTTTCGAGCGGCGCGAATGACCACCGCGATGTCGAGGTGCGGGGGCAGCTTGCCGGCGGCGTGGAATGGCGTGAAGTCGTCCGAACCGATGGCGGGGCAGCCAGCTTTAACCCGGCCACGCAGGAATTCGTCTGGCGGCTGCCGCAGCTTGCCGCGGCGACCGGCATCGTACGCTCGCCGGCAACCGCAATCGTTCGCGTTGCGCTCACCCCAGCCGAGAATCAGATCAATGGCGCACCAGTCCTCTTGCGCGGCATTAGCGTGAGCGGTCGAGATGCGTTTACCGGCACCGATCATAAGGCGACCATCCGCGATTTGAACACTGAACTCCGTGGCGATCCGAATGCGAATTCTTTGGAGTGGCGGGTGGTGCCGTGAGGCATGAATCAAGAATCATGAATCAGGAATCAGGGAACCGGACGGCGGCGAGTGGCGTCTCCATAATGGAGAAAGTCGTTTCGCTGGCGAAACGAAGGGGCTTTGTTTTCCCCGGTTCGGAGATGTATGGCGGCCTCGGCGGCACGTGGGATTACGGGCCCTTGGGGGCAATCCTGAAACATATCCTCACCGGGGAGTGGCGGCGGAGGTTTGTGTTCAGCCGCGAAGATATGTTTTTGATTGAGAGCGGCATCTTGATGAACCGTCGCGTCTGGGAGGCCTCAGGGCACACTGCCGGCTTTTCCGATCCACTGGTGGAATGCAAGAATTGCCACCAACGCTTTCGGGCCGACCACATTGATCCGGCCCAGAGCTGCCCGAATTGCAGGGCCAAGGACTTTACCGAGGCGCGGCCGTTTAACATGATGTTCAAGACCTATGTCGGCCCGGTGGAGGACACGGCGGCCGAAACCTTTTTGCGGCCGGAGACCGCACAGGGCATGTTTGTGAACTTCAAGACCGTTTTGGACACCATGCATCCCAAGCTGCCCTTTGGTATCGCACAGATCGGCAAGGCCTTTCGAAACGAGATCACCCCCGGCAATTTCATTTTTCGCACCCGGGAGTTTGAGCAGATGGAGATTGAGTATTTTATCCGGCCGCCGACTGGCAAGGAGTGGGAGAAGGTCTTTGATTATTGGCTCGGAGAAATGAGGTCGTGGATTTCGTTCCTGGGGCTTGATTCCAAGCGTATCCATGATCGCGAGGTGCCGGAAAAAGACCGCGCCCACTACTCAATGCGGACGATTGATATTGACTACGATTTCCCATTCGGCCGCGAGGAGCTCTACGGCATTGCCTACCGGACCGACTTTGATCTGAAGCGTCATGCCGCGGTGTCGGGTGTTGATCTTTCTTACTTTGACGAGGAAACCAAAGAACGGTTTATTCCTCATGTCATCGAGCCGACTTTCGGGGTGGATCGGACTATGCTGGCCTTGCTCACCGAGCATTACGCGGAAGACGGCGAGCGCACGGTTTTGAAGCTCCCGCCAGCCCTGGCCCCGGTGAAGATCGCGGTGTTTCCGTTGCTGGCAAACAAGCCAGATCTTGTGGCCAAGGCACAGGAAATTTATAAAGCGCTGCGGCACCCCTTCGGTACCTACCGGGGGGCGCTCGTGGCCTGGGATGATAGAGGGAACATAGGCAAACGATATTATTCGCAGGACGAGATCGGGACGCCATTTTGTGTTACGGTCGATTTCCAGACCCTCGAGGATGACACCGTAACGGTGAGAGATAGAGATACCATGAAGCAGGAACGGGTTGCAACAGTGGAACTGCCCGCATATTTTTCAGGGAAGCTTAGTCGTTGAATCAAGAATCTTGAATTTTGAATCATGGGCCGCACGTTGCATGATTCATGATTCTTGCTTCATGATTCAGAACTACGGCAAAAAGGATACTTCGTGTTTAAGAAAATAACATTAGAAAACGGTCTGCGGATCTTAACCGCACCCATGCAGGGCACGAATACCGTGACGGTGTTGATCATGTGCGGCACCGGATCCGACTTTGAAACCAAGCCAGAAAACGGCATCTCGCACTTCCTCGAACACATGTTCTTCAAGGGCACGACCAAACGGCCCAATGCCAAGGCCATCCGGGAGGAGCTTGACGGCATGGGGTCGCTCTCGAACGCCTTTACGGATCACGAGACCACCGGGTATTACATTAAAGCCGGGAAGCCCTATACGGAACGGGCACTTGAGATTCTCGCTGATATTTATAAGCATTCGATCATGCCGGTCGAGGAGATCGAGCGCGAGAAACAGGTCGTGGTCGAGGAGCTACACCTCCGTCGTGACACGCCGACTACCTATATCGGCGAGATGTGGGAGCGGTTGCTCTACGGCGATCAGCCCGCCGGCCGGGAGGTGGGCGGGAGCGAAGAGACGATCCGGATGCTCAATCGGGATGGCCTCCTGGAGTACTTCGGCCATCAGTACGTGGCGGTCAATACCGCCGTGGTCGTGACGGGGAGCATCAACGAGGATGAAACGATCACCCGAATCGGAGCGCTCTTCTCTGATATCCGCCACAGCCAGCCCCAGCGTACCAAGCCCCCCCTCCGCGAAGCGCAGCAGGAGCCGCAGCTGCTTACGGTAGAAAAGAAAACCGATCAGACTCACCTCCTAGTTGGCTTTCGTGGTTACGATGCGTTCCAACCCGGGCGGTACGCGGCTGAGCTCTTGGCCACCGTGCTCGGCGGGAGCTGGAGCTCGCGGATGTTCTCGCGAATCCGAGAAGAGCTGGGGCTCGCCTACGCCGTTTCAACCGATTGCGATTACTATTCAAACCGCGGCGCTATGGTGACCTATGCCGGCGTGGCGCATGAGAACGTCGCGAAGGCGGTTGGGGCGATACTGGAAGAGTACCGGCGCATCCGTGACGAGGCGGTGGGCATGGATGAGCTCAATCGCACCCGCGACTTCCTCAAGGGGCGGACGCTGATGTCGCTCGAGGCATCCAATGCCGTAGCGAGTTTCGTCGGCGGCGAGGAGATGCTGACCGGTAAACCAGTGACAGTTGATGAAGTTTTTGCTAGGATAGACGCGGTCCAACCGGACGACATGCAGAAGGTGGCAGCGGAACTCTTGCGGCCGGAACGTCTGAATTTGGCCGTCCTTGGCCCCGACGTAACGGCTCGGCGGCTCCAGCCGCTCCTCGAAACTTTTTCGTGAGATGATGACTGATTTCCAACCGACCCAATTCGATATCAGCTATCGATCGCTCTTCCGTGTGGTGGTGGTCGCAGCACTCGTCGTGGCGCTCTTTTCGCTCCGGCGGGTGATCGCAGCCCTCCTCTTTGCGGTTGTCATCGCCTCGGGTATTGAACCGGGGGTGCGCTGGCTGCAGCGCTATCGCCTGCCGCGGGTGCTTGCCGTTCTCATCATTTATGTTATCGCCTTTGCCATCATCGGCAGCGTAATTTCTCTCGTCGTCCCGTCGCTGGTTGATGAATTCCGCGCCTTCCTTGATTCGTTCCCGCGTTACCAGCGTATTCTTCTCCAGGAGCTCCGCGGTTTCCAGACCCTCCCGTTCTACTCATTCTTCTCTGGCGGGGCAGAGGATGTTATTCTGAATCCGCCGTTCGATATTCGTGCCGTTGGGGGGAATACCCTCAATGTCCTCTTCGGCGTGGTGGGCGGCATTTTCTACGGCATTATCCTCATCGTCGTTTCGTTCTACCTCGCGAGTCAGGAAAACGGCATCGAGCACTTCCTCCGCATGGTAACGCCGCTCCGCGACGAGGAATACGTACTTGACCTCTGGAAGCGTTCACAGGCCAAGATCGGGCAGTGGCTCCGGGGGCAGCTCGTGCTCGCGCTCGCGATCGGCATACTCGTTTACGTCGCACTGGTAGCGCTCGGCATCCGCTATGCGCTCTCCCTGGCACTGCTGGCTGCCATTCTCGAGATCGTCCCTATCATCGGTCCGATTCTCGCTGCCGTACCGGCGGTCTTCTTTGCTTTCCTCTCCTCGCCGTTCCTCGCCCTGATCGTTGCCCTCACCTACGTCCTGGTTCAGCAGCTCGAAAGCCACTTGATCGTACCCATGGTCATGCAGCGGACCGTGGGGTTGAATCCGCTCCTCGTGATCCTGGCGCTCTTGGTGGGCGGAGCCCTCGGCGGCCTTCTCGGCCTCTTCCTCGCGGTGCCGATCGCCGCGATTGTGGTTGAATTCCTCACCGACACCGATCGGAAGAAGCGCGGCCTCTTCCAATTTGGAGACAAGGGCGCCGCTTGAAGGAGTAGCGGTTTTGTGGTACGGTTGGACGGGCGGGAAGCCCGTTTTTTGATACCATCGGGATTCTCGCTCCAGGAGCATGGTTGCGGGGCATAAAAAATTCTACATCACCACCGCCATTCCCTACGTGAACGCCAAGCCCCACATTGGCCATGCTTTGGAATTTGTCCAGGCCGATGTCATCGCTCGCTACCATCGCATCAAAGACGAAGACGTGTTGCTCCTCTCCGGCAGTGATGATAACGCGCTGAAGAACGTCGAGGCCGCCCAAGAAGCCCATGCCCCGCTTCAGGAATTCATTGATGCGAACGCCCGCGCCTTCGAGGAGCTCGGCCGGAAGCTCGGCGTCCACTTGGATGTCTTTCAGAAGGGGAGCGATACGGTGCGTCACTATCCTTCGAGCCAGCAGTTGTGGCAGCGTTGTGTGGATGCCGGTGATATATATAAGAAGGCCTATCAGGGCCTCTATTGTGTCGGCTGTGAGGCCTTTTATACCGAGGACGAACTCACCCCGGAGGGCGAATGTCGTGAACATCCAGGAAAGCAGCTTGAGGTTGTGTCAGAGGAGAATTACTTTTTCCGCCTCTCGCGTTATCAAACGGAACTCCGCGAGCTCATCAGCTCCGGCCGGCTGGCTATCATTCCGGAGACCCGAAAGAACGAAGCATTGGCCTTTCTTGAGCAGCCGCTCCAGGATATCAGTATTTCCCGCTCGAACGAACGCGCCCGGAATTGGGGTGTGCCAGTGCCTGGGGACGAAAGCCAGCGGATTTATGTCTGGTTCGATGCCTTGAACATCTATCAATCCGGGGTGGGCTTCGGATGGGACGAGGATCTCTACCGCCACTGGTGGCCGGCGGATCTCCATGTGATCGGCAAGGGCATTTTGCGCTTCCATGCCATCTATTGGCCGGCGTTCTTGCTTTCGGCCAAGCTCGAGCTCCCCAAAGCCCTTTTTGTCCACGGCTATGTCACGGTGGACGGTCAGAAAATTTCTAAAACCCTTGGCAACGTGGTTGATCCCCTGGCGTTCATTGAGAAATACGGCACTGATCCTGTACGCTATTATCTCTTACGCGAAGTTCCTTCGGGCCAGGACGGCGATTTTGGCCTGGCCAAGTTCGAGGAACGTTATAACGGCGATCTCGCCAATGGCCTCGGCAATCTCGTCTCCCGGGTGGCTGCACTCGGCGAAAAGATTAGTCCGGTTGCCTTCCAGTTCCCACGGGACTTACTGGCAAACGTCCGCGATGCCGTCCATACGGCCTTTGCCAACTACGAGCAGGCGTTTTCCGACATTCGGCTGAATGAGGCCCTGGCCGAAGTGTGGCGGCTCATCTCATTCACTGACCGCTATCTGAATGCCGCCGCTCCCTGGGCCGTCACGGATCCGGCCGAGTTCCGGCGCATTATCACCAATGCCGCCTACCTCGTCTCCACCATTGCAAATTTGCTGCAACCCTTCCTGCCCGAGACAGCCGGAAAGATCCAGCAGCAGATCGCTTTTCGCGAGGGAGTGGTTATAGAAATTCGAAAAAGCGGGACATTGTTTCCACGCCTCTCATAGCGTCTGCCATGGCATGCTGCCGTGGCGTTTATCGTGACGTTCCGTCTCATTGATTCTCACGCCCATACCCAGTTTGCCGCCTACGACCAAGATCGGGAGGCGGTGATCCAGCGCGCTCTTGACGCTGGTGTTGGCATTATCAATATCGGGACGCAATATTCAACGTCGGAGGGTGCCGTGCGACGCGCCGAGCGATATCCAGATGGCGTCTGGGCCACGGTCGGTTTTCATCCCAATCACGCTGACCTTGATTCACACCACGATCCCTGGGAACTTCGAGAGAAACGGCAGGAGGCATTCGATATATCGAAATTTCGAAATATCGCCGAGCACCCCAAGGTGGTGGCCATCGGCGAGTGCGGGCTCGATTATGCCCATTTTGTCCGCAAGCGGAGCGCGCGGCTGCAAAATGGAGCATCCGCCGACTTGTCCGCCAAAGCTTTAGCGACGGCGGAAGCTCTTGGCGAAGGCGGATTACCGCAAGAAGAAATTGAGCGGGCAAAGCAGAAGCAACGCGATGTTTTTGTCCAGCAGCTCGAGCTGGCATACGAAGTTCGAAAGCCGCTGGTCATCCACTGTCGTAACGCCTTTGCCGATCTGATCAAAATCCTTGCTTCATGCTTCGTGCTTCATGATTCTCGCCCAAAGGGGGTGGTGCACTTCTTCTCCGGCTCCTGGGAGGATGCCAAGAAGCTTCTTGATCTCGGATTTTACTTCTCATTTGGCGGGGTCATCACATTCGCCAGGGACTATGACGAGGTAGTTAAGAAGGCTCCTCTGGATCGCCTGCTCGTTGAGACCGATGCGCCCTACGTCAGCCCCGTGCCCTACCGAGGCCAGCGCAACGAGCCGGCCTACATCATCGAAACCGTCAAGAAAATTGCGGAACTGCGCGGGATTCCGTACGATGAGGTTGCTGGTCTGACAACCGAGAGTGCCAAGCGACTATTTCGGCTATGAGATACGACCCAAAGAACATCGAGCTCAAATGGCAAAAGCGCTGGCTCAAGGAGAAAACCTATGAGCCGGATTTTCGGCGTGCCCGGCGGCCCGCCAAAAGCGAGGCTCGCTCGCCTTGCTTCGCAGTCGGAGCGAGCCATGGGCGGCCGTTTTACAACCTCATGATGTTTCCCTATCCCTCGGCCGAGGGGCTGCACATCGGCGGCATGCGTACCTTCACCGGTGTAGACATCTACGGACGCATGAAGCGGATGCAGGGTTACGATGTCTTTGAACCCATTGGCCTGGATGGCTTTGGCATTCACTCCGAGAATTTTGCCATCAAAATTGGCAAGCATCCGACTGAACACGCCAAGGACTCGGAAGAAAATTTTTACCGCCAGCTTAGCGCCATGGGCAACGGCTTTGCCTGGGAGGAACGGCTGGAAACCTATGACCCCGATTACTATAAATGGACCCAGTGGATCTTTGGGCAAATGTTCAAGCGCGGCCTGGCCTATCGGAAAAAATCTCCAGTCAACTGGTGCCCGTCTTGCAAGACCGTGCTGGCTGACGAGCAGGTCATCAATGGCGAGTGCGAGCGCTGCAGTACTAAAGTCGTCAAAAAAGACCTTGAACAGTGGTTTTTTAAGATCACGGCCTATGCCGAGCGGCTCCTGAAAAACCTCGAGAAGATCGATTGGTCAGAGCGGATCAAAGTGGCGCAGAGGAACTGGATCGGCAAAAGTGAGGGGGGCCTCATTATCTTTCCGATCGTCATTGCGAGCGGAGCGAAGCAATCCCGACGGGATCGCCACGGGCTTCGCCCTCGCGACGACAAGAGTATTGAGGTATTTACGACGCGGCCGGATACGCTTTTCGGAGCGACCTACATGGTGCTGGGGCCGGAGCACCCTCTGATCCAGAATCTAGAATCTAGAATTCAGAATCTAGAAGAGGTGAGACGGTATGTTCGTACGGCGACACGTAAAACCGAAGAAGAACGGATTGCCGAGGGACGAGAGAAGACCGGTGTTGAACTGAAAGGTGTTAAGGCAATCAATCCGGCGAACAAAGAGGAAATTCCGGTGTGGGTGGCGGATTACGTGCTCGGGCATGTCGGCACCGGCGCCATCATGGCCGTGCCAGCACACGATGAGCGGGACTTCGAGTTTGCGAAGAAATTTAAGCTGCTGGTCCGAGATGTCATCGAGCCGGTACTCACCCAATCAACTGAGCCAGGGAAAATCGTCGATGGACTACCCTTCGACCATCGCGACACGATCATCGCCATCGTTCAGCACTGGTCGGAAGAGAAATACATCGGGCTAAAGTGGAAGCAGGTGGCGTGGGGGACGTTTATCACTGGCGGGATCGAGAAATGGCGAACTGCTGAAGAAGCCGCCAGAGCGGAGATTCGAGAGGAAACAGGTTTTTCTCACCCCCGATTGATCGAAGATTTCGGCATGATGCATGCCAAGTTTTATCACGTCCCGAAGAAAGTGAATCGCTTTGCTCATGCGCGCGTGTTGCACTTTAAGCTGGAAGATGGAAAGCAGGAAGAAATTACCGAGGAGGAACGAGGCAGACACGATATCCTATGGCTGACGAAGCAGGAGTTGAAAAAGTTCTTGACCCCAGATTCTCATCAACGAGTACTCGAACTGTTGAGTGGCCATGAGGTATACACCGGAGAGGGGATACTGAGAAATTCCGGATCGTTCAATGGTATAGATTCAGAAAAAGCGAAGTGGGCAATTACTACAGCCGTCGGCGGGAAGCGCGAGATTCACTACCGCCTTCGCGATTGGCTGATTTCGCGCCAGCGCTACTGGGGGCCCCCCATACCCATCATCTACTGCCGTAGATGTTGGGAAATTCTAAATCCGAAACCCGAAATCCGAAACAAATCCAAAAGCCAAAACTCCAAATTGCGGTACGGTATTGATTATGCAACATTCGACGGTGAGGAGTTTATGATTCATGTCGTACCGGAGAAAGATTTGCCGGTAAAACTTCCCTATATAAAGAACTTCCGACCAACCGGGACGGATAAATCTCCCCTCACGACTTCTGAAAAATTTTACAAAGTCCGATGCCCGAAATGCAAGTCATGGGCGTATCGCGAGACCGATGTTTCGGATACGTTCCTCGATTCGGCCTGGTATTACCTCCGCTACCCTTCGACTCACTCCGCTCGCTCAGGGCAAGTCCCTTGGGATCCAGAAATTACCAAAAAGTGGCTGCCGGTGGATACGTATATTGGCGGCGCAGAGCATGCCGTGCTCCATCTTCTGTACTCGCGCTTTCTGGCTATGGCCTTTCATGACTGGGGCCTCGTACACTTTGACGAACCGTTCACGACGTTCCGGGCGCATGGCCTTATCACCTCCGGCGGCGCGAAAATGTCAAAATCCAGAGGCAATATCGTAAGCCCCGATCCTTATATCAGGGCCTTTGGCGCTGACGCCATACGGCTTTACCTTGCGTTCTTAGCACCTTTCACCGAAGGAGGGGATTTTAGAGACGAGGGCATCCGAGGGCTGACGAGGTTTTTGAATCGGGTGTGGAAGTTAACGCGAAGCGTCATCCTGAGGGCGAAGCCCGAAGGATCTCCCGAGATTCTTCGCTCCGCTCAGAATGACATAATGCGGGTAACTCATCGGGCGATCAAGAAAGTTACTGACGATGTGGCGGTTCTGCAATATAACACCGCCATCTCGGCCCTGATGGTGCTTTTGAATGCCTTTGAAAGGGATCCCCAAGCAGTCGCTAAGCAGGAGATCGAAACATTTTTGAAGCTCCTCGCCCCGTTTGCTCCGCATATCACCGAGGAATTGTGGCGCGAGCTTGGCAATAAAGCGAGCATCCACCGGAGCCCGTGGCCCAAGGCCGATCCCTACTATTTGAAAGCCGGACGTCAAACTCTGATCATTCAGGTTAACGGCAAGGTGCGCGATCGGATTGAGGTTGAAGCCGAGATGGATGAGGCCAAGGTAAAAGAGATGGTGCTCGCCCGCGAGAAAGTCCGTAAGTGGGTTGGATCAAAACCGATGCGGAAGTTTATCTACGTGCCAGGACGGATCGTGAATATTGTTATTTAAATGGATGTCCTACACCTTACCGAACGGAATCAAGCCGCAGTTCTGGAGCGGGTGGTCTCGCTCTTGAGGCGCGGCGGGGTGGTGGCCGTGCCCACGGATACGGTCTACGGCCTCGCCGCCGATATCACGCGTGCCGATGCTGTCCGCAAGGTCTTTCGCATCAAGGCCCGCTCGCACGTCAAGGCCCTGCCGGTGTTCGTGCGCGATGTTGAAGTGGCGGGCCGCTACGCCTTTATCGAGCGAGAGCTCGTGAAACGCCTGGAGGAGATGTGGCCCGGCCCGACCACCGTGGTGCTGCGGAAAAAGCCGAGCGTGCCTGACATCGTCACCGGCGGCATGAGGACCGTGGGGCTTCGCGTGCCGGATCATCCCTTCATGCGCGAGCTCCTCGGACGCTGTCCCAACCCGCTCATCGGCACTTCAGCCAACCTTTCGGGCAGTGAGTCCGCCTCCTCGAGTATCGAAGTGCAGAAAATCTTCCGCCGGCACGTGCCGCGCCCTGATCTCATCGTGGACGGCGGCCAGCTCCCGCCATCACCGCCATCAACTGTTCTCGATCTTACTCACCCCGACAACCCCAAAATTCTTCGCATGGGCGCGATCACCAAGAAGAAGCTCGATGAATTCCTACGAATTACGAATGGTTTTCGAATTACGAATTCGTAATTCGGTTGAGATCCGTAATTCGTAGTGGAGCGTAAGATCTGCTTATGGATTTGAGAAGCTTAAAGAGAATAGATCCGGCACTGGCAAAATTGATAGAGGCCGAGCGGAAGCGTCAGGCCGAGACCATTGACCTTATCCCTTCGGAGAACTTTGTGTCCCGAGCGGTTTTGGAGGTGCTGGGGTCAGAGCTGACCAATAAATATTCCGAGGGCTACCCGGCCAAGCGCTACTATGCCGGGAACAGGGTCGTTGACAGCATTGAGGAGCTGGCCAAAGAACGAGCACGAAAGGCCTTCCACCTCGCGGGGCACTGGCACGTGAATGTCCAACCCTATTCCGGCTCGCCGGCCAACCTTGCGGTGTATTTGGCGCTCTTGAAACCGGGCGAGACCTTAATGGGCATGTCGCTGCCTTTTGGAGGGCATTTGACCCACGGCTGGAAAGTGAGCGCTTCGGGGAAATTTTGGCGATCGGTCCAATATGGCCTAGGACGCGATGGCTTCATTGATTATGAGGAGGTTCGGCGCTTGGCCAGAAAATCCCGGCCCAAGCTGATTGTTACCGGCGCCACGGCCTATCCTCGGATTTTCGATTTCAAGAAATTTTCTGCGATTGCCCGCGAAGTCGGCGCCTATCTTATGGCTGACATTGCCCATATCGCCGGCCTGATTATTGCCGGCGCGCATCCCTCACCGTTCCCGCACGCCGACGTGGTCACCACCACAACCCACAAAACCCTTCGCGGCCCGCGGGGGGCGATCATTTTTGCGAATCGCAATTCGCGATTAGCCAAGCGGCAGGGGATTGATATTGCTTCGGCGATTGATAAGGCGGTATTTCCCGGGCTCCAGGGCGGGCCGCACGACAACCAGACCGCGGCCATTGCCGTCTGTCTTGGCGAGGCCATGAAGCCAAGCTTCAAACGCTATAGCCGGCAGATCGTGCGGAACGCTAAGGCGCTTGCTCGCGAACTCACCCGGCGGGGCTTCGAGCTTGTGTCCGGCGGTACGGATAACCACATGATGCTCATTGATCTCACCAACCTCGGCTTCTCCGGCCGCGAAGCCCAGGACCGGCTGGAGCAAGTCGGCATCATTGCCAATCGCAACACCATTCCTTTTGAGACCCGCTCGCCCTTCGATCCTTCCGGCATCCGGCTTGGCACCCCGGCTATCGCCACCCGCGGTATGAAGGAGCGCGAGATGGATGCCGTTGCCGGCTTAATCGACGATACGCTCCAGCAACGGCGGCTGGCGGCGGCCATCAGGCGCGATGTTCGTCGGCTCGCGAAGCGGTTCACGATGCCATGATAATTCTCGATGGCAAAGCGCTTGCCGCAAAGATTTTAGAAGGGCTGAAAGCAGAAATCGGGGCGAAGAAGCTTTCCCTCACTGTGGTCGTGGTTGGTGAGAATCCCGTTATTCAGAAATTCATCGCCAAGAAGAAAAAAGTCGCCCAAGAGCTCGGCGTTGATTTTCGCATCTACGACTATCCGGCTGATATTTCTGCCAATGATCTCCGCAAGCGCCTGGCCACGATTGTCCACCAGGCCGATCCTGACGGCATCATTATCCAGCTGCCGCTGCCTCCGCATATCAATACCCAATATATCTTGAATAGCGTGCCGCCGGAAAAGGACGTGGATGTGCTCTCCGCCCGGGCAGTAGGGGACTTCGCGGTCGGCAAGGCCAAGGTTCTGCCGCCGGTGGTCGGCGCGATCCATGCGCTTTTCCAAGAATACGGCATTGATTACCGAGCCAGGCACGTGGTGGTGGTCGGTGCCGGCACGCTTGTTGGCAAGCCCGTCGCCGCGTGGCTCGCCAATGAGAAGGTCTCCTTTACCGTGGTTGACGAAAACACTCCTGATATTTCGGTATTCACCCAAAAAGGCGACATCATCATTAGCGGTGTGGGCAAACCCGGCCTCATCACCGGCGATATGGTGAAGGAGGGGGCGGTGGTGGTTGATGCCGGAACTTCCGTTAGCCACCAGCCACCAGCTACCAGCAACCAGCAGGGAGCCAGGAGCTGGAAGCCGGGAGCCGCGCTAGCCGGAGACGTGGATTTTAGTTCGGTCAGCCAAAAGGCCGCCTACATCACGCCTGTTCCCGGCGGCGTGGGTCCGCTCACCGTGGCCATGATCTATCGCAATCTGCTCACGCTCGCCACGCCGCGGTAGAAGCTTAGCACCTCGCTGCTGCTACCCCCGTTCTCCCATTTATATCAATACGCCAGTCTATTGATACGATTGCGCCATATGGGCATCATGGTGATATGCCAAGGGTTTCCCGGAACCCCCTCTCGCGGGAGATGCAGCAGGAGATGACGCGGGCGTTCATTCAGACGCTGGTAAAGATTAGCGATGACGCCCTTCTGCGCCGGTTCCTCGATGATCTCCTCTCGCCGACGGAAAAAATCATGCTTTCCAAGCGCCTCATGGCCGCCGTACTCCTCCAGCGCGGCTACAGCGGCGGGGCGGTCTCAACGGCCCTCAAGATGAGCAAGACCACCGTCTGGCTTATCCAGCGCGAGCTTGTAAAATCGGGCCAGGGCTACCATACCGTCTTCGATCGCTTCTTCCGTGAGTCGCGCGGGCAGCGGATCCTGGATGCCATCGAGCGGTTCCTCAATGCAATCACGCTCCCGGTGAAGGGGTCGCGGTCCAGCATGCGCCGCTGGAAGCGGGCCATCCACGCCTGAAGTTCTGGGGTGGCATAAGGCCTCGGCGAACGGCGAAAATCAGTTATATCAATACGCCAGTCTATTGATACAAGCACATTTGAGGCTAGGCCGTGTGTTGGGAGTTAGGTTGTATGGACGATATTATGTATGTACGAAATTGATGTAGCGATTCTGCAGTGGCTGAACTCGTGGGTGTTTTGGCGGCCGTGGGCGGATGCGCTGATTATTTTCCGGGCCGAATACTTTGGCTACTTAGCACTGGCGGGTCTCGTCGCATTCGGAGTAGCTGCATTCCTGCCGAGGTTTTTTCACTTACGGCGCAAGAATTGGGAGATGATTTTGGTCGCCTTTGTCGCGGCCCTGATCTCGCGCTTCGGCGTGGTTGAGCTGATCCGATTTTTTTACGACCGGCCGAGGCCGTTTGAAGCTTTACCCGATCTCCATCGGCTCGTGAGCCATAGCTCTGGCGGATCGTTCCCTTCTGGCCACGCCGCCTTTTACTTTGCCATTGCCGCCGTGGTCTCGCGCTATTATCCCAAGATGAGTCTGCTCTTTTACGCTCTCGCGCTCTCACTCTCCATTAATCGCATCGCCGCCGGCCTCCACTGGCCGAGCGATATCGTGGGCGGCGCGATCATTGGCATAGCCGTCGGATTGCTCGCAGTCTCTGTTTACCAAAAGTTGCTCAAACCAAAACCGGCCGCCTAGGCCGGGTTCGGGTTTTGAGTACTTGTGTCGTTAAGCTACGCGCGCAAAACGTTTCATTGCACGCTTAGCTTTTCTGAACGCACTAAAGTCGAGCCGGTAGAGGTTGACGCGCACGATGTCCCCGCGGCGGTCGTAGTCAATAACCGCGTTGCCCTGGATGTCGGAGTCAACGCTCTTTGCCTTCTTCACCTCTATGGAGAGCACGCCGCTCTCCCGGTCGTAGTGGATTTTGGGCCTGCCCCGGTTCATAATATCTCCTCACTTTTGGGGTGCCCCATTGTGTTACGGCGTTCGTTGCTACCACGCTACCACTCGTTCGTTACTGACTTTACAATTTGGTCTTATTAGTCTTTAGTTCTGCCTTTCAACTGATCCCATTTTTCTAAGGGCCACACGATTATTGCGAGCACGAGAAAAATCAATTTTAGCATTAGAAAAAGAGGTAAAACGGCTATGGTTCGCATAATTGCTCCAAGCAAAT
Source organism: uncultured Candidatus Saccharibacteria bacterium (assembly GCA_964361655.1). GTDB lineage: Bacteria > Patescibacteriota > Minisyncoccia > Sungbacterales > SURF-37 > CAYIBD01. Next base: position 18,004 of record CAYIBD010000011.1, read on the forward strand.
AAAATGGCGCCAACAAGTTCTTTGGCCTATGAACGCCGGATACGTTTTTATGGGCCCACGGGAAGTTGTAATCCCGTCTGTTTGCCCATTTACTGAATTTTTCCATCGCAGGCATACCACATTTATTATTTTCTATTCTAGATTTTGTTATGTGTAGGGCGGTGGTCACTATGTAGATGGTTGCCTGGACTGGTCCGGATCAACATTGAACTCCTGATAGAGTTGACAGAGTTGGAATGCTCGTTCAGAGGTCATACCTTGGTAGTAGGTCACCCTACTCCCGTAGGACGCCGGTACTTCCCATAGAGGGTGGCTTAGAACGGGGCCATTTGACCATTTGGAGTTTATCAATCTTTCGGAAGCTATGATGCCCGCATGTGTGAGTTTGCTACCATCGGAATATAGAACTATATCATTTATTTTAGGTGCACCGATAACTCTAACGAGTTCCTTCTTGGAGATTAGCTTTCTGACGAACGGACTATAGATAAAGCAATCACGGTAAGGTATAAGGAATGGAGGTACTTTCTGCAACCCTAGCGCATATGCAAAGCAATTGAACTGCCACTGTGGCGGTTGAGGGTATTCTATGATTCGTATACTCGGTGGTAAATCTTCCCACTTCTTAGTCTGTGTAATGTCTTCCAGCTCTCTCCTTAAAGTTTCAGACATGGGGCGCTTGATAGGTCAATTGTCGTCAGTATGCTTGCTATCATCATGCCAAGTATCCAGAGAGCAAAGATTGGGAAAAAGAGAAAGGGCAGTATCATATTTCTTCTTGCTCAACCGCAAATTTTAAATCCCGCATCAGGAGCCAGGTGGTGATGGGGGCGCCGCCCTCACGAGAGGTCAAAATTTTTCGCCGCCTATTCTTTTTGTTGTTTTTGAAAATTCAGTCATCCCCGTCTTTAATTCTTCTTTTGCAGGTGTAGGATATTTTACGAATAATTTTTTTGTCATGCCAAATCAAATCATAAAAATCTATCCCCAAATACACGCACGCATCGCGTCATTCGATGTCCTAAACTTACGCAACTTGTAAATATAATAATCACCTTTATCTAGTGAGTGAGCTACGCCATAAAAACCGCTGCCCGCATCTCTCCCTTCTCGTGGCGGTATGTAATTGATCACTTTTGCGCAGTCGCGATATTTATATATACCACCGGCTACAAGAATCAGGGCTGCAACGGCGACGACTAAATAAAAAATTGTTTGTTTTTTCATGATTTATTACCGATCTTTCACTTTGATCTATGCGCTTTTCGATCGAGGAGGCATTGACTTTTTCAACGTGGTGGGCGAGGTGGGAGTTGTCCCGCACATTCCACTTTCAGCGGAATCAGCGGGATTGCGTTTTGTTGTCGTGCTCGCCCCGTTTTCGGCGGGGCTGCGCTTCGAATAAAACGGGAAAACCCACACGGCGTTAATGCCCGGGGAGAGATTTGAACTCTCACGGGGTTGCCCCCAGTGGTTTTTGAGACCACACTGTCTACCAAGTTCCAGCACCCGGGCGTCGCTAACATTGTAACTGTTTTACGCCTTTTTGCAACGTCCCGCTGTATTGTCAACCGACGGGCGAGGCGCTATGGTACAATTACCATGGCAGCCGCGGTGATCACGTTTTGCAATAACAAGGGCGGAGTTGGAAAGACCACCTCGGCCTGCAATG
>CAYIBD010000012.1:0-10899 GCA_964361655.1 uncultured Candidatus Saccharibacteria bacterium
AGCGCGGCTGCTCGCTGGAGCAGCCGCGCGTGTTTTCGAGGAGCATTGCCGAGGGAACCGCACCGTCAGCACCCTCCGGTCGTATTCCCGCACTGCAAACAGGTCTTGCAGGATCCGGTCTGGACCAGCATCCCGCCGCAGGAGCGGCACACCGAATCGGCGTAGACCGGTATGGCCTTGGTGGCCTCGAGCTTCGGCACGTCAACGTGGTTCAGGGTCGCTGATGGTGCGGGCGAGTGCCCGTTGATACCGACCTCCACGAGGTCTTCCGGAGAGAGGAAGCGCTTGGCCAGGTACCGGAAGATATAGTCGGTGATGGAAGTGGCCACCTGGATATCGGGGTTCGCAGTAAATCCGGCTGGTTCGTAGCGCCCGTAGACAAAGCGCCGGGCGAGCGACTTTAGGGGCACGCCGTACTGGAGCGCCACGGAAACGGTAATTGCAAAGGCGTCGAGGAGCCCGGCCAGGGTCGAACCCTGCTTGGCCATGCGGATGAAAATCTCGGCGAGCCCGCCGTCGTCATAAATGCTGTAGGTGAGGAAGCCCTCGTGCCCGGCAATGGAAAACTTATGGGTTTCCGAGGCGCGGGTCGGCGGAAGCGGACGCTTCGTCGGAGCGAATGGCAGTGCTGATTGTTGCTTCGTCGCCGTACCCTTGCCGCTCACGGTAACCAAGGGCTGTGTGGCTTTGGAGCCATCGCGGTAGACCGCAAAGGCCTTGATGCCCATGTTCCAGGCCATGGTGTAGGCCTCCATAATTTCTTCGACCGTGGCCTCGTGCGGCATGTTGAAGGTTTTGGAAAGGCCGCCGGAAATAAAAGGTTGGGCCGCGGCGACCATTTTGACGTGCCCCTGCCAGGAGATTGAACGCGAGCCCGACGCCGGCTTGACGGCGCAATCGAAGACCGCGAGGTGCTCCTCCTTCACGTGCGGCGCCCCTTCAACCATCCCCTCGCGCTCGATGTAGCCAACGATCTCCTGAATCTCGGGCTCGGTGTAACCGAGGCGCTTCAACGCACGCGGCATGGTTCGGTTCACGATCGTCATCGTCCCGCCGCCGACCAGGGTCTTGGTCTTCACCAGGGCAAAGTCCGGCTCGATGCCGGTGGTATCGCAATCCATCATGAGGGCGATCGTTCCGGTCGGCGCAATGACGGTAACCTGGGAGTTCCGCACCCCCATCGCTTCTCCCAGCCGCACCGCCTCATCCCACGCCTGGCTGGCCGCATCAACGATGCGCGGGTCGAACGCCCGGGCGCGATCCACGCCCGCCATGGCTTCGCGATGCTTTTTTAAAACCCGCACCATGGGTTCGCGGTTCACGGCAAAACCCGGGAAGGGGCCCATGCGCTTCGCAACCTCGCCGGAGTAGCGATAGGCCTCAGCGCACATGAGCGCGGTGAGGGCGGCCGTTGTTGCCCGCGCCCCATCAGAATCGTACGGCAGCCCGAGCGCCATCAAAAACGCACCGAGGTTAGCGTAGCCCAAGCCGAGCTCACGGAAGTCATGGGCGTTTTGGGCGATGTTCTCGGTGGGGTAGCTCGAGCCGTCCACCAGGATCTCCTGGGCGAGGATCATGATACGGACGGTCTGGATGTACTCATCAAGCTGGAAGGTTCCGTCGTCGTTCAAGAACTTGAGGAGGTTGATGGACGCCAGGTTACATGCGGAATTATCAATGTGCACGTACTCGCCGCACGGGTTGGTGGCATTGATCCGGCCGGTGTTGGTCACGGTGTTCCAATCGTTCACCGTGGTGTCGAACTGCATGCCGGGGTCACCGCAGCGCCACGCCGCCTCGGCAATCTCGCGCATGAGCTCGCGGGCCCGAAACTCTTCGCACACCTCGCCGCTCGAGACGTAGCGCGTCTGCCACATGCCGTCCGATTCGACGGCGCGCATGAACTCATCCGTGACCCTGACGGAGTTATTGGCCATCTGGTACTGGATGGACTTCCAGGCATCGTTATTCAGATCCTGCATATCGTAGCCCGCCGCCATGAACGCCCGGATCTTGTTCTCCTCCTCGGCCTTGCAGCGGATGAAGGGGAGAATATCGGGATGGTCCGCGTTCAACACCACCATCTTCGCCGCTCGCCGGGTAGAGCCGCCGGCGGCAATGGATCCGGCAATGGCATCCGCCCCGCGCATAAAGGACACCGGGCCGGACGAATGCCCGCCTTTGGAGAGCGTCTCCTTTGAAGAGCGGAGCGGCGAGAGGTTGATGCCCGAACCCGATCCGCCCTTGAAGATCATGCCCTCGGTCCAGTACCACTCCAGGATGGACGACATCGTGTCCTCTACCTTCAAGATGAAACAGGCCGAGCACTGCGGCTTCTCCTCAACCCCGACATTGAACCACACCGGCGAATTGAACGCCGCTTTCTGGTGCAAGAGGATGTGCGTGAGTTCGTCGCCGAAGACATCGGCTTCGGCCGCGGTATCGAAGTGCCCGAAGTGAAGCCCCCATCCCTGGATGGTCTTCGCCACCCGTCCGATCATCTGCTTCGCCGAGCGTTCGCGCTCATTCGAGCCGAGGCGGCCGCGGAAGTACTTCGAGCCCGCAATATTAGCGGCGTTTTGAGACCAAAACACCGGGAATTCGAGGTTGGGAAACTCGATCGAGTTCCGATCAAATCCAAAAAGCTTGACCACCCGCTCGTCCCACTCGACTTCATCGAAGGGATGCCGCCCCGGTGTGGTCCACACGCGGTGGAGGGGCAACCGCGAGGTATTGTTCTTTACGGCGGGGGTAGAACGCGTGACTAGTATTGCTTCGGCCATGGAGGAAGAGGGGTCAGCGGTCGATTGCGTGGCTATGAGGAGTGTATCTCTGGCTGACGGCGGCTCGAATCGTCCCGCCGCAGCATCAAAAAAATTTGCAGGCCAATTATAGCGTCCGGCTTTTCAGGGTGTAAAACATTTTTTCTGTGGATAACCCACTCCCGGCACCTGTCATAACACGGAAGAATTGTTTGACAAGGGGAAGCGGAAAGGCGATGCCTTCCGACATCGCCTTTGAGAGAGCGTCCAAGAAAAATTTTTGAAATTTTCCGGAAAGATTGCTACCGGGGAGGCCGGGAGTCAAGGCGAGCCCCCGGAAGGCCCTTCGGCCTGACGCCTCGTCCGGCCCCGCATCACTTCCGCCGCCGGAGGAACGCCGGAACGGCTCCCCACTCCTCCTCCTCGGCCTCCGGGCGGGGCGCGGTTGGTTGTTGCGAGGACGCGGTCGCCGCCTTGGCCGGGATGCCGTTCGCTACCGGTCGCTTTTGTGGCTCCACCGGCTTTGGCATGAGCCCGGAAAAACCAGTGGCAATGACGGTAATCTTGAACTCACCCTTTTTCAATCGCTCGTCGTGCACGGCCCCGAAGATGAGCTTAGCGTCCTTGTCAATGGACTCGGTGATGACCTTGGCGGCCTCGTTGATCTCCCACATCGTCATGTCCTGTCCGCCCGAGACATTGAAGAGCACGCCGCGGGCGCCATCGATCGCGATATCGAGGAGGGGCGAGTTGATAGCCGCACGCGCTGCGGCCGTGGCCCGATCTTCGCCCGAGGCGATCCCCACACCCATCAACGCCGATCCGGCATCTTGCATCACGGCACGCACATCAGCGAAATCAACGTTGATCAATCCCGGCAGGGTGATGAGGTCAGAGATCCCCTGCACCGCTTGACGGAGCACGTCATCGCAGACGTGGAAGGCGGAGAGGAGTGAGGTGGTCTTGTCTACGAGGTTCAGCAGCCGATCGTTGGGAATGGTGATCAGGGCGTCAACCCGATCACGGAGCTTGGCCCAGCCCTCATCGGCGATCCGCATGCGCTGCGACCCTTCAAAGGTAAAGGGTTTCGTTACGACGCCGACGGTGAGCGCTCCCGATTCCTTCGCCGCTTCGGCGATGATCGGTGCCGCACCGCTTCCCGTCCCGCCACCCAATCCGCACGTGACGAACACCATATCGGCGCCCTTGATCGCTTCGTGGATCTCATCGCGATTTTCCTCCGCGGCCTGCCGGCCGATCTCGGGGTTCATCCCGGCCCCGAGCCCCTTGGTGAGATTCTTCCCAATGTGGATCTTGTGCTGGGCTTTGGCTTGGTGGAGATCCTGGGCATCGCAATTCACGGCAATGAAATCCACGCCGTGGATCTTCCGCTCCACCATCCGCGTCACCGCGTGCGATCCCGATCCGCCGATACCGACGACTTTGATCCGCGCAAATGTTTCGAGTTCAGGTTTGACCTGCGGCACAAAAAAGAAGGTTTAGACTCTATTCCGTAGGGCGCGGTGGACCGCGACGGTCGGGGTCACCGCTCCGAAACGTAACTATTTACACGCCTATTTCTTACCCCCGCAGTAGCAGAAAGAAGGCGGGGCGTAAACTTGATAAAAAGCGATACTATTGCATAAAAATATTCTGCGCGCACCTCACGGCACGAAGGCCCGTAAGATGCGCTTGGCCCGATCAGCCAGCATGCTCCACATGTTCCCCCGACCTTGCCCGGGGGTGCGGAGGTGCTCCCACTGCCACAGGATCAAACCGACGGGAACGGCAAGACGCGGCGGCACAACATCACTCATCGCATCGCTCGCCACTGCCTTGGCGACCTCAACGGGAAGTTTCAGCTCCCGACGCGCAAGATCCTGAATGCCCGGGATGTCAGCCACGCCGCCGGAAAGTACCACGCCGCCCGGCAGAAGCCCGGCGCGCCCGATCTTGCGGAGCGACTTGGTGGTCAACTCGAAAATATCGGTCAGGCGTGCGGCGATGATGTCCACGAGGTCTCGCGTTGCAAAGGCGGTGCCATCCCCACTGACGAAGTCAGTCAGTTGGATATGATCGCGCCGCCCGCCGGTCCGTTCCGCGACCGCCACGGCATGGCGGAGCTTAATCTCCTCAGCCACCGGCACGGGCGTGCGAAACCCGATGGCGATGTCGGACGTGATGTGGCCGCCGCCGATCGGGAAGGAACCGACATCCACCACCCGCCCTTCCTCGAATACGGCAAAGTCCGACGTCCCCGCGCCGAGATCGAGCAGGATGGCGCCGAGTTCCTTCTGCTCTCTCGAAAGCAGGAGCCCGGCCGCGGCCAGGACGCTCGAGACCCAATCTTCTACTTCAACGCCGGCAAGTTCGCAGCATTTGATGAGACCCTGGAGGGTTGGCTTGGCGCCATCAACCACGAGGGCCTCAACTTCGAGTTTCATCCCGACCATGCCGACGGGATCGATGATCCCGGTTTCCCCATCAACTTTGAACTGCCTCGGAATCAGGTGGATGACCTCGCGGTTGGGGTTCTTGGGAATGAGCCCCTCGGCCGCCAGCATGACCCGCCGGACGTCATCCTCCGTGATCTCTCCGTCGGCGCGCGAAACCGCAATCGCGCCACGGCTGATGAATGATCCAATGTGCGAACCGCCGACGCCGAGTATAGCGCTCTTAATGGGTAGGCCTGCCGAGCGACTGGCCGCCTGCAGCGACCGCCGGAGCGCTCCGGCCGCCGGCTCGGCCTCGACCACCCCCCCGCGGCGCACCCCCGCGCTCGGTGCTGAACCAACGCCAATGAGGCGCAGTTTCCCATCCCGTTCACGCCGAGCCACCACGGTGGTGACCGTGGTCGTGCCGATGTCAATGCCTACTGCAACGCCCCGCATAGGTGCCTTGTTGTGTGCTACGCCCTCCCCGAGCGAATCGGCTCGACCCCCCGCCGGCCGGCGAGCTGGATTCGGAGGTGCCGCTCTAGGTGAAATGCCATTCGATTAAATCTCGCCCCCGCACGTCTTGACGACTCGTGATGCTGTCCGGTGAGGTGGATGAGGCCGTGAATCACCATCCGCCGCAACTCCTCTCCGAAGGGATGGCCTCGTGAGTGTGCCTCCCGACTGATGGTTGCCGGCGCAACAATGACCTCGCCCTCGCGACCGAAGTGAAACGAAAGCACGTTAGCGGCACGGGACTTTTTTCGGAACCGCCGATTGAGGAGAGCGCTCTCGCGATCCGGCAGGAACACGACCGTGATAACTGGTGGCAGGCGCCCCGTCCAGCGCTTCCGTCTCACTTCGGCCACCGCGGCTCGGATATCGTACTGGATGCGCTCGGTGGGAATTCGGCGCCTGGTCCGGTTGATGCAAACGACCTCATGCTTCATGGCGGGGTAAGCCGCCGTCGCACGAACTCTGCCACACGCTCACCGCTGGCTCGGCCTCGAACCCGTTCCATGACCCTCCCCATCACCTTCCCAAAATCTTTCGGAGAACTCGCGCCGAGCGCTACCACGCCCTCGGCCACGAGCCCTTCGAGTTCTGGTGCCGAAAGTTCCTGCGGCAGGAAGGCCTCGAGGATCGCGGCCTCGGAACGTTCCCGTTCGGCGGCATCTGGCCTCCCGCCACGGGCATAGGCCTCGGCGGCGTCATGCCGCTTCTTCACCTCGGCACGGATGACGCCGATGACCTCCTCGTCCGTAAGCGACACCGCCCGTCCCTCCCCGCGCCGCGTGCGTTCCTCAATCTCCTTATTATGAATCGCCGCCGACAACATGCGGAACACCGAAAGGTTCAGTTCCCGTCGCTCTCGCAACGCCTGGCGTAACGCCGATTCAATGCGCTCCTGTAACATACGTCAGCGGTTCTCTTCGCGAAGTTTCCCTAACTTCAACAGCCGCTCTCGCTCGCGCGCGAGATGCAGCCGGCGCAGCGCTCGCTCGCGGCGAGCGCGCCGGGTGGGCTTGGCCTCGTAGAAGCGGGACTTGCGCGCTCGAAGCAGTATGCCCGACTGCTGGACGCGGCGGGTGAACCGGCGCAAGAGCGCCGGGGTTGTCTCCCGATCTTTCCGCTTAACGTAGACCATAATCAAACCTGGAAGCCACGTTTCCAGTCATCGGGGCGCGCCCACCCGCCGAGGAGGTGGAGGTGGAGGTGATCCACCGCCTGGCCACCCTCGCGGCCAACATTGAAGACAAGCTTATACCCCTTCAGGCCCTGTGCGGTTGCAATGTGCTTAGCGGTGTAGATGAGCCTTGCGATCACGTCGCTATGGTCCGCTTCGAGGTGGGCAATCGACTGAATGTGTTCGCGGGGCACGATGAGCATATGGAGCGGTGCTTTGGGCTGGATGTCGTTGAAGGCCACGACCTCGCGGTCCTGGAAGACGATCGTCGCTGGCGACTCGCCGTTGGCAATGTTGCAAAAGATGCACTCGGCCATAGCGCCTATCACCCCCGCGGGTGGGACTTAAATTTCCGCTTCATGGTCTCGATCAACCGCGCCTGGAGAATGGTCTCCTGGATGCCGGAAGACATCTCGCGGAGGATGACCATCCCGTCGAGCGCCTCTTTTTGGCCGATAATCAAGGCGTACTCCGCACCGAGGCGATCGGCGACCTTCAGCTGCGAGCGGATGGAGTCCCGCCCCAACGACTCGGCCGCACTGATCCCCGCCCGGCGGAGCTCTTCCATGACGCGGAAGCTCTTGCGCTTGGCCAGCTCGCCCAGTTGCACGACGAACGCCCGGGTCTTCGGCGCCGGGGGCACCTTCGTTCCACGCTCCTTGACGATCGCAACCAGCCGCTCGAGGCCAAGCGCCCCACCGACCGCCGGCGTTGGACGGCCGCCCACGAGTTCAATGAGGCCATCATAGCGACCGCCCCCCACCACCGCAAGCCGCTTCACGGGGGCGGCCTCGTGTGCCGGTGCACCGTCCGATGCCGCACGTTCCGGCGCCGGCGCTGCGGTAGGCGGCTCCTCGGTCGCGGCTTTCCGTTCTTCGACGAAGAGCTCGAACACCGTTCGGGTGTAGTAGTCCAAGCCGCGCACGAGGTGCGGATTCAACACGTACGGCAGCGCGTTCTCCTCCAGGAACTCCAACAGGGCTTTGAAGTGATTGCGGCAGAGTTCGCAGAGGCGATCCAGGAACTGCGGGGCGGCCTTCTTCACCATCACGCACTTCTCCTCGGTGCAATCGAGGAGCCGCATGGGGTTCACCCGGAAACGATCCTTACAGTCGCGGCAGAGCCCACGGACCTTGCCGCGATAGTACTGGGTGAGCTGGGTGCGGTACGCCGGCCGGCATCCTGGACAGCCCACGCTATTGACCTCCACCGTCGCCTCGGCGAGCCCCCATTCCCTCAAAAAGGTATGGAAAACGTGGATAACTTGAGCATCGGCAACGGCCGCGTCATCGCCCACGAGCTCCAGGCCCCACTGGTGGAGCTCGCGGAAGCGTCCGCGCTGTGGAGATTCGTGCCGGAAGAATGAACCAACATAGTATAGCTTCACCGGCTGAGGCCACGATGACATCCCGTGTTCAACATAGGCACGGGCAATGGGTGCTGTCCCTTCTGGGCGGAGCACTAGCGCATCCCCGCCCCGGGTCTTGAAGCTATACAGCTGCTTGGAGACGATGTCGGTCGCCTTCCCGACGCCCACGTAAAAGAGATCCGTATCCTCAAGGTGCGGCGTGTCAATCCGTTCAAAACCGTAGAAGGTCGAGAGGGTGCGGATCGAGTCACGAATCCGCTCCCACAACCGCTGGTCTTCGGGGAGAATGTCGTGCGTCCCCCGCGGGCGCTGGAAGGATTTAGGTTTTTCTCTTGCCTTCGGCATAAGCCTACGAATTACGAATGCTGACCGAATTACGAATTACGAATTCCCACATTCGTAATTCGAGAAAAATTCGTAATTCGTAGTACATAGTAGCAGTCGCCGGAATGCAGTAGGCATCCATCAGGGTTGGGGCAGTACGCCGAATCGGGCGATGGGCCAGGCGCGGAAGACCGCGCGGCCGGTGATGTACTTCTGCTCCAACGCCCCCCACGTCCGTGAATCCGAACTGAAGACCCGGTTGTCGCCGAGAACCACGAAGTGCTTCGGGCCGAGCGTAAAGCGGCTGCTGCCCCGCTCCCAAGCGCCAGGGGGGAGGTAGGGCTCCGTGAGCGTGAATCCTTCGGGACGCTCGGTGTTGAAGATGACGATCCCTTCCTCCCGAATCTCAACCGTCTCCCCGGGGAGTCCGATGATCCGTTTGATGAAATACTCACGGGGATTCACGGGGTAGTGGAACACGACGACCTCCCCCCGCCTCGGCTCGCGGAAAAAGTACGACAGCTCATCAATCACGAGGTATTCACGGTCATGGTAGTTCGGCTCCATCGAGGCCCCCCGGACGATGAAGGGCTGCGCAATAAAGTAGCGGATCGGGATCGCAATGGCCGCGGCGATCAGCGTGAGGCGCAAAAATTCTCCGAAAGTTCGGAGAATGGCTTTCAGTTTCGATGAGGACTCTACTTCCTCGCGCTCACCAACGCCGGAATCTTCAGGCACAGGCGCATTGTAGCGCACGTTTTTGACTTTGACAACCCTTTCCCCTATCCTACGAATTACGAACTGGATCGAATTACGAACTACGAACACACGGTATTCGTAATTCGTACTTCGGGAATATTCGTAATTCGTAGGTTTTATGTACCTCGTCGTTGGTCTTGGCAACCCGGGTCCGCACTATCAGGGCACACGGCATAACATCGGCCGCGAGACACTGCTCGCTAGCCAAAAGAAATTCGGACTGCCGGAATTCGCGCAAAGTGCAAAGTATAAAGCGCTAATCGCCGAGGGCAAAATCGGGAAGGAACGCGTTACCTTTCTTCTGCCGGAAACTTTTGTCAATAAATCCGGCAGCGCCGTGGCCCCGGCGCTCCGGTATTACAAAGTCAAACCGAAGAATCTGATTCTGCTCCACGACGACGTGGACCTTCTGCTGGGATCAGCCAAACTCTCCTACGGCCGCGGCTCGGCCGGACACAAAGGCGTGGAATCGGTAATGCGCGCGGTAAAAGCAAAGGACTTCTGGCGCATGCGCATCGGCGTCCAAAAAAAGCGAAGAGTCCTAGGCGAGAATCTGGTGTTGCAAAAATTCCGCGGCGATGAATTAACCACTGTTAAAAAAATCATCAAAAAAAGTTTAGTTGCCATCGAGACCATCGCCACCGCCTGCCCCGAGCGCGCGATGAATGAGTATAACGCATAAAGAAAACCCCGCCGCAGTGACGAGTGCCACTGCAGAGCGGGGCATGCCGTGAGCGAGGATTACCCTCGAATCGGCTTGGGAAAGAGCCGGCGAACCGAGCGAGGCGCGGTGGAGGTGAGCTTGGACTCAAGCGATACAGCCCACGCTAGTTTCTCTGATGTATCCTTCATCTGATACAACTTCCGTCGGATGTGCTGCATCTCTGGCCTTGCGGCCAATTCCCCAAGAACAGCAATTTGCCAACGAATGCCGAAACGCGCGTACAGGAGATACCAAAGAGTCCAACCGACTACGGCAATTGCGATCATTCCCCAGATGAGGATGGGGAACTGCCACTCGCGACTGACAACGCTGGAAAACCATATCTGCCAGCGGTGATAATGCGTGCCTAGAACGGAAGCGGCAAGGAGCGCGAGTATTCCTCCAAATGCGCAGTTCCTCCGCAATGAGGAGATACGCTGGATGGCCTTTCCCACCGCCTCTGCTAAATTGCGTTCCGCATCGGCCAACATCTCAATGGTAATGACCCCAGGGTGTGCCATCTCCCGATCCTCCTTTTGTCAAAGATCTCATTAAAGCAGAACCCCTTCTGTATGCAATCCTAGCAGAAGGTACCAGAACTGTCCACGAATGTCTTGGTTGGATGCATACTACCACAGTAAATCTTTGTGTCTGGATCTGTTGAAGTTTGATGGATTAAAGGGTAACTCAATGTTTATGTGATGAATGGTTGAACACAAGCAGATAACAAGCACCGTGTTCATCGCCGGCATCACCCCTTATTTTCTCGAGCGGGGTAATTTATGGTTCACGGAACATTTTGAGGACATCAGGCGTAAGGCCAGGCGCGATCCCTGGTGGCGGGAGCATACGCTTTTCCT